>NZ_JAACYW010000189.1 GCF_015356825.1 Catenulispora rubra | reverse complement strand
GCTCCCTCCGGCTCCGACACCATGGCCACGCCGTCGGACGAGGACAGCACGCCGTCCTCGACGGAAATCCCCGCGCCCCCGGCGGATTCCCCCGCGTCGGCGGCCTGACCCGCGCGACCCCACGGCGGCCGTGAGCGTCGGCCGCCGGTTCCACCCGCAATGAGTCCAGCAGCGCAACCACGGGGACGCCCCCAGCCGGAGCAGACGTCACTCCGGAACGGGCCCGTGGTCAGGACACTGGACACGCCGACGGCCGCCGACCCACGTACGGGGTGGGCGGCCGTCGGCCTTTCCCTACAGCGGCAGGATCCGCGCCACCGCCTGCACGCCCTGCGCGCAGCCGGCGCGGGCCCCGCGCTCCTAGCCCGGACGCACCTCGCACTACGCACGCACCGGACACGGCAACGGCCGCCCACCCCGCGAACGGGATAAGCGGCCGTTGTGCCGTCTGGCAGATCAACCGATCCGCGTCAGCGGATCCGGCGGCAGATCAGACAACCAGTCGATCAGACAACCAGTCGATCAGGCGATCAGGCGCTGGCCGACGGCGTGGCCTCCGGAGCCGCCGGCGGCAGCGTCCCGGACTCCAGCACCGAGGCGTCCTCCGGCACGTCCTCCTTCGGGCCCGACTTGAAGGTGAACCGCTGGTCGGACTCGACCGCGCCGGTCTCGGTGTTCTCGTCCACCGTGATCAGCTGGCCGGCCCGGATCTCGCCGAACAGGATCTTCTCCGACAGCGGGTCCTCGATGTGCCGCTGGATCGCGCGGCGCAGCGGCCGGGCGCCCAGGACCGGGTCGTAGCCGAGGGTGGCGATGAGCTCCTTGGCCTTGCGGGTCAGGACGATGCCCATGTCCTTGTCCTTCAGGCGGCCGTCCACCTTGCTCATCATCAGGTCCACGATCGCGACGATGTCGTCCTGGCTCAGCTGCGGGAACACCACCGTGTCGTCGACGCGGTTCAGGAACTCCGGCCGGAAGTGCTGCTTGAGCTCGTCGTTGACCTTGGCCTTCATCCGCTCGTACGGCGCCTTGGTGTCGCCGGAGGCGGCGAAGCCCAGGCCGAAGCCCTTGGAGATGTCCCGGGTGCCGAGGTTGGTGGTCATGATGATCACCGTGTTCTTGAAGTCCACGACCCGGCCCTGGGAGTCGGTCAGGCGGCCGTCCTCCAGGATCTGCAGCAGCGAGTTGAAGATGTCCGGGTGCGCCTTCTCGACCTCGTCGAACAGCACCACCGAGAACGGCTTGCGGCGCACCTTCTCGGTGAGCTGGCCGCCCTCCTCGTAGCCGACGTATCCGGGCGGGGAGCCGAACAGCCGCGAGACGGTGTGCTTCTCGGAGAACTCGGACATGTCCAGCTGGATCAGCGCGTCCTCGTCGCCGAACAGGAACTCCGCCAGAGCCTTGGCCAGCTCGGTCTTACCGACGCCGGACGGGCCGGCGAAGATGAACGAGCCGCCGGGGCGCTTGGGGTCCTTCAGCCCGGCACGGGTGCGCCGGATCGCCTTGGACAGGCCCTTGATCGCCTCGTTCTGGCCGATGACGCGCTTGTGCAGCTCGTCCTCCATGCGCAGCAGGCGGGAGGTCTCCTCCTCGGTGAGCTTGAAGACCGGGATGCCCGTGGCGGTGGCCAGGACCTCGGCGATCAGCTCCTCGTCGACCTCGGCCACGACGTCCAGGTCGCCCTGCTTCCACTCCTTCTCCCGGCGCGCCTTGGCGCTCTGGAGCTGCTTCTCCTGGTCGCGCAGCGCCGCGGCCTTCTCGAAGTCCTGCGCGTCGATCGCGGACTCCTTCTCCTTGCGCACGTTCGCGATCTTGTCGTCGAACTCGCGCAGGTCCGGCGGCGCGGTCATCCGGCGGATGCGCATCCGGGAGCCGGCCTCGTCGATCAGGTCGATGGCCTTGTCCGGCAGGAAGCGGTCGGAGATGTAGCGCTCGGCCAGCGTGGCCGCGGCCACCAGGGCGCCGTCGGTGATGGACACCCGGTGGTGCGCCTCGTAGCGGTCGCGCAGGCCCTTGAGGATCTCGATGGTGTGCGCCACCGAGGGCTCGGCCACCTGGATCGGCTGGAAGCGGCGCTCCAGGGCGGCGTCCTTCTCGACGTACTTGCGGTACTCGTCGAGCGTGGTGGCGCCGATGGTCTGCAGCTCGCCGCGGGCCAGCATGGGCTTCAGGATCGAGGCCGCGTCGATGGCACCCTCCGCCGCGCCCGCGCCGACCAGGGTGTGCAGCTCGTCGATGAACAGGACGATGTCGCCGCGGGTGCGGATCTCCTTGAGCACCTTCTTCAGGCGCTCCTCGAAGTCACCGCGGTAGCGCGAGCCGGCCACCAGGGCGCCGAGGTCCAGGGTGTACAGGTGCTTGTCCTTGAGCGTCTCGGGCACCTCGCCCTTGACGATCGCCTGGGCCAGGCCCTCCACGACGGCGGTCTTGCCGACGCCGGGCTCGCCGATCAGCACCGGGTTGTTCTTGGTGCGGCGGGACAGCACCTGCATGACCCGCTCGATCTCCTTCTCGCGCCCGATCACCGGGTCGAGCTTGCCCTCGCGGGCGGCCTGGGTCAGGTTCCGGCCGAACTGGTCCAGCACCAGGGAGGTGGACGGCGCGCCCTCGGCCGGTCCGCCGGCCGCCGCGGCCTCCTTGCCGCCGCCGGAGTAGCCGGACAGCAGCTGGATCACCTGCTGGCGCACCCGGTTCAGGTCCGCGCCCAGCTTGACCAGCACCTGCGCCGCGACACCCTCACCCTCGCGGATCAGGCCGAGCAGGATGTGCTCGGTCCCGATGTAGTTGTGGCCCAGCTGCAGCGCCTCGCGCAGGGACAGCTCCAGGACCTTCTTGGCCCGCGGGGTGAAGGGGATGTGGCCGGACGGGGCCTGCTGGCCCTGGCCGATGATCTCCTCCACCTGCTGGCGGACCGCTTCGAGCGAGATGCCGAGGCTCTCCAGAGCCTTGGCCGCCACACCCTCACCCTCGTGGATGAGGCCGAGGAGGATGTGCTCGGTCCCGATGTAGTTGTGGTTGAGCATCCTGGCCTCTTCTTGGGCCAAGACGACGACGCGCCGTGCGCGGTCGGTGAACCGTTCGAACATTCCTCATCGCTCCCCGGAGCGTCGCGGGCTGACGTATGGATCGAAGTACTACTGGCTGGCCAGTACCGATTTCTGGTCGAGTACCGGTTTTTGGTCCAGTACAGATCGTGCGCTTGCCCTGGTGTGTTGCTAGTTCCGTGCGGTGCCAAACCAGAAGCTCGCCTCCTGGTCGGCAGGCGGGCTCGCAACCGATGCTAGTCCCGCCATCCCTGGCAGGTGGGGTGACTTCCCCGTTGTCAACGGGGCGGTCGCACCTCCCAGGGCCTTCCGTTAGTCCAACTCGCCGCCTCTGACGTGGTGTTCCCGGTACCGGGGCTCCAGACCCGAATAGGGTGTACGCCAAGAGCGAACGGGGAGGTCGATCCACATGCCGGACGTGGTCTCCGTACCGGAAGCCGCGGGGCGCGAAGCGCTGGCCAGACTGCTGGGATACGGCCAGCCGGCGGTGGCGCCGGGACCGGTCGCGCTGTCCGCCGGCGGCCGGGTGCTGTTCTACGTCGCGGCCGGCGGTGCCGAGGACCTGCCCGAGCTGCTGGAATGGCTGGACTGGGGCGGCGTCCGGCTGGACCTGTCCGCGGTGCCCGCCGAACAGCTGACCGATCCCCCGGTCCGCTGGCTGCACCCGTCCACGGTCCCGATGCAGCGTCCGGGTGGCGCTGGCCCTGGTACTGCCGCCACTGCCACTGCCATCACTGCTGCTGCGATCGCTGCCCCTGCCGAGGACACCGACGCCGTACGGAACGGCGACAGCGCGGCGCTCCGGCCCGGGAAAGTCGGGAAAGCTGAAGACGTTGAGGGTTCCGACGATGCGCTCCGGGCCGGCAACGCGCCCCGAGCCGACGGCACGGCGCGTCGCCACTCCTACCCGACCCCGGGGTTGCCCGAAGCCCCGGAGCTGATCGCCCTGCTGGCCACCCTCGCCGCGGCCTGCCACCGGCTGGCGGTGGCCGCCGCGCGCTGAGCGGGGCCCACCCGCCGCGACGTCGGCCGGGGACGGGAGCCCGACCGCGCCGTGGCGTAATTAGTGAGCGGCGTTGTAGCGATTCATCAGGTCGGTGGGAATGCGACCGCGGTCGCTGATTTCCACGCCCTCGACGTTCCGCAGCCATTCACGGATGTGCTTCGTGTCGCGGCGCGTGGGGCCCGTGCCGTACTTCCGGCGCCCGGATGCAGCGGCGGAAGAGGCCGTCACCTGCGTCGCAGCACCGACGTACTTCTCGAGCGCCTTGCGCAATTCCTTCTCATGCGCCTCGGACAGGTCGATCTCGTAGGACTTCCCGTCGAGGCCGAACTTCACAGTGCTCGCACCCTCGGAGCCGTCGAGGTCGTCGTGGAACACCTCAATGGTGCGCTTGGCCATCGGGCGGCCCGCCTTTCTCCAGTTCTGGGATATACCTCCAGTCAGCAAAGCGCATTCCGGTGATGAAATCAAATCCCATGCCGGAGCCGCCGGACGGGTCCTACAAGATCCGCAGCATGCGCGTATTGCCCAGAGTGTTGGGTTTGACCTGCTCCAAGTCGAGGAACTCCGCGACCCCGCCGTCCGGGGACTTCGACAGTTCGGCTTCGATCTGCGGCGGGACCGGGACGCCGCTGATCTCGGAGAATCCGTGCGCGGCGAAGAAGTCCACTTCGAACGTCAGGCAGAACAGCCGGCGAACGCCGATGCGCGCGGCGGTACGGACTAGTTTGTCAAGGATTCGCGCGCCGACTCCCATACCCCGGCATTCCGGGTCCACCGCCAGCGTGCGCACTTCCGCGAGATCCAGCCAGATGACGTGCAAGGCGCCGCATCCGACCACCCGGCCGTCGCCGTCGTGTTCGGCCACCCAGAACTCCTGGATGTCCTCGAAAAGCGTGACGTCCGGCTTGTCCAGGAGGATGCCTTTGTAACGGCCCAGGAGTTCACGGATCGCCCCGACATCGTCGGTGCGGGCCCGCCGCACGGTGATATCGGCGGCGGACGGGGAGGATGTCATCCGAAAAGATCGCTTCTCACGTCGGCGGGATCGGCCCCGGCGGCGGCCAGGACGCCGAGGCAGGCCTGGACCGTGCCGGTCGAGCCGACGGCCACGCCGCCCCACCCGGACAGTGTCCCGCCGTCGGCCAGGCGCTTGACGTACTCGTCCAGATGGTGAGGCAATTCCTCGGCGGCGCCGAGGAAGACCACCGTGGCGTTGCCGTGCGCGGCGGCCAGCTCGGCCAGGTGATCGGTGAGGTAGTGCTCCTGATCAGCTCCGTCGGCGCTCTCAGGCGCCGCGGCGGCCTTCGCCGACTGCTGGGCCTTCTTGGCCGCCGCCGAGGCCGGAGCGGCCTTACCTGCGGTTTTTGCGGCCTTCTTCGCCGCTGCGGTCTTCTTGGCCGGCTTCGCGGCGTTCAGCGAGTTCCCCACCACGACGTGCACCGGCCGGTCGTCCCCGGCCGCGGCGGCGTCCTCCAGCAGCGCCGCGATGGGTGCCAGCCCGGTACCGTGCCCGACCGCGATCAGCCGCGAGGCACCGGCCGGAAAGGCCAGGTCACCGGCCGGAGCGGCGATCCGGATGCGGTCGCCGAGCTCCAGCTCGTCGTGGACGACGTTGCTCAGGCGGCCGTCCGCCGTGCGCTGGACGTGGAACTCCAGCACCGAGTGCTCCGGGTCCGCTGAGTCGGCCGAGCCGGTCGAGCCTACCGAGCCGGCCTGCGGCGCGGCGGCGAAGGAGAAGTCCCGCCAGACCCACGGCAGCCGGCCGAGCTCGATCGCGGCGTACTGTCCGGCCTGGTAGGGGTACGGGAACGCGGTACGGACCCGCAGCCGGACAACGTCCTCCCCCATCCGGTCGACCGCGACGACCTCGGCCTCCCAGTAGGCCGGCCCCTGCGCGTCGGCCTCGGCGGCGATGCCGAGCATCGCCGAGGCCACCATGGTCAGCTCGTCGACCCACGCGACCGCGGCCTCGTAGGTCCAGGCCTCGCCTATGGTGCGCTCCAGAGCGGTCATCACAGACCCGGCGAAGGCACGGTAGTGCGGCTCGCGGACCCCGTACTTGCGGTATTCCAGAGCCAGCCTGCGCAGCAGCGGCAGCAGCGCGCCGGGCCGGTCGAGGCCGGCCAGGACCCGCGTCGCAGCCTCCAGCGTCCGCTCGTCCCGCCGCGCCTCGTCCCCGGCCGCGAAGTACTTCCGGTATCGCGGGTTGGAGGTGAAGAAGTCCTCGTACAAAGAATTGGTAAAAACTTCGGGCCGGGCACTGACTGCCGCGAACCCCTGCCGGACCAAAGCCAGCGCCTGTCCGCGGCCGGCCAGCAGATCGTCGTTGAGGTTTTCGCCGTCCACAGCCAGAGCTTCCGTCACGCGCACGACATTAACAGGACGCTAAGCAGCGTCAGACCTAGTCCCCCCCACCCGTCTCCCACCACCGCCCGTTGAGGGGCCGCTGCGCGGCGCTGTATTTAATGGCTGTTCGAACCAAAGCGAGGATCATTCCGCTCGGCTTCCAGCTCACGAGCCCGCGCCTCGGCACGCTTCTGCGGGTTCTGCGACACGACGATGAGCCTGATGACGTAGATGAACGCCACCGCCACTACAAAAGACGGAACGTAAAGGCCCAGATTGCCCATCATCGTGTCGCTTCCCCCTCGGCTGAACGAGGTGTTTGTCGGTGCCGTCAGACTACCTACGCCGGCTTCACGAACGGGAACAGGATGGTCTCCCGAATCAGGCGCCCGGTGAGCGCCATCAGAATCCGGTCGATACCCGCCCCGATGCCGCCGGCCGGCGGCATGGCGTACTCCAGCGCGCGCAGGAAGTCCTCGTCCAGCTGCATCGCGTCCGGGTCGCCGCCGGCGGCCAGCAGCGACTGCTCGGTGAAGCGCTCGCGCTGGTCGACCGGGTCGATCAGCTCGGAGTAGCCGGTGCCGATCTCCGCGCCCCAGCCGACCAGGTCCCAGCGCTCGGCCAGGCGCGGGTCCTGGCGGTGCGCCCGGGTCAGCGGCGAGACGTCCTTCGGGAAGTCCCGGTAGAACGTCGGCAGCACGGTCTTGTCCTCGACCAGGTACTCGTACATCTCCAGCACGACCTGGCCGCGCGTCCAGCCCGGCGCGTAGGGGATGCCCGCAGTGTCGCAGAGCTTCTTCAGCGCGCCGATCTCGGTGTCGGCCGAGATCTCCTCGCCGAGCGCCGCGGAGATCGCGTCGTTGACCGTGACGGACTTCCAGTCGCCGCTGATGTCGAACTCCTCGACCTCGCCCTCGGCGTTCGTCCGCCGGGCCACCTGCGACCCGAAGATCGCCTCGGCGCCCTCCTGGATCACCGACTGCGTCAGCTTCTGCATGACGTCGTAGTCGCCGTAGACCTCGTAGGCCTCCAGCATGGTGAACTCGGGGCTGTGCGTGGAGTCCGCACCCTCGTTCCGGAAGTTCCGGTTGATCTCGAAGACCTTCTCCACCCCGCCGACCAGCAGCCGCTTGAGGTAGAGCTCCGGCGCGATGCGCAGGTAGAGCTTCATGTCGTAGGCGTTGATGTGCGTCTCGAAGGGCCGGGCGTTGGCGCCGCCGTGGATCGGCTGCAGCATCGGCGTCTCGACCTCGGTGTACCCGCGCGCCGCGAGGCTGGAGCGCACCGAGCGCACCAGGTCCGAGCGCGTGAACAGCATCCGCCGCGCCTCGGGGTTCACGATCAGGTCGACGTAGCGCTGCCGCACCCGCGCCTCGGGGTCGGTGAGCCCCTTGTGCTTGTCCGGCAGGGGCCGCAGGCACTTCGAGGTGATGGCCCAGCTCTCGACCATGATGGAGAGCTCACCCCGCCGCGAGGTGATGATCTCACCGGTGACCCCGACCAGGTCCCCGAGGTCGACGTCGCCCTTCCACTCCTCCAGCGACTCGGCCCCGAGCCGGTCCAGCGAGAACATCGCCTGGATCTCGAACTCGCCCTCCCGCAGCGTGGCGAAGCAGAGCTTGCCCCCGGTCCGCGACAGGACGACACGCCCGGCGATCCCGGCCCGCTGCCCGGTGGCGGTGTCCGCCTCCAGATCGCCGTACTCCGCCCGCAGCTCCCCGATGGTCGCGGTCCGCGGATACCCGACCGGATACGGGTCCACGCCGCGCTCGCGCAGTTTGTCCAGCTTCTCCCGGCGGATGCGGATCTGCTCGGGAAGGTCGGACTCGGGCTGCGCCGGAGGCGGGGTGGTTTCGGTCATGGGTCAAGGCTACTTGGCCCGGTTCACCCGGTCGCAACCGAATACCACGTGGCGGGCTGGGCATCACCGGCGGTCCTTGCGGCGGGTCTTTGCGGCCGGTCTTTGCGGCCGGTCCTTGCGGCCGGTCCTTGCGGCGGGTCTTCGCGGCCGGTCCTTGCGGCGGGTCTTCGCGGCCGGTCTTTGCGGCGGGGCAGTCGGCGTGACGGGGACAGCGGCCGAACCGTTTTCGGTCGACCGCCGTCCCGCTGTCCCGCTGTCCTGCTGTCCTGCTGTCCTGCTGTCCTGCCGTCCCGCGCGCCCTCTTGAAGAATCAGCTCCCGCTGTTCCGCTCATAGACCAACCGCAGCCCGACCAGCGTCAGCCACGGCTCGTGCACGTCCACGACCTCGGACTCGTCCAGCACCAGCGACGCCAGCCCGCCGGTGGCGACCACCGTCACGTCGTCCGGGTCCTCGGCCATCTCCTCGGCCATCCGGTGCACCACTCCGTCGACCTGCCCCGCGAACCCATAGAGGATCCCGGACTGCATGCACTCGACGGTGTTCTTCCCGATGATGCTCCGCGGCTTGGTCAGCTCGATCTTCCGCAGCTGCGCCCCGCGCATCCCCAGCGCCTCGACCGATATCTCGATCCCGGGTGCTATCGCGCCGCCGAGGAACTCGCCCTTGGCCGAGACCGCGTCGAAGGACGTCGCCGTCCCGAAGTCGACCACGATCACCGGGCCGTCGTAGAGGTAGTGCGCGGCCAGAGCGTTCATGATCCGGTCCGCGCCGACTTCCTTGGGGTTGTCGACCAGGATCGGCACGCCGGTCTTCACCCCGGGCTCCACCAACACTGTGGGGACGTCGCCATAGTGCCGCTTGCTCATGTCGCGCATCTCGTGCAGCACCGAGGGCACCGTGGAGCAGATCGACAGCCCGGTCAGGCCGCCGGGCTTGCCCGCCGTCGGGTGCTGGCTCAGCAGCCCCTGCGTCATCACCGCCAGCTCGTCGGACGTCCGGCGCGGATCCGTGGCCACCCGCCAGTGGTCGACGATCTCCTCGCCCTCGAACAGCCCGTAAACGGTCTGCGTGTTGCCGACGTCAATGGTCAGAAGCACAGAGCTACTTCCCTTCTTCGCGGAAGTCCGAGCCGATGTCCAGGATCGGCGCCGAGTGGGTCAGCGCGCCGATCGAGAGGTAGTCGACGCCGGTCTCGGCGACGGCGCGGGCCAGGTCCAGCGTCAGCCCGCCGGACGCCTCCAGCCGGGTCCGGCCGTACAGCTCGTTGCGCCCGGTGATCTGCACCGCCGCGCGCATCCGCTCCGGCGTGAAGTTGTCCAGCAGGATCAGCTCGGCGCCGGCCGCGAGCACCCCGGGCAGCTGCTCCAGCGAGTCGATCTCGACCTCGATCGGCAGCTCCGGATGGGCCCTGCGTACCGCTTCGAAGGCCTCGACGACACCGCCGGCGGCCACCACGTGGTTGTCCTTCACCAGGCCCCCGTCGGACAGCGACATCCGGAGGTTCAGCCCGCCGCCGCACCGCACCGCGTACTTCTCCAGAGCGCGCAGCCCGGGGGTGGTCTTGCGCGTGTCACGGATCTTCGCGCCGGTGCCCTCCACCGCGTCGACCCACAGACGGGTCTGCGTGGCGACCCCGGACATGTGGCACAGAAGGTTCAGCGCCGTGCGTTCCCCGGTCAGCAGGTCCCGCGTGGAGCCGGTGACGGTCAGCAGCACGGTGCCCGGCTCGACCCGGTCGCCGTCCTTCACCACCTGCTGGATCTTCGCCGTGCCCTGCGACACGAGGTCGAACACCGCGGCGGCCACCGGGACGCCCGCGGCGACGCCGGCCTGGCGCGCGGCGAAGTCCGTAGTGTCCGTTGCCTCGGCGGGCACCGTGGCCTCGGTCGTGACATCCGGACCGTCGGCCAGGTCCTCGTCCAGGGCCATCATGATCACCGAAGCCACGTACTCCGGGTCCAGCCCACCATCGATCAGCGCCTTGGCGACGTCCGGGGACAACGAGCTCATCAGGGCTTCACTCCATCCATCTCTGCACTGCGCAGCGGCTGCTTCTCAGTGACCAGCTTCCCGGTCCCGGGATCCAAACGCGTCGCCAGCCGCACCAGCCAGCGGTCCGCGCTGTCCGGGAAGTCCTCGCGCCAGTGCGACCCGCGGGTCTCGTTGCGCAAAGACGCACCCTTCACCAGCGCGCTGGCGAGCAGGTGCAGGTTCGTCGCCTCCCACGCCTCCAGGTGCGGGGCCTCGGCGGCGTGCCCGGCCAGCCGCTCCAGTTCCTCGGCGGTACGGTCCAGCGACTGCGCACTGCGCAGGACGCTCGCGCCGGCGGTCATGGTGTGCTGCACCTCGGCCATCACCGACGGCTCCAGCAGAACGTCTTCCACGTCCTCAGGAGCCTCTACAGGAACCGGCGTCTCCGTCCACGGCAGACTCTTACCGAGATCCGCACCTATGCGTTCTGCGAAGACCAGTCCTTCCAACAAAGAGTTGGACGCCAGCCGGTTCGCTCCGTGCACTCCGGTACAGGCGGCCTCTCCACACGCGTACAAGCGCGGGATGGAAGTACGTCCCCATATATCCGTCCGCACGCCTCCGGACGCGTAATGCTCCGCAGGCGCCACCGGAATCAGATCCTTGGCCGGGTCGATCCCGTGCTTGAGGCAGGACTCGCGGATGGTGGGGAACCGCGTACGCCAGTACTCGTCGGAGAACTCCGCGACACCGGTGCGCGCGTCGAGCCACATGTGCGGCTCCCCGGTCTCGGCCATACGCCGCATGATGCCCTTGGCGACCACGTCGCGCGGCGCCAGTTCGGCCAGCGGATGCTGCCCGACCATGAAGCGGACCCCGCTGCCGTCCACCAGGTGCGCGCCCTCGCCGCGGACCGCCTCGGAGATCAGCGGCTGCTGGCCGCGCGCCGCGCCGCCCAGCCACATCACCGTCGGGTGGAACTGCACGAACTCCAGGTCCGCGACCTCCGCGCCGGCGCGCAGCGCCATAGCGACGCCGTCCCCGGTAGCCACGGAAGGGTTCGTCGTCGCGTCGAAGACCTGCCCCATGCCGCCGGTGGCCAGCACCACGGCCTTGGCGTGCACCGCGCCCACGCCGTCGCGCGCGCCCTCGCCCATCACGTGCAAGGTGACGCCCGCGGCGCCGCCGTGCTCGTCCTTGAGCAGGTCCAGAACAAGCGCGTGGTCGATGACCTCGATCTCGCCGATGGTGTGCTCCAGCGCCGCGATCAGCGCGCGGGAGACCTCCTTGCCGGTGGCGTCGCCGCCGGCGTGCGCGATGCGGTCGGCCAGATGCCCGCCCTCGCGGCCGAGCGCGATGGCGCCGTCCGCGGTCTTGTCGAACTCGGCGCCGAGCGCGATCAGCCGCCGCACCGCCGCCGGACCCTCGGTCACCAGCACCCGCACGGCGTCCTCGTCGCAGACTCCCGCGCCGGCCACCAGCGTGTCCTGCAGATGCGCCTCCGGACTGTCCCCGACGCCGAGCGCCGCGGCGATGCCGCCCTGCGCCCAGCGGGTCGACCCGTCCTGCAGGCGCGCCTTCGTCACCAGCAGCACGCTGCCGGCCTGGCGCGCCGCCAGCGCCGCCGTGATGCCGGCCACGCCGGAGCCCACCACGACCGTGTCCGCGTACGCCCGCCACCCCGGTCGGGGTGCCCTCAGCCGCTGGACCATCCTCATCGCCCCTCACGTACCGGTGGTAGACCGGTACCCCGTCAGTTCGCGGTCACGTCGCCCCGGCTCAATACCTGTGAACCCGGCACCGGCTCGGCCGGATCGGCCCCGAGGGCGACGATCCGGTTCTCGGTGTCGACGTGCACCACCTTCGGCTGAAGACTACGCGCCTCCGCGTCGTCCACCTGCATGTAGGAGATCAGGATGACCAGGTCCCCGGGGTGCACCAGGCGAGCCGCGGCACCGTTGATGCCGATCACGCCGGTGCCCCGCTGCCCGGGTATGACATAGGTCTCAAGGCGCGCGCCGTTGTCGATGTCGACGATCGCGACCTGCTCGCCGGACAGCAGGTCGGCGGCGTCCATCAGGTCCTCGTCGATCGTGACCGAGCCCACGTAGTGCAGGTCGGCCTGGGTGACCGTGGCCCGGTGGATCTTGGACTTGAGCATCGTGCGGTACATCAGCGCGCTCCGGGGCTGGTGAGAATGAGGGGGAGGTTGTCGATGAGGCGGGTCGTTCCGACGCGGGCCGCCAGAGCGAGCACGGCCTCTCCAGAGAACGTCGGAGAGACTTCGGAGAAGTCCCGCGGGTCAACCAGTGCGAGGTAGTCCACATCGATCCGGCCGGCCTGCGCGGCGGGTTCCAGGACGGCGCTCGCCGCTTCCCGCACCGCGTCGGCGCCGTCTGTGGTCTTCTCCTGTCCGGCGAACAGTGCGCGCGACAGAGTGAGCGCTGTAGTGCGCTCCTCAGGGCTGAGGTAGCGGTTCCGGCTGGACTTGGCGAGGCCGTCCTCGTCGCGGACCGTGGGAACGCCGACGATCTCCACCGGCATGTTCAGGTCCAGCACCATGCGGCGCACCAGGGCGAGCTGCTGGGCATCCTTCTGCCCGAAGAACGCCATGTGCGGGTCCGTCAGGTTGAGCAGCTTGTTCACGATGGTCAGGACGCCGGTGAAGAAGCCGGGACGGAACGCGCCCTCCAGCACCTCTCCCATCGGCCCCGGGGTGACCTTCACGATCGGCTGCCCGCCGGGGTAGACCTCCTCCACGGCCGGCGCATAGACGACGTCCACTCCGGCCTCTGCGCAGAGCTTGAGGTCGTCGTCGAGAGTGCGCGGATACCGGTCGAAGTCCTCGTTCGGGCCGAACTGGAGCGGGTTCACGAAGATGGTCGCGACGACCAGGTCGCAGTCGTGGCGGGCCTTCTTCAGAAGCTCCAGGTGCCCCTCATGGAGAGCCCCCATAGTCATGGCGACTCCGCGCTTCCCATTGGCGAAGCCATCCAGAAACGGCTGCAATCCGGCGCGGGTGTGGACGAGCGCGGTCATGCGTCTGACTCCTTGTTCAGCACTCCGAGCAGGGATTCGGCTTTCTCGGCGGAGAGCATCCCGGAGGCCATGGCGCGGTCCGCGGTAAGACGTCCCAGAGCGCGGTACCCCCGGGCGGCCTGCGGATCGCGCTCGGCCAGCACCTCCAGGTGGGCCGCGACGGTCCCGGCGTCCCCGCGCACCACCGGCCCGGTCAGCGCCAGGTCGCCGGAGCGCAGCGCGTTGTCCAGCGCGGCGCCGAGCAGCGGGCCGAGCATGCGGCCCGGCTCCCGGACCCCGGCTGCGACAAGCAGGTCCTCGGCCTGGGCGACCAGGGTGACCAGGTAGTTCGAGCCGTACGCGAGGGCCGCGTGGTACAGCGGCCGCGCCGTCTCCTCGATCCACTCCGGCTCGCCGCCCATCTCCACCACCAGGGCCTCGGCGATCGGGCGGAGCGGGTCCGGGGCGGTCACCCCGAAGGAGCAGCCGGACAGCCGCGCCACGTCCACCTCGGTGCCGGTGAAGGTCATGGCCGGGTGCAGGGCCAGCGGCAGGGCGCCGGCGCGGGTTGCCGGGTCCAGGACCGTGAAGCCGAAGCGGCCGGAGGTGTGGGCCAGTATCGTGCCCGGCTTGATCGAGCCCGTCGCCACCAGGCCCTCGACCAGGCTGGGCAGCGCGTCGTCAGGGACGGTGAGCAAGGCGAGGTCGGCACCGGCCAGCACCTCCTGCGGCGGCAGCAGGGGCACACCGGGCAGGAGTTTGTCGGCGCGGCGCACCGACTGCTCGGACACGCCGGAAGCGGCGACCACGCGGTGGCCGGCACGCTGCAGGGCGGCGCCGAGGGCCGAGCCGACGCGGCCGGTACCGACCACGCCTACGGCCAGGCGGGACTCTGCGGAATCCATGGGCTCTCTATCTGTCAACGATCCAGTCCGCTGGGGGTACCAGTCGTATCAAAATGATGGCGGCCTCAGCGTATCCCGATGTGAGCTTCACGGTCATCATCGCGGTCGTTCTGCAAAGATCTGTACTTCTGCCACAATCGCCCCATGCCAGGCTCCACGGACTCCATCAGCGAGTTCACCAGGGAGTTGCTCGGCCGTGGCCACACCACGCTGCGCTCCGGGATCGAGCACTCGGTGCGGGCTTTCCGGCTGCACGGCGTGCGGCACTGGTTCAACCGCGAGCGTGACGCGTTCATACAAACGCTCAAGACCGCCCTGGCCTGCGCGGTCGCCTGGGAGATCGCCAAGCGTGTGATCTATCACGGTCATCCGCAGTTCCACGCGGTCCTGGCGCCGGTGGCCGTCCTGATCACCATGCAGGTCACCATCTACCAGACCTTCCGGCGCGGCCTCCAGCAGGTCGCGGCAGTACTGCTGGGCGTCTTCGCCGCCCTGGCGCTCGGCCGGTTCGTGGACCTGACCTGGGTCACGCTCTCGGCCCTGGTGATCGTCGCGTTGATAATCGGCCGGACCCTGCGCCTGGGGACCCAGGTCAACCAGGTCGCGACCACCTCGCTGCTGGTCTACAGCCTGGGCCGGGGCTACGGCGTCGAGCGCATCTGGGACACGCTGGTGGGCGCCGCGGTCGGCGTCGTGGCGAACGCACTGGTCGCGCCGCCGACGTACAGCGACACCGCGGCCAAGGACCTAGCCGACCTGGCTGACGATCTGGCGCAGCTCTGTAGAGACGTCTCCAAAGCGCTCAGTAGAGAGTGGTCCGCGGCAGACGCGAAGAAGTGGCTGGAGCGCTCGCGCGCGCTGCGCGGCGACAGCGCCGACGCCGAGGACATCGCCGACCAGGCCGAGGAGGCCGTCCGCTACCACCCCCGGCGCTCGGCCCTGGAACCGGAGGTCAACCGCGTCGACCAGGCGGCGATCTGCCTCAGTCACGTCTCCTCGCAACTCAACAGCCTGCTGCGGGGCCTGTCCGACCTGGCCAACGGCGCCCGGGGGCTGCCGGCCACCACCGAGGTCCCGGAGGCCCTGGCGATACTCCTGCTGGACGTCGGCCGCGCCCTGAACCGCTTCGGCCGGCTACAGATCCCGGACCGGGACAGCCGCCAGGTGCTGGAGGAACTGAAGGTCATCATCACGGCCGCCGCGGACCATCAGCTCTCGGCCATAGAGGACATGCTCCCCATAGGAGCGTTCGCCGTAGAGAAGTGGTCCGTACACGGCTCGCTGCTCGACGAGGTACGACGCATGCTCTACGAACTCGATCCGGTGGACGGACCGCACGCCCTGGCGATCCCTGCAATCCTGCCTGCGCCGGTACCCAGCTCGTCCACATAAGCGGATCGCCGCGTAGAGGTCACTACGTAGAGGCGCTACGCAGGGCTCTCCAAGAGTGGGTCGTTTATCCCGCGCACACTCCTGCGGAATCTGGGGAAGATGCGCGGTATGACTTTCCTGGACCAGAGCGACCGGACCACCCTGGCCGCCGCGCGGCTGTTCGCCGACCACGAGGACGGCACCGTCGTCGGCGAAGACGCGGGGATGCTGATGGTGGCGTCAGTGCGTCCCTTCCTGCGGTCGCTGTTCTACAGCTCCGCACGGCGGTTCGATCGCGCGGTACCGGCGGAGAAGGCGATCGCGGCGGTCCGGTCCTTCGGCGCCGAGCACGGCCAGCCGCTGAACGTATGGGCCTCGGTCGACGGCGACGCAGACCTCATAGCCGCCGCCCAGGCCGCCGGTATGAACCACGGTATCGAGCTGGAGGACATGGGGATCACCTCCGCACCGGCCGTCCCGACGCCCGGCCCGGAGGTCGAACTCGCGGAGGTCCGCGATCCGGAGGAGGCGGACGCCTTCGCCGAGGTGCACCGCGCGCTCCGCATCGAGGCGGAGCAGGACCCGAAGGCGGTGATGCACTTCGCGTCGCACGGGGTTCTGCTCGACCCGCACGTCCATGCGTTCGTCGCCTACCTTGAGCGGGAACCGGCCGCGTGCGCCTTGGCGCTCCGGCACGAGGACTCCGCAGGGCTGTACTGGGTTGCCACTAAGACATCCGCACGGAAGCGCGGACTCGGCGCTCTGGTCTCCGCCGCCGCCGTCGACGGCGCCTTTCAGGCCGGAGCGAAAAGCGCGACCCTGACCGCCACCGCTCTGGGCGTACCGGTGTATCGGCGGCTGGGCTTCGAGCGGTTCTCAGGACGCGTGCGGTACTCGTTCTAAGAAGAATGGGGCGTACTCCTTATATATGGAGTACGCCCCATTTTCGCTGTCAGAGGACTACTTGAGCTTCGTCCCCACGGAGCGCAGGTCCGTGCACGCCTCGACGACGCGCGCGGCCATGTTCGCCTCCGCCGACTTGCCGTAGGTGCGCGGGTCGTAGGTCTTCTTGTTGCCGACCTCGCCGTCGACCTTCAGGACGCCGTCGTAGTTCTTGAACATGTGGTCGGCGATCGGCCGGGTGAACGCGTACTGCGTGTCGGTGTCGATGTTCATCTTCACCACGCCGTAGTCCAGGGCCTCGCGGATCTCCTCCAGAGTGGAGCCGGAGCCGCCGTGGAAGACCAGCTCGAACGGCTTGTCGCCGTGGCCGGGGTGCTTGGCCGCGACCGCGTCCTGCAGGTCCTTCAGGATCGCCGGGCGGAGCTTGACGTTGCCCGGCTTGTAGACGCCGTGGACGTTGCCGAAGGTGGCCGCCAGCAGGTAGGCGCCCTTCTCGCCGAGGCCGATCGCGTCGACGGTCTTCAGCGCGTCCTCGGGGGTGGTGTAGAGCTTGTCGTTGATCTCGTTGGCGACACCGTCCTCCTCGCCGCCGACGACCCCGATCTCCAGCTCCATGATGATGTTCGCCGCGGCGCACTTGGCGAGCAGCTCCTGCGCGATCTGCAGGTTCTCGTCCAGCGGCACCGCGGAGCCGTCCCACATGTGGGACTGGAACAGCGGCTGCTGCCCGGCCTTCACCCGCTCGGTGGAGACCTCGATCAGCGGCCGCATGAAGCCGTCGAGCTTGTCCTTCGGACAGTGGTCGGTGTGCAGGGCCACCGTGACGTCGTAACGGGCGGCCACCACGTGGGCGAACTCCGCCAGCGCCACCGAGCCGACGACCATGTCCTTCACCGAGCCGGACAGGTACTCCGCGCCGCCGGTGGAGATCTGGAGGATGCCGTCGCTCTCGGCCTCGGCGAAGCCCCGCAGAGCGGCGTTCAGCGTCTGGGAGGAGGTCACGTTGATCGCGGGGTAGGCGAACCGGCCGGCCTTGGCCCGGTCCAGCATCTCGCGGTAGACCTCAGGGGTCGCGATAGCCATCGCTGTTGTCTCCTTGGGTGGGACGGTCGCACTCGGATTAGCGCTGCTGGGGCGCAGTTTACCGGCTGCGGTGGCGACCGCTCGAAGCGACCGAATCCTGGTCGGGCGCGGCGTAGCCGGAGGTCCCGGCGGCCTTGGCCTTCTTCGTCTTGCGCCACTCGAAGACGATCGGCAGCAGCGACAGCAGCACGATGACGAAGGTGATCGGGATGATGTACTTGTCCACCTTGTCCGCGCTGATCGCGTTGCTCGCCAGGCGGCCGAGCAGCAGCACGCCGTCGGCCCAGATGATCCCGCCGATCAGGTTCGCCATGAAGAACTTCTTGGCGGGCATCTCAAGGACGCCGGCGACCGGGTTCATGAACGTACGGACGACCGGGATGAAGCGCGCCAGCATGACGGCCTTGGTCTCGCCGTAGCGGTGGAACACCTCTTCGGCCTTGTCGACGTGCTTGCGCTTGAACAGCCGGCTGTCCGGCTTGTCGAACAGCGGGCGCCCGAAGCGCGCGCCGAGATAGTGGCCGAGTTGGGCGCCGGCCACAGCACAGATCGGCACGGCCACCAGCAACAGCGGCAGCGACAGGTGGACGGTGCTGGTCACCCCGGCGGACTGCTTGCCCGCCAGGGTCTTCAGACCGGCGATGAACAACAGCGAGTCGCCGGGCAGGACGAAACCGATCATCAGACCGGTCTCGGCGAAGATGATCGCGCAGACGCCGAGCACGGCGAAGCCGCCGAGCGCGTTGATCCAGTCCGTCGCGGAGATCGGATTGAAGGCCAGGATGTGGGCCAGAGATGGGGTCACAGGTCGAGGCTACCTTGTCATTACTACAGCGTGTGGCAGTTGGCGGGATCCAAACGGTTCCCGGCCAGGTCAGGCCGGGACACGAGCAGCGACATGAGCCGTTTCGACCAGCTCGCCCCATCGTGTCGGAGCGTCGGATCGAGCGGGATCGAGCCGGGACGACGCGGCGCCGGGGCGGAGGCCGCCCACGCCGGTCAGCTCGTCTGGTGCAGCGAGCCCACCATACCGAGCAGCGCCGAGTCGTACTGCGGGTTCGCCGACACCACGGTGGCCACCGCGAAGGTGGTCGGCGCCGCGGCACCGGGTGCGGCGTTGAGCTTCCACAGCATCGGCTGCACGCCCGGACCGGTGTCGCAGGTCACCGCCCACTCGTGGTACTCGGCCGTGGGCTGGGTGGCCACGGTCTGTCCGGGCTGGGCCGCCAGCTCGTAGGCGTCGGAGGAGCGCAGGAGCATCGAGGCCTTCACCATGTCGGTGCTGCTCCCCGACGGGGCCGCCGGGCAGACGATGTCCGAGGCGGAGGACACCGCGGTCGGCCACCAGCCGGTGTCCTTGGCCGCGGTGCTCAGCGGCCAGCTGGCCGCGGTCGCGTCGGCCTTGAGGTAGAGCGCGTCCACGCCGCACGGCAGCGCCGCCGCGGTCGTCGCGGCGCCGTTCGCGGCCGCGGGAGCCGGGTGGCTGCTCAGCGTCACACACGCGGACGTCTTCGACGTCGAGGTGAACTGCCAGCCGGCGGTCACGGTGAGGCTGAGCGTGCCGACGCTCTCCGGGGTGCCCGCGACCGACTCGCTCTGCATCGGCGTGGTCGAGCCGTTGGCGGGCGCGCTGGTGCTGGGGCTGCCTCCGCTCGTCGGGCCGGCGTTGGTGGAGCTGGAACCCGAGGGCAGCTGCGCGCCCACGAACACGCCGCCGGCCAGCGCGGCGGCGACGGTGACGGGCACCCACATCCGGCGCCACGACCACCAGGACTCGCGCCGAGCCCGCACCCCCGCCGTGTGCTCGTTCGGCGGGATGCCAGGCCTGAGCGTGGAATGCGTGACGAGTTCACTGCGTGCCTGAAGGGCGGCACGCAGCCTCGTCTCGATCTCTAGCTCATCCTGCTGTTCCACAGCCCGCACCCCAAAGTCTTGACACCTGATTAGGTTCTGGCAGGTAGACGCGCGAACCACCACGCTGGTTGCGTCCGATTCACGGTCAAGAACGCGGGCCCCTCGAGGCGCCCGTTTTTTGTTGCCCTACACGCCGAGATCTCGATCAAACATCAAGAATCTTTCTCAAACATGAAGATCCCCCAGCGTGTAGACGGTGTAGTACGGCAGGCCCTCCGCGGCGATCGCCTCGGCGGCACCGGTGGCGCGGTCCACGATCGTAGCCACTGCCACCACCTCCGCACCGGCTTCCCTCAGTGCGCGCACCGCTTCCAGCGGAGAACCGCCGGTCGTGGAGGTGTCCTCGACCGCGAGCACGCGGCGGCCGGCCACCTCCGGGCCCTCGATGCGGCGCTGCATGCCGTGCGCCTTGGCGGCCTTGCGGACCACGAAGGCGTGCAGCGCGCGGCCGCCGGCGGCCGCGGCGTGCAGCATCGCGGTGGCGACGGGGTCCGCCCCCATGGTCAGCCCGCCGACCGCGTCGAAGTCCAGGTCCGCCGTCAGCTCCAGCATCGCGGTGCCGACCAGCGGCGCCGCGGTCCCGTCCAGCGTGATCCGCCGCAGGTCCAGGTACCAGTCCGCCTTGAGTCCGGAGGACAGCGTCACCTCGCCGCGCACCACCGCCTTGGCCTGGATCTCCTTCAGGAGGGCATCTCGGGCTGGGGAGGGCTGGGCTACGACTGGTGCGTTGGGCATGTACCCAAGGGTAGCCAACCCGGCGCCGCCGCCGATCGCCTTCCTCAGCCTCTCGCCTCGGGCCGAGTACTGCGCTTAGGCTCAACAGGGTGAGTGTCGTGTCCGTGCCGTGTGTTGTCGGCTGTTTGGAGAACCGTCCGTGGCGATGATCTGTGCCGTCAGCTTCACCCGCTACGGCCGTCTGTACTACTACGCGCCGGGGCCCATCACCCCGCACGTGGGCGACAAGGTACTGGTCCCCACCTCTGCCGGGCCGGAGGTCGCGGAGTGCATCTGGGCACCGCAGTGGGTCGACACGTACGAGGACGCCGCGATCGGCGGCCTGGACGAGCTCGTCGGCTTCGCCACGCCGGACGACCTGGCGCGCGACGAGCGCAGCCGGGAGCGTCGGGCCCGGGCCCGGGTGGTCGCCAAGCGGCAGATCCGCGAGCAGGGGCTGCCGATGAAGGTGGTCGGCGTCGACTTCGTGGAGTCGGAGAAGCAGATCACGGTGTACTTCTCGGCTCCGCAGTACGTGGACTTCCGCGAACTGGTGCGAACACTCGCGCGGGAGTTGGACGCCCGCATTGAGCTTCGGCAGCTGGGCGCCCGCGACGAGGCGCGGATCCAGGGCGGGATCGGGCCGTGCGGACGGGACACGTGCTGCTCGACGTTCCTCAAGGACTTCGAGCCCGTGTCGGTGCGCATGGCGAAGGACCAGGACCTGCCGGTGAACCCGCTGAAGATCTCCGGGGCCTGCGGGCGGCTTATGTGTTGTCTCAAGTATGAGCACCCGCTCTATGTGGAGACGAAGGCTAAGGCTCCCGCGCGCGGAGAGAAGGTACTGACGCCGGAGGGGCCGGGGCGGGTCGTCGGGCTGAACGTGCCGTCGGAGACGGTGAAGGTGCGGCTCGACGAGACCGGGCGGACCTGTTCTTGCTCTCTGGCCTCGGTCTGCGGGTCCCGTCAGGACTATGAGACTTCCCGTAAGGACGGCACTATGCGTTGGGACGCGGAGTGAACGTCCAGCCCTGATCCCCCTGCTCTGATCCTGCGTACTCCTCAGGTACTCCTCCCGGCTGTGACATGGTGTGGAATCGGACGTTTCTGGATAGCTAGTCACAAACGATGACCGCGCCGCAGGAGGAGATCTGCCCGTGAATCCCAGTCCGACAGTACGGCGGGCCTTAGCGGTGGCGACCGCGGGCCTTCTCTTGACCACTGGGTGCGGCGGGAGTTCGCACGCGGCGCAGAAGCCTTCGGTGCCCGGAGGACGCGGCGCCTCGGGAAGCGCGGCGGGCGAGCACGGGGGCGCGGCGTTGTCGAACGCCGACGCAGTCCCCGCGGACCTGCAGCAGTTCTACGACCAGAAGCCGAGCTGGGCGTCCTGCACGACGGACAGCAGCGGGCCCGGCTGGACCTGCGCGAAGGTCACGGTGCCGCTGGACTACTCGGACCCGTCGAAGGGGACGACGTACATCATGGCGACCCGCAAGGCCGCCACCGGGCCGGCGGGCCAGCGGGTGGGTTCGCTGCTGCTGAACCCCGGCGGGCCGGGCGGCGCGGGGATCGCGTACGCGCAGGACCCGAGCGTGGTGACGAAGAACGTGGCAGCGCACTACGACATCGTCGGCTTCGACCCCCGCGGCGTCGGCCAGTCGGATCCGGTGCGCTGCCTGTCCGACGACACCGCGGCGATGGACGCCTTCGTCCAGGCGGACCCGATGCCCCGCACCGACGCGCAGGTGGCGCAGGTCGTGAAGGAGTCCCAGGCGATCGGCAAGGCCTGCGAGCAGAAGTCGGCCCGCATCCTGCCCTACGTCGGCACTCCCAACGCCGCCCGCGACATGGACGTCCTCCGAGCGGTCCTCGGCGACGCCAAGCTCCACTACCTGGGCAAGTCCTACGGCACCTACCTCGGAGCCGTCTACGCGGGCCTGTTCCCCCAGAACACCGGCCGGCTGGTCCTGGACGGCGCCATCGACCCCACCCTGACCGCCAAGCAGATGAACATCGCCCAGGCCCAGGGCTTCGAGAAGCTGATCCGCGAATTCGCCGCCGACTGCGTCACCCAGACCACCTGCCCCCTCGGCACCGACGCCGGCACCGCGGTGGACAAGCTCATGACCTACCTGCAGTCCCTCCAGGACCACCCGGTACCCACCCACGACGGCAGCCGCACGGTGAACTACGGCCTCGCCCTCACAGCCGTCCTCCAGGTGATGTACGTCCCCCAGTACTGGAGCGACCTCCGCGACGCGCTGAGTGCCGCCATGAACGGCGACGGCACCCGCCTCCTCCAGTGGGCGGACCTCTACAACGACCGCAACAGCGGCACCTACGACAATCAGACAGACGCCAACATCGCCATCAACTGCCTGGACCGCCCCGACCCCGACGCACAGGACGCCCCGCAGATCGAGAACAAAGAGGTCCCGGACTACAAGTCCCAAGCCCCCCTCCTCGGCGAAATGCTGGCCTGGGCCGACCTCTCCTGCGC
>NZ_JAACYW010000188.1 GCF_015356825.1 Catenulispora rubra | reverse complement strand
GCCCGGCCCGGCCGGTCACGATCGCGCCCGGCTCCGCCGCGGCCGAAGCCCTCGCCTCCTCCGAGTGCACCGTCACAGCTCCACCTCCCGCCGTTGCAGCAGCCGCAGCACCACGCTCGACACCACCGCGACGATGATCAGCATCAGTACGGCCATCGCCGAGGCCATCCCGGTCTTGTTCTCGGTGAACCCGGTCTGGATCACGCCGTACGCGACCGTCGCCGTGGTCCCGGTCCCGGGGCCGCCGTGCGTGATCACCTGGATGTAGTCGTACGTCTTGAAGCCGGTGATCAGCAGCATCACGGTGTTGATGGTCAGGGCCGGCGCCAGCATCGGCCAGGTGACCCGCCGGAACCTGGTCCAGCGGCCGGCCCCGTCGATCGCCGCCGCCTCCAGCAGCTCGTCCGGCACGCCCTGCAGCCCCGCGAGGTACACGACCGTGCAGAAGCCGAGCAGCTGCCAGCTCGCGATCGACCCCACCGAGTACAGCGCGATCGACGGATCGGACAGCCAGCCCGGCGGGTGCCGCACCCCCATCGACCCCAGCACCGTGTCCAGCAGCCCGCCGTCGGTGAGCATGGCCTGCCACACCACCGACACCACCACGGAGCTGAGCACGACCGGCACGAAGAACACCGTCCGCAGCGCGCGGTAGAGCCGGCCGTTCCGGTTCAGCAGCACCGCGATCGCCAGGCCCGCGACGTTCGGCACGATCACGATGATCAGCGTCAGGATCGTGGTGACCCGCAACTGCATCCGGAAGTCCGGATCGCCGAGCAGCTTCACGTAGTTGTGCAGGCCGGTGAACTTCGTGTCGGGCAGGAACGCGTCGGCGTTGGTGAAGCTGTAGCCGAGGCTCAGCACCAGCGGCGCGAACACGAAGCACGCGTAGAACAGGAGCCCCGGCGCGCCGAACCCGAGGAAGTACCCCAGGTTCGCGCGCCGGTTCCGTGCGGACTTCCGTGCAGACTGCGGAGAACCTTGCGGTGTGCCAGGTAACGAGCCTTGCAGTGCTGTCATGGGGTGACCTTGTACATGGTGCCCGCCGTGGTGGCGAAGGTGGCCCGACCACCGGAGACGGTGACGGGGACGGAGGATCCGTTCGCGGTGACGGTCGCCGTGCCGGTGTGCCACGGGAGCACCAGCGTCGCGCTCCCGCCGGTCTGGCTGATGATGCCGACCGAGGCCACCGAGCCGCCGCTGATCGCGCTGCTCACCAGGAAAGCGCCCTTGGCCAGCAGCGTGAACGACCCGTCGCGCGCGGTCGGCCAGCACGGGAAGACCCGGATCGCGCCGGCTTCGCTCTGCATCAGCATCGAGTTCAGCGTCTCGATCGTCCCGGACGTCTCGATGCCGCCGCCGCCCTGGAAGTCGGTGTCATTGCTCGACCGCCACAGGTGCGCGATGGCGGCCTTGAGCTTCTGCACCAGGTCCTCGGCCGGCCAGCCGACGCGGGCCGCGATGGTGAACTCCTTGCAGAAGCCATTGTTGGAGTTGCCTCCCGACGTCACACCCCAGGAGTTCATCTGTGTCAGGGAGTTGATCGCATACTGCAGGAGGTTGGCGTCCCCGCCGATCGAGCACTGCTCGCCGGGGAAGATCACGCCTTCCATGTTGATCGGCTGATTCCCGGGTTCGAACTTGTTCGGCAGGCTCGGGTTGTTGATGACCTCGGCGGTGTAGAAGACCGTGACGCCGTTGTAGGTGCCGGTCGGGTAGGCGCTGAGCTTGGTCAGGAAGTCCTGCCACGTGGACTGCATGTTCGCGTCCACGCCGAGGATCGCCGACGTCTCCAGCAAGGTGTTGATGACCTTGCGCGCGAACCCGAGGTCCAGGTTCGGGTTGGTGTCGTCGCCGCCTTCGTGGGCCGACGAGTGCTGGAACACGTAGCGCTTGCCGTCGAAGACCGCGAAGTCGCGCCAGAACGCGTCCAGCTCCTTCAGCAACGGATACAGCTGCGTCTGGAGGTAGGTGGTGTCGCGGGTGTACTCCCAGTGCCAGATCAGCGGCAACGCCGCGAAGGTGCCGTTGGACTTCTGGTCGGCGGGCAGCTTCGTGTAGTCCTTCTTGGACGCGACCGGTGCCGTCGAGGGTTGGTTCTCGTACATGTGGAACGGTGCCATGCTGCGTTGGAACGCTGTGCCCTGATATCCCGCGCCGTGAGTCGTGTTCCGCTGCCAGGGGACTTCGTTGTAGATCAGGCGGCGGTAGGGCTCGGAGAGTTCGGCGTGGTTCGAGGAGAAGGCACCGTAGTACAAGGCTTCCTGGTTGTAGTTCAGGAAGTAGCGGCCACCCCAGTTCGGGGTGTCGTTGGTGAGCCACTGGCCCCAGAGCGACGGCGGGTTGTGCACGCCGGATCGGGTCGCGCTGCCCAGGACGTACTGCGCGTTGAAGTAGAAGGCTTCCAGCTGCGAATCGCCGACGACGACGCTGGAACGTGTCCAGAAGTCCTGCCAGAACGCGGCGTGCGTGCTCGCGGCGCCGGTGATCCACGCCGCGTCGATCGCGCTGGAGGCGGTGACCGCTTGATCGCGAAGCTGCGTCGGCGTCGGGGCGGTGGACGAGTCGGAGACGTCCTGCGCGTGCGAGCGGAAGGCCGTCACGAGCGTGGCCGTCGCTCCGCCGGCCAGGGTGAAGGTACCGGTCGCAGAGGTCTGCGAGGACGTCTTCGAGGTGCTGGTCTTGGTGAACTTGGCGCCCACGAGCTGCGTCGCGGAGGCCGCGGTGGCCTGCATGCTGACGTTGCCGTTGCCGGAGGTGTTGTTCTGCCGGGTCAGCCACAGCTGGGTGCCGTTCAGGGCACCCGCGCCGGACGGATAGGCCGAGTCGACCGGCAGCGTGACGGTCGCCGTCAGGCTGACCGAGGAGCTGCCCGCCTTGGACGACAGCTGGGTGATCAGGACGCTGTCGTTGTCGGCGGTCCACGACGTCATCGTGACCGTGGCGTTCGACAGCGCGAGCACGGACGTGACCGTCGCCCCGGCCAGGTCCGTGGTCATCGAGTAGCCGCTGGACGCGGCGCTCGCGCCGGACGCCGCCACGGTCAGCTTCCCGACCGGCAGGATCGAGGGCTGCCAGACGAGCGGGCTCGTCGTCTTGCGGTCACTGCCCCAGAAGTCGCTCTTGCCGAAGGAGAAGGTCTGCTGCGTGGCCGAGGAGTCGCCGACGACCACGCCGATGTCGCCATTGCCCAGGAGCATGCCCGGCGTGTACTTGTTCGTGACGACGCCCGATATCGGCTTGGTGACGTGCGGGTTCACGGCCGCGAGCTGAGCCTGGACGGCGGGCCAGCTGATGCCGGTGGCGGCGGCCTCGGCGGCGGGGCGAGAGCCGGTCGCGCGCGCCACTTCAGTGCCGGCCCCGACCAGGACCGCGCCGACCCCGGCCGCCGTACCCCCGAGCACCGCGCGCCGACCGACGAGCGGGTACTTGTCACTGCGCATCTTCGTCCCACCTTCCCTTCGGAGTGATGTTGTAGGTGCGGCCGGCGACGGTGCGGAACGTGAGCCGACCGCCCGATCCGGATTTCCACGGCAGCTGGAGCGTGACCTCGCCGCTGGCCCGGCTGTGCAGCCGGATGTGGTCGACCGCTCCCCGGCGCTGCTCGGCGCTGACCAGGAACCCGCCCTTGGCCAGCAGCGTGAACGACGCGTCGCGCGCCGCGGGCCAGCACGGGAAGACCCGGATCACGCCGTCCTCGCTCTGCATCAGCATCGAGTTCAGCGCCTCGGTGGTGCCGGTGGTCTCGACCCCGCCGCCGCCCTGGAAGACCGTGTTGTTAGTGGGCCGCCACAGGTGCGCGATGGCGGCCTTGAGCTTCTGCAGCAGGTCTTCGGCCGGCCAGCCGACGCGCGCGGCGATGACGAACTCCTTGCAGAAGCCGTTGTTCGAGTTGCCGCCGGGAGTCACGCCCCAGGAGTTCATCTGTGTCAGGGAGTTGACGGCGTACTGCAGCAGCATCGGGTCGCCGCCGATGGAGCACTGCTCGCCGGGGAAGATGACGCCTTCCATGTTGATCGGCTGGTTGCCGGGCTCGAAGGTGTCCGGCACGCCGGGGTTGTTGATGACCTCGCCGGTGTAGAAGACGGTGACGCCGTTGTACGTGCCGGTCGGGTAGGCGCTCAGCTTGGCGAGGAAGTCGCGCCAGACCGGACGCAGGTCGGCGTCGACGCCGAGGACGACGGATGTGTCCAGCAGGGTGTTGGCGACCTTGCGCGCGAAGCCGAGGTCCAGGTTCGGGTTGGTGTCGTCGCCGCCTTCGTGCGCGGAGGTGTGCTGGAAGACCCAGCGCGTGCCGTCCCACACCGCGAAATCGCGCCAGAACGCGTCCAGTTCCTTCAGCAGCGGGTAGAGCTCGTCGCGGAGGTAGTCCCGGTCGCGGGTGTACTCCCAGTGCCAGATCAGCGGGAGCGCGCCGAACGTGCCGTTGGACTTCTGGTCGGCCGGGAGCTTCTTGTAGTCCTTGGCCGCCGCGACCGGGATCGGCGCCGGAGGCGTCTGGTACAGGTGGAACGGCGGCAGGCTGCGCTGGAACGCCGTGCCCTGATACCCGGCGCCGTGAGTGGTGTTGCGCTGCCAGGCGACCTCGTTGAGGATCATCCGCCGGTAGGGCTCGGACAAGTCGGCGTGGTTGGAGGAGAAGGCGCCGTAGTACAGGGCTTCCTCGTTGTAGTTCAGGAAGTAGCGGCCGCCCCAGTTCGGGGTGTCGTTGGTGGTCCAGGCGGCCCACAGCGACGGCGGGTTGTGGACGCCGACACGGGTCGCGCTGCCCAGGACGTACTGCGCGTTGAAGTAGAAGGCCTCCAGCTGCGAGTCGCCGAGCACGACGCTGGAGCGGGTCCAGAAGTCGGTCCAGAAGGAGCGATGTACGGCGCGCGCCTCGCGCAGCCAGTGGTCGCGGATCGACGTCACCGCCGCGATCGCTTGGTCGCGGAGATCATTCGGGGTCGGCGCGGGAGCCGGGTCGGAGAGGTCCTGGCCGTGCGAGCGGAAGGCCGTCAGCAGGACCGCTTTACAACCGCCGGGGAGGACGAAGGTGCCGTCGGCGAGGGAACCATCCATGAGGACGGTCGCCGAGGCGACGGACGCTTTGTAGCTGACATCGCCATAGCCGACAGCGTTGTTCTGCCGGGTCAGCCACAACGCGCCGCCGGTCGCGCCGGTCGCCGAGGGGTAGGCCGGATCGTTCGGCAGCACGACGCTGGCGCTCAGTGTCAGGTCGGGATCGCCATGGGCCGAGGCGATCTCCGTGATCAGGACATTGTCGTGGTCGGCGGTCCAGGACGTGAGGGTCAGCGTGCCGTTCGTAAGCGGCAGCACTGTTGTGACCTGTGCAGTGCCGATGTCGGTGACCATCGAGTAGCCGGTGGCAGCCGCCGTGGCGCCGGGCACCGAGACCGTGAGCGCGCCGACCGGCAGGATCGAGTTCTGCCAGACCAGCGGGCTCGTGGTCTTGCGGTTGTTGCCCCAGAAGTCGCTCTTGCCGAAGTGGAAGGTCTGCTGCGTGGCCGAGGAGTCGCCGACGACCACGCCGATGTCGCCGTTGCCCAGCAACATGCCCGGCGAGTACTTGTTCGTGACGACCTTCTGGATCGGTGCGCTCACCTGTGGGTTCACCGCGGCCAGTTGGCGCTTCACGTCCGACCAGCGCACCCCGGTCCCGGGCCGGCAATCGGCGTCTGCGGAGGCTGGAGAGGCGAAGGTGACGCCGGCGATGGTGGATGCGCCGGCCCCGGCGGTAGCGGCGAGCACGGCGCGTCGGCTGATGGAGGTCATGGCTGTTCTCCCTTCAATGCGCGTTGCGGGATCTCAGTTCTCGACGACGACCGGTTGGGCGAACTGCGAGGAGGCGACGGCCGCCTCGACCATGGCCAGGCTGCGGAGGTTGTCGTGGCACTCGCCGTCCGGGGCCTCGCCGGTGCGCAGGGCGTGAACGAATCCGGCGAGCACCTCGGCCAGGCCGGGGAACTCGGGGGACTGCGGTTCGACCGGCAGCGTCTCGGACGGCGGCTCGGGCTCCCCCTCCTCGCGCGCCGGCGTGAGCACCGGTGCGCCGAGGCCGTCCCAGATCGCCGAGCCGCCGGCGCCTTCCAGGTACCAGCGGCCGGTCCAGGACGTGAAGTCCGAGCGCGCGGTCCAGCAGCCGGTGAAGGCGAAGTGCAGGCCGTCGTCCATCTGGAACAGGGCCTCGGCCGAGTCGTTGCCGGGGTACCAGGACCACGGCGTGCGGTAGGCGGTGCAGAACACTGATTGCGCGTCGGCACCGGTGACGGCGCGCGCCGCGTCGAACAGGTGGATGGCCATCTCGCGCAGCAGCGGCTCGTCCCACAAGTGGACGTAGGGGCCGGCGCGGTGCGGGAGGCGGAAGTCGATTTCGAGGCGGGTGAGCGGGGCCAGGCGGCGGGCCGCGTCCTTCAGGGCGTGGGTGCCGGAGAGTTGGCGCCGGTCCTGGGTGACGGCGAGCAGCCGGCCGGTGCGTTCCGAGACGGCGACCAGTTGGCGGGCCTCGGCGAGCGTCATGGCCATCGGCTTCTCGGACAGGACCGCGCAGCCGTGTTCGAGGGCTGAGGTGGTGACCGTGCGGTGCGCGGCCGGCGGGGCGCTGTTGAAGACGATGTCCGGGGCGAGGTCGGTGAGCAGGGCGGCCAGATCGGTGCCGATCGCGATGCTGCTGGTGGCTTCCGGTCCGGCTTCTTTCACGGCCTCGTTCAGCGCCTCGGGATCCAGATCGACCCAGCCGACGAGCTCGGTGTCGGGCTGCCGGGCGATCTCGCGGGCCCAGTTCCGGCCCATGAAGCCGGCGCCGACGATGACCGCGCGCAGCGGTCCGGGCGTGGTGACCGTGGCGAACGCAAGCTCAGTGCTCTCTGTGCTCATTGCTGCCACCACCCGACCGGCGAGGGCGCGTCCACGAAGTGCTTGCCGATCGGGCCGGTCGGAGCCGCCCAGCGCACGGCGTTGGCGATCACGTCCTGGACCTCCTTCTGGTGGTAGACCGGGCATTCCTGGTCGCCGGCGCCGAAGTAGAAGATCCGGCCTGCGCCGCGAGTGAAGCAGGCGCCGCTGCGGAACACCTCGCCGCCGCTGAAGGAGGACAGGAAGACCAGTTCGTCCGGATCGGGGATGTCGAAGGGCTCGCCGTACATCTCGT
This sequence comes from Catenulispora rubra, assembly GCF_015356825.1. Lineage (GTDB taxonomy): Bacteria > Actinomycetota > Actinomycetes > Streptomycetales > Catenulisporaceae > Catenulispora > Catenulispora rubra. The sequence goes on along the minus strand of NZ_JAACYW010000188.1, from coordinate 15,654 downwards.
CGTGCGGGATCACCAGCGGCTGCGGGATGCCGGCGGCGACCGGGTGGCCGGGCTTGACGGTCCACACCAGGTGCCGGTCCTCGCCGTGCCGCCAGCGGCGGTCGCAGCTGGTGCCCATGAGGGACGTGAACAGCTTCGAGCCGGCGCCGGAGTGCAGGACCACCAGGCCCATGCCGTCCAGGACGCGGCGGCGGACGCGGTCCACGGTCTCGTCGTCCATCTCGGCGTGCAGCAGGTGGCTCCACCAGACCAGGACGTCAATATCCTCCACGGCCGCGGGGGTCAGGCCATGGCCGGGCTGGTCTTGGGTCGCGGTGGTGATGACTGTGTTCGACGCGGGGCCGAGGCGGTCTTCGAGCGCGGCGGCGACGGTGCCGTGGATGCCGAGCGGGTAGCGCTCGGCGATCTCGGGGCGGGTGAGTTCGTGGTGGTTCTCGTTGAAGACCAGGACGCGCATCAGCTCGACGCCCGCTTCGCCCACTCGGAGTCCAGGTACGACGCGGCGTCCTTGGCGGACTTCCGGCCGAGCATCACGTCCTCGACGGCGCCGTAGACGACGTCGACCATGCCGGGCAGCAGCGCGTCGTCGCCGGACTCCCAGCTGAAGGCCTTCACGACCGTGCCGGTCTGCTCGGCCTGCTGGTAGAGCTGGTAGGACTCGTTGAACACCGGGCCGGTGGTGGTCGGCGGGGTGTAGCCCTTGATCGCCGGGAAGAGCGCGTCGCTGAGCACGTTGTTGTCGAGGTTCGACTTGTCCAGCTGGAAGGCCAGGGCGAACTTCTTGGCCAGGTCCAGGTTCTTGGCGTGCGCGCTGACCTCCAGGCCGCCGCCGGTGTAGGCGGGCATGACGACCTTGCCGTCGTCGGTGGGCCAGGCGAACACGCCGAGGTCGTCCTTGATCGGGCTGGCGTCGGCGGCCGAGGCGAACCAGATGCCCATCGGGTACATCGCGCCGCTGCCGTCCAGGAACGCCTTCTGGCTGTCGGCGTAGTTGCGCGACAGGCCGGCGCGGTCGATGTAGCCCTTGGACGCCAGGTCGCCGACCCGCTGCAGGGCGTCGACGAAGTCCGGGTCGGAGAACTTCACCTTGCCGGTGTGCCGGTCGACGAGCCAGTTCGGGTCCTGGCGGTAGACCTGGGTGGCGACGGTGGCGGACAGCGGCAGGACCGCGGCGAAGGCGTCGGAGCCGCCGCCGACCTGGAACGGCAGGAGGCCCGCGGTCTTGAGCTTGGCCGAGTCGTCCAGGAGCTGCTGGTAGGTGGTCGGCGTGCCGGTGATGCCGGCCTTGGCGAACATCGACTTGCGGTAGTAGACCATCGGGATGGTCTGGGTGTTCGCAGGGAGCTGATAGACCTTGCCGCCGATGGCGCCGCCGTCCGGCACCTCGAAGCTGCTGAGCTCGCTCTGCTGCCAGGCGTAGAGGTCGCCGGCCTGCGCGAAGCCGGTGGGGGTGACCGCGATCATCACGTCGGGGAACTGGCCGGAGGCCTTGAGCTGCTTGGCGTAGCTGGTGCGGTCGGCGGTCGGGGAGACGAGGCGCTTGACCTTCATGCCGGGGTACTGATCGGTGACGCGCTTGATGGCCGCGTCCCAATAGGCCGGGGTGAGGTTCGGGGTCTCGAAGGTCAGGAACGTGATGGTGTCGGTGCCGCCGCCGCCGGAGCTGGAGGCGGAGTTGCCGCCGGCCGCGGAGCAGGCGGACAACGCCAGCACCGTCAGAGCGACCAGGGCCTTTACCGAAGACGGTGCTCGGAGTCGACGTGGGAACATCCGCTGCCTCCCGGACTGGGGATCGAGGGGTCCGTGAGCGCTCACGGGAGCGCTCACGGGAAGTAGAGTGGTCCAGGTCACACCCTCTCGTCAAGGGTCATTACCGAATTGCTGTTACTTGGCCGTCATCGGAGAGCCCGACGACTGATTCACGCCGAGCCGCGGACCCGCAGCTCGGGAACGACGACCACGGGCTCCGGCGTGCGGCCCGCCAGGAGTTCCGCGGCGGCGGCCACGGCCAGTTCGCCCATGCGCCGGATGTCGACGTGGACGGAGGTGATCGGCGGCTCGACCAACTCCCCCAGCGGCAGGCCGTCGAAGCCGACTACTGCGAAGTCCTCGGGCACCCTGAGTCCCGCAGCCTTCAGCCCACGTACCGCGCCGACCGCCAGAACGTCGTTGTACGCGAACGCGGCGGTGATGTCGGGCCTGCGCGCCAGCAGTGCTCGCACCGCGTCCGCACCGCCTTCGACCGTGCGGGGCGCTCGTTCGACGTCGTCCTCGCCGACGTCCAGCCCGAGCTCCTTCGCGATCGCCAGGAAGCTGGTCCGCCGCTTGTCGCTCGGGTCGGCGGCGCCGTCGATCATGCCGATGCGCCGATGGCCGGCCCCGGCCAGGTGCTCCACGGCAAGCCGGACGCCGCCGGCGATGTCGATGCCCACGCCCGGCGCGGCGCCGGCGTCCCAGCCGGGATCCAGGACGGCGAAGGGCACGCCGAGCTTCACGGCGTGCGCGAACACCGCCGGCGAGGTGAGGAAGCCAGCGCCGACGTCGGCCTGGTCGGCGAGCGTGGACAGCGCCAGCACCTCGCGCTCCGGGTCCTCGCCGGTGTCGTAGAGCACGACCTGCCAGCCCCGCGCCTGCGCGGCCCGCAACACCCCGGACGCGAGCTCGGGGAAGAACGGGTTCCCGATGTCGGAGATGATCAGCCCGAGCGTGGTGGTGTCCTGCCGGATCAGCCCGCGCGCGAACCGGCTGGGCCGGTAGTTCAGGCTGCGCGCGGCGTCCAGCACCCGCCGCTTGGTCTCGGCGTCGATCTCCGCCTTGTCGTTGACCGCGCGCGAAACCGTCTGCCGCGAGACCCCGGCCAGCCTCGCCACGTCCTCGATGGTCGCGCGCTTGACCCGGGACTCCGGGGAAACGTTCAAGAAGGTCGCCTCCTACCGCCAGCGGAACTCCACGCCCGGACCACCGGCACCGGCCGCCCGCTCCGGACGCGAAGGAACGGCGCCCCCGAAGCGGGGACGCCGAGTGCACGTGATCGGGACGCCGCCGCCCCACCTTCACCGTACTCGATGCGGAGGCCGGTTCGGTGGAGCGGCGGGACGGGAGGGAGGAGGGACTGCGGGGAAGAGGGACTGCGGAAAGGAGGGCGGCTCAGTTGTGGATGACGCACCCGTTGGCGTTGTTGCTCCAGATCGGCTGCATCGGGAACGTCCCGGTGGACAGCGTCACGTTCTGGAAGTTGCTCTCACACCCGTCGCCGATCTCCTGGCCGTTCGGCGCCACCCAGCCGTTGCCGGCCTGCGGGTCGGTGATCGACTCGGCGTATTCGTGCCCCTCGACGATGCTGAAGGCGCTCAGCTTGTTGCCCAGCAGGTTGTTCGGGCACCGGCTGCCGGCCGGTGCGTCGAGCTGGTAGGGCATGTTGGTGTAGGAGACGGAGCCGGAGTAGTCGTGGTAGGCGCAGAAACCGGAGCTCGGCCAGCCGTCGGGGTGCGTGCCGTGCGCGCTGAGCACCACGATCTGCGCGTCGCCGTTGCCCGAGACCCCGAAGTGCGCGGCGCCCCGGTTGCCCTCGTTCGCCACGGCGTTGGCGCTGGGGTTGGTCGGCTCGGCCTTGGCGTTGTCCATCCACACGCCGGCCAGGACCGCACCGCTGAACGTCGGGCCCCGCCCGCTGGAATCTGTGTACTGCGAGGTGATGGTGGACCAGTTGTCCGAACTGGTCCCGAGTCCGTTGAACACCTTGGTCAGGTACGCCGGTATCCCGTTGGTGTCGCTCTTCCACTGCGACCCCCAGAACACGAGGTACACCTTGGGATGCAGCTGGACGGGCCCGCCGCCGTACTCCATGTTCTCGCCGGCCTGAGCCGCCCTGGCGGCCGTGTACGTCCCGGCGCGCTGCGAGCCGGCCGAGGCCGCTCCGGTGCTCGCGGTGGCGCCGACCAGTCCCGCGGCCATGAGCACGGCGGCTGCTGCGATTCGCCCGTTCCTGTTCATGCGCATGCTGAATTGCTCCCAACTCAGTGTTTTGGCATGGATGTGCGGTCATGGTGAGGTTAACCGCGGGAAATGGGTTCGCATACCCTTGATACAACCCTTAACCATCCCGTGCGTCACGTGCCTGGAGCTGCGCGATCTTCGCGGCGAGCGCCCCGACGAGGGATCGGCCGCGGCCCGTGACGGCGCCCACACCGGAAGCCCTGACCTGGCAAAACGCCCAACCTCCCGACCCGACACCCGTCCGCTTCCGTAGACTCGTGGCATGGCTCCTCCCGAAACGACGCACACGGTGACCGACGCGGACGACGTCCTGCGGCGCGTCTTCGGCTACGACTCGTTCCGCGGGGCGCAGCAGGAGATCGTGGAACACGTCATCGGCGGCGGCGACGCGCTGGTGCTGATGGCCACCGGCGGCGGAAAGTCGCTGTGCTACCAGATCCCGGCGCTGGTGCGGCCGGGGGTCGGGGTGGTGGTCTCGCCGCTGATCGCGCTGATGCAGGACCAGGTCGACGCGCTCACCGCGGTGGGGGTGCGCGCGGGGTTCCTGAACTCCACGCAGGATCCCGACCAGCGCCGGTTCGTGGAGCAGATGTTCCTGGCCGGCGAGCTGGACCTGCTCTACCTGGCGCCGGAGCGGCTGCGCTCGGAGTCGACGCTGCAACTGCTGGACCGGGGCAAGATCTCGCTGTTCGCGATCGACGAGGCGCACTGCGTCTCGCAGTGGGGCCACGACTTCCGGCCCGACTACCTCAACCTGTCGATGCTGCACGAGCGCTGGCCGGACGTGCCGCGCGTCGCGCTCACCGCAACCGCCACACAGGCCACGCACCAGGAGATCGCCGAGCGGCTGAACCTGGGCGGCGCCAAGCACTTCGTCGCCGGGTTCGACCGGCCGAACATCCAGTACCGCATCGTGTCGAAGGCGGAGCCGAACAAGCAGCTGCTGGAGCTGCTGCGCAGCGAGCACCAGGGCGACGCCGGCATCGTCTACTGCATGTCGCGCGCCTCGACGGAGAAGACCGCGCAGTTCCTTGTGAACAACGGGATCTCCGCGCTCGCCTACCACGCGGGCCTGGACGCCGGGACCCGCGCGCGGGCGCAGTCGCGCTTCCTGCGCGAGGACGGCCTGGTCATCGTCGCCACCATCGCGTTCGGCATGGGGATCGACAAGCCCGACGTGCGCTTCGTGGCGCATCTGGACCTGCCGAAGTCGGTCGAGGGCTACTACCAGGAGACCGGCCGGGCCGGCCGGGACGGGCTGCCGTCGACGGCCTGGCTGGCGTACGGCCTGCAGGACGTGGTCCAGCAGCGCAAGATGATCGCCTCCTCGGACGGCGACGACAACTACCGCCGCCAGCTCACCGCGCACCTGGACGCCATGCTCGCGCTCTGCGAGACCATCGAGTGCCGCCGGGTGCAGCTGCTCAACTACTTCGGCCAGTCCGGCGAGCCGTGCGGCAACTGCGACACCTGCCTGAACCCGCCGGAGTCCTGGGACGGCACGGTCGCCGCGCAGAAGCTGCTGTCGACGGTCTACCGGCTCAAGAGCGAGCGCCGGCAGCGGTTCGGGGCCGGCCAGTCCATCGACATCCTGCTCGGCAAGCAGACGCAGAAGATCTCGCAGTTCAGCCACGACCAGCTCAGCGTCTTCGGGATCGGCGCGGAGCTGTCCGAGGGCGAGTGGCGGGGCGTGGTGCGGCAGCTGTTGGCGCAGGGCATGCTGATGGTCGAGGGCGACTACAGCACGCTGGCGCTCACGCCGGAGAGCGGCGCGGTGCTGCGCGGGGATCGCAAGGTGCTGATGCGGCGGGAGCCGGCGAAGGCGGCGCGGCCGCCGAAGCAGTCGCGGACGGCGGCGGCCGCGGTCGAGGAGCTGAGCGAGGAGGCCAAGCCGGTCTTCGAGAAGCTGCGCGCGTGGCGTGGGCAGTCGGCGAAGGAGCAGGGCGTTCCGGCGTACGTCATCTTCCACGACGCGACGCTGCGGCAGATCGCCATGCAGGCGCCGACCTCGCTTCAGCAGCTCGGGACGATCAGCGGGGTCGGCGAGAACAAGCTGGCCAAGTACGGGCAGGACATCCTGGACACGCTCGGCGAGGCGTTGGACCGGCCCGGCCGGGCGGCGCCGGCCGAGCCTCCCGCCGAGCTCGACTTCGAGGAGCCTCCGGAGGATTACCCGGATGAGGAGCCCGGGGACTACTTCCCTCCTGAGTGAGGTCCTTGCCTCGCCAGCTCCCTGTAGCCCGGCTAACTGTGGCCGGCTACAGGTAGACGCCGTCGATCTCGAAGGACTGGACGGTGTTCGTGGTGAACCACGACCAGAACACCTTCCCGTGCAGGAACGTGTCGGCGTGGTACGTGTACGCGTCGCCGCCGGCGGTCTGCGTGGCCCAGCGGCCGACCAGGCCGTTGCCGCCGGAGCCGGTGACGGTGGTGAACTTCGAGAGGTCGAAGTTGATCCACTGCGCGGTGCCGTAGTTGGTGCAGACGATCACCAGCTTGTGGTTCACCGGGTCGTAGGCGGCCACCGAGTTGTGGTCGCCGCTGTCGATGAGCCGCATGCCGGGGCGGATGTGGCGGGTGTACTGCGCCAGGACGTAGTACTTGGGGTTGACGGCACCGGTGGTGCCGGCGGCTTCGTCGCACTGGATGGTGCCCCAGCTGCCGCCGTCGAGGACCTGCCAGTAGACCCAGGCGGTCGGGTGCAGCCAGGTGAAGTCGAGGTTCAGGTTGCCCGCCAGGGACATGCCCGAGGCGTCGCCCTCGCCGTACTCGGAGTTCCACAGGACCTTGCCGGCCGACTTCGCGGCGTCGTAGAGGAGGTCGCGGCGGCCGCCGCCGTACTGGTAGCCGTGGGTGTTGATCTTCCCGACGTTGCCCTGCGCGGTGCTTCCGAGGCCCTGGAACGTCGCGGTGGCCTCGTCGTAGGTGTTCTCGTCGGAGGCGGCGACCAGCGCTCCGCCGAGGCCGCGGCTGTTGAGCTCGGCGCGCAGGTGGTTGATGACGGTCGCCTGCGTCGAGACGTTGAAGTGGCAGCCCTCCTGGGAGGAGGTGTCGGCCTTCCACCAGTTGGAGACGGGCTCGTTGAAGGCCTCGACGGAGGTGAACTGGAAGCCCCAGTTGTCGTGCGCGTACTTGGCGATCGTCGCGAGGTACACGGCGTGCTGCTGGTAGTTCCACGACTGGAGGTTGTCCGAGCTCCCGTCGGCGGAGCCGGAGGGGTTGTGGTTGTAGCACATCCACCACATCGGCGAGTCGGAGAAGAGCTCGAAGTGGTTGACCCCGCGATCGCGCGCCTTCCAGAGCAAGTTGCGCTGCGGGGCGTCGACGTACCAGTTCCAGCTGGCGGAGGCCGGATCCGAGGAGTACCAGTCGAGCCAGTAGCCCTCCATCTGCCGCGTGGACTGCACGGCGGCGCCCTGGACCATCGTGGTGCCGCCGATGGAGTTCCAGCTACAGGCGCCGACGTTGTAGCGCACGATGTTCAGGCCGAGGCCGGGCAGCGTGCCGCCGTTGTACGGCGCGGAGTTGAGCGTGAAGAAGATGTCGGCGATGTCATCCCGGTTCCCGAACGCCTTGGCCCACCACGCGAGCGACGTCCCCCAGCCCTCCCAGGTGCCCCACGAGGTACCGGGATTGACGGTGGTGGTGTAGTCGGCGTTCGCGGCGGACACCCCGAGGGTGCTGAACGCGGCGGCGGAGGCGGCGGTCGTTGCGGAGGCGGCGAGGAAGGTGCGACGGCGCATGCTGTTATCGGGCACGGGTGTCAGGCTACAGATTCGGCGGGGTCGCGACGGGGATGTCGTGCGGTTGGTTTCTACATGCCTGAGGGGTGTTTCGAGAGCCAGTCGGCGTGGCGCTTGCGCAGAGCGTCGCGCTCCGCGGTGTCGATAGCGAGCACGTCGGCGCCGCCGTCGTAGGGGTGGTACATGCGGAGGAGTCGACGATCGGCGATCATGGCGTTGGCGGTCCGGTCTTCGGCGACCGCGCTCAACAACCGGTCCAGGCTTCCGACCGACCAGCTGGTCCACGAGACGTAGATGTGGGTGTGGACGACGAATTCGGGGTCCGGGTCGTCCTGGGACAGGAACGACCACCACAGCGCGCTTCCCGGGTTGATCCGGAGGTCGAGCCGCGATCTCCGCTCCGGTTCCACGGTGTTCGACCACGTGGAGGTCATGATGTAGACGTCCTGGCCGCCGAACAGCTCCTCGAGAACCGTGTAGTGCCGGTCCAGGATCGTCCGCCGCTCCACGTCGTTCGTCGCGTATCGCTGCGACTCCGGCAGGCTGTGGAATCGCACCCAGCGCTCGCGATGCTCGGTCATGTATTCATGGGCCAGCGGCGGCCGATCCCCCATCCGCTCGCGCCAAACCTCTGTCAGGTCCTTGAGTACTCCTCCGCCCGCAGCCACCCCGCCAGCCTAACCGGCGCGATCCGCACACCAGTTCCTCACCCATCCCGCCGCCTCCCGTCCCGATCCCCAAGACGGATAGCTGACCTGCGGCGCAGCCACGGAACCGGTTACCGCAGTGACGGTCCGGTCGGCTACGGTAGCCGTGCCGGGCCGTGAACCGCGCCGGACCGGGACAACGGAGGGGATCGAGGGGACCACACTTTGACGTCGAGTATCCCGGCCATAGCGATTGGTGCTGTAGCCGCCGCCTCCGTCATCCGCGAGGTGTCTACGAAGTACGGCGCGCGGCGGGGGAACCGGGCTGCGGGACGCCCCGGGCGGCCCGGGCGCGCCGCGGAGGCCGCCGCCGTGAAGCCGGTGCCGATCGACCGTTCGCACGGCGATCCGGAGCTCGCGGTGCTGCGCCAGGCCGCGCGGGTGGCCGACTGGCCGGGCATGGAGGCGATCCTGCGGCCGGTGCGGGAGCGCGGCGACTTCGAGCGGCTGACCTTCCTCATCGCCAACGTCGAGGACCTCGGCGGCGACTTCCTGCTCAAGCTGCCCGAGCAGCTGCCCGGCGACCCGCTGGCGCTGAGCGTGGCCGGCGCCCGGCACTCGGCGTGGGCCTGGGAGGCGCGCACCGGCTACCGCGCCACGCAGGTGTCGGAGGAGCAGTTCCGGGTGTTCCACGAGCGGCTGCGGGTCGCCGAGGAGTACCTGTACACCGCGGTCGAGCTCGATCCGGCCGGCGCCGCGCCCTGGTACGCGCTGTGCGTCACCAGCCGCGGGCTGGAGCACGGCGCCGGGATCACCCGCCGCCGGTTCCAGGCCGGGATCAAGCGCGCGCCGGAGCACGTCGGCCTGCACCGGCAGATGTTGCAGCAGCTGTGTGCGAAGTGGGGCGGCTCGCACGAGGAGATGCACGCGTTCGCCACGAAGACGTTCGACGCGGCCCCGCCCGGCAGCGGCCTCGGCGAGCTCGTCGCGCAGGCCCACCTGGAGCACTGGCTGGACCTGGAGCAGGGCCCCGACGACGTCTACATCCGGGACGCGGCGGTCCTCAAGGAACTCCACCAGGCCGCGGAGGCCTCGGTGTTCCACCCGGCCTTCGCCCCGACGTCCTCCCCGTACATCGCACTGAACACCTTCGCGATGGCCTTCTGGCTCGCGGACGACAAGGAGACCGCGGGCCGGCTGTTCGAGCGGATCGGGGACCACGCCACCAAGGCCCCGTGGCGGTATCGCGGCGACCCCGAGCGGGTGTTCGCGGTGGCACGGCAGGACTGCGTCAAGAAGCGGAAGAAGTAGGGGACACCACGTGAGCACCGAACCCGGCCACACCTTCCAAGTCGACCTGCGCGGGCTGGTCGACCTGCTCTCGCACCACCTCTACTCCTCCCCCAAGGTGTATCTGCGGGAGCTGATGCAGAACGCCGTGGACGCCATCACGGCGCGCCGCATGCTCGACCCCACCGCCCCGGCGCAGATCCGGATCCGCACCGGCGTCGACGGCCGGCTCGAGGTCGAGGACTCCGGCGTCGGGCTGACCGAGGCCGACGTGCACACCTTCCTGGCCACCATCGGCCGCTCCTCCAAGCGCGCCGAGGACGGCGGCCTGGACCTGTCCGCGGCCCGCCAGGACTTCATCGGCCAGTTCGGCATCGGCCTGCTCGCCTGCTTCGTGGTCGCCGACGAGATCACCGTGGTCTCGCGCAGCGCCCGCGACACCGCCGCGCCGGCCGTGGAGTGGCGCGGCCGCAGCGACGGCACGTACCAGATCAGGACCCTGCCGGCGGATCAGGCGGTCGCGCCGGGCACCACGGTCACCCTGGTGCCGCGCGCCGACGGCAGCGAGTGGCTGGAGCCGAACCGGGTGCTGCGGCTGGCCCGGCACTTCGGCTCGCTGCTGCGCTACGACGTGGAGATCGTCGACCGGTTCGGCGACGTCAGCAAGGTCAACGACACGCCGCCGGTCTGGGACCGGCACCACGGCTCGCCGCTGGCCCGCCGCGAGGCGCTGGCCGGCTACGCGAAGTCGACGTTCGACTTCACCCCGCTGGACACCATCGACCTGGACCTGCCGCTGGTCGGGCTCAAGGGCGTGGCGTTCGTGCTGCCCACGCCGGTGCACCCGACGAAGCGCTCGGGCCACCGCGTCCACCTCAAGGGCATGCTGCTGTCGGACTCGGCGCAGGAACTCGTGCCGGACTGGGCCTTCTTCGTGTCCTGCGTCGTGGACACCACCGGCCTGCGCCCCACGGCCTCGCGCGAGTCGCTGTACGAGGACGAGACGCTGGCCGCGGTGCGCGACGCGATCGGCGAGCGGATCCGCGAGTGGCTGGTCGGCCTGGCGGCCTCGGACCTGACGCTGCTGCGGCGCTTCATCGACGTGCACCACCTGGCGGTCAAGGCGCTGGCCCGCTACGACGACCGGCTGCTGGCGCTGCTGCTGCCGTGGCTGCCGTTCGAGACCACCGACGGCCACGTCAGCCTGGACGAGTTCGCCCGCGCGCACCCGGTGGTGCTGGTGACCTCCAGCGTCGAGGAGTTCCGGCAGGTCGCGCCGATCGCGGCCGCGGCCGGGCTGGGCGTCGTCAACGGCGGCTACGTGTATGACAGGGAGCTGGTCCACCGGCTGCCCGAGGTGCGGCCCGGGGTCACGGTCGCGGACCTGGACCCGGAGACGGTCAGCGCGCACCTGGACACCGTGGACCCGGCGGCGGAGCTGGCCGCGGCGGCGTTCCTGGCGCGGGCCCGCGCGGTCTGCGACAAGTTCGACACCGACGTCGCGCTGCGCTCGTTCCAGCCGGTCGGCGTGCCGGCGATGCTGGTCGACAACCGCGAGGCCCGGCACGAGCGGCGGCGCGCGGAGCTGTCGGCCGACGCCGACGAGCTGTGGGCCGGGATCCTGGGGTCGCTGGGGTCCTCGGCGCCGCGCGCGCAGCTGATCGTCAACCATCTCAATCCCCTGATCCGCAAGATCGCGGACATCCCGGACGCGGCGCTGTCGGAGACCGCCATAGAAGCGCTGTACGGGCAGGCGCTGCTGTTGTCGCGGCGTCCGCTGCGGCCGGCGGACCACGCGCTGCTGAACCGGTCGTTCATCGGGCTGCTGGAGTTCGCGGCGGCCGCGGCAGGCTCCGGCGAAGGCCGCAGCTCGGCGGCGGACAAAGCCTCTGACACGCTGGGGGATGCGTGAGCGGGTTCGGCACGAAGGAGGAGTTCTTCGGCGCCCTGCGCGAGAACCGCGACCGGGCCGACGGCCGGGCCAAGGCGGCGATCGCCGAGGAGATCGCGGACGAGGCCGAGGCCTTCGGCGACGACGAGGTCACCGCGACCGCGCTGGTCGAGCTGATGAGCGCGTACCGCGGCAGCGGCGAGCGGGTGAAGTACCCGGTGGTGTTCGCGCGGCTGCTGCGGCTGTGGGACCGGAACCCGAAGGCGTTCGACGACTGGGAGGCGCACCGCGTCTTCTGGTACTTCAAGTGGGTCGGGTCCGGGCTGCTCGGGACCCCGGACGTGCCGCTGGCCGCGATCCGCGGCTGGATCGCCGAGATGCGCAAGCGCTACGAGGCGGCCGACTACGGACTGCAGCCGGTGTACGGGCAGCTGCACTTCCTCGCGCAGCACATCGGCGAGGGCGAGGAGCCGGCCTACGAGCTGTGGGCCACGCGCGGCCGGACGCGGATGAGCGACTGCGAGGCCTGCGAAGCCCGGGCGCGTGCCGAGTACCACTTCGGGCGCGGCGAGGACGAGATCGGGATGGCCGAGCTGGAGGCCACGCTGGACGGCCGCAGCACCTGCGACGAGGAGCCGCACGCGAGCCAGTCCTCGGCGCTGCTGCCACTGGTCCGGCTGGGGCGCACGGACGAGGCCCGCGGGGCGCACCTGAGCGCGTACCGGGCGGTGCGGGGGCGCGAGGCGTACCTGACCGAAGTCGGGCGGCACCTGGAGTTCTGCGCGCTGACCGGGAACGAGGCGCGCGGGCTGGAGCTGCTGGCGCAGAACCGGGCGTTGTTCGGCTTCACGGCGGCGCCGCTGGGCCGGCTGGACTTCCTGACCCGGGTCGAGGTGCTGCTGCGCCGGCTGGCCGCGGTCGGACACGGCGACACGCCGTGCGGCGGTCCGCTGGGGCGGGAGTGGACGGTCGCGGAGCTGCTGGCGTCGGTCGCGGCCGACGCGGACGCGCTGGCGGTGCGGTTCGACGCACGGAACGCGAACGCGACGGTGTCAGGGCGGCGGGCCGCGCAGCTGGCGCTCGAACCGCTGGTCGCCGAGCTGAACCTGGGAGTGCGCGCGGCGGCGTTGGAGGGTACTGAGATGCCCCTGGTGGCGCCCACGGCGGGCTTGGCGACACCGCTCTCGGTATCGCAGGTACCTGAGACGGCCGTCCCGGACGACTTCGACGCGCTGGTGGCCGAGACGCTGCTGCTGGACCGGCAGTTCCACCCGGATTCGCGGCGGCTGTGGGACGCGCTGCTGGAACGGGCGGCGGGGCCGGACGCGGACAAGGTCGACGACGTGCTGCGCGCCGAGATCGCGACGGAGCGGGCGTCGCGTGCGCACCAGGAGCGGGACTGGGACGCGGTCAACAGGTACTTCACGGAGGCGGCGGAGTGCTACGAGCGCGCGGGGCGGCCGGACCGCGCGATCGCGTCGGCGGCGCGGGTGCAGTGGAGCAGGGCGACGCGCGGGGATCAGGACGCTGACGCGTCGGCGGTCGTCGAGGAGACGTGGCCGGAGCTGAACACGCTGCTGCAACGGATCGACGCGCTGCTGGCCGACGGCGGACTCGGGCCGAACCTCGCGGACGCACAGGTGCAGAAGTTGGTGGTGCACCAGAGCCGGGTCTTCGCGGCGCGCAACGCGGCGATGCGTGCCGCCGACCCGGCGGACGCTGAGCGCTGGCTGGGCGTCTTCCGCGCGGAGACGGACCGGATGGTCCGCGAGGGCACCGGCTTCGACGCACCGCAGCGCCTGGCGCTGGTGCTGGAGGCGGTCGCGGAGTACGACGCCACGCACGACGACCCGAAGGCCGCGGAACCGTTGGCGCGGCACGCGTTGCAGATCTTCACGGACCTGGGCTGGCCATGGCGCCTGCACCGCTCGCGCATGCTGGTGGGCCTCGCACTGGCCGGCCAGGACCGCCACGCCGAGGCGATGCAGGTCCTGCAGACGGGCATCGCCGAGGCGCACCCGGCGGTCGACGCCGACGAGCTGACGCCGCTGTACCGACTGCTCGCCGAGACCGCACTGCAGGGCGGCGAACCGGCAACGGCCGTGCGCGCGTTCGCGGAGGCAGCCGTGCGGCTCGACCGCGAGGGCGACGCGTTCGGGGCGGTGGAGTCGCGCTGGCGGATGAGCAACGCGCTGGCGGCACAGGGGCAGACTGCGGACGCGGTCGCGGTGCTGGAGACGCTGGTGGAGACGCCGCTGCGAGGGGATGGGGGGTATGCGGGGCGTGGTGCGGAGGCAGCGCTGAGCAAGCCGGTCGCCAGCGCGGAGCCGGACAGCACGAACTCAGCTGGCGAGACTGCCGACGACAAGGCTGCCTTGGCCGCCGCGAGCCAACCCGATGCCGAGCCGAGCACCACGACCGCAGGCACCGAGGCACTCGCCGATCTGGCCGACACGAGCGGCAAGGCTGTTGGCAATCCGGCTGCTTTGGCCGACGCGAGCCAGCCGGGCGCCGAACCTGGCACCGCGGCCACGAGCGCCGAAGCACTCGCTGGTCCGGCTGTTGCGGGCGCGAGCGGCAAGGCTGTTGGCAATCCGGCTGCTTTGGCCGACGCGAGCCAGCCCGGCGCCGAACCTGGCACCGCGGCCACGAGCGCCGAAGCACTCGCTGGTCCGGCTGTTCCGGGCGCGAGCGGCGAGGCTGTTGGCGATCTGGCCGCTGGCGAACTGGCTGGCAGCGATCAGGCAGCGCATGCCGATCCCGCACCCGCCCCGGCGCCGAGACACTTCAAGCACCCCACGCGCGCCGACATGCTCATGGTGCAGGTGCGGGCGGATCTGGCGCGGGGGCTGCTCGCGCTGGACGAGCCGCGGGCGGCGGCGGTGGAGTTCCTGCATGTCGCGGATGCCGTTGACGGGTGGCCGGATGCGAGTCGGCTGACTGCGGCGGCGGCTGAGGCAGCGGGGGCTTTGGCCTTGGCGCGGAACTGGGACGGGGCGCGGGCTGCTTGGGCGCGGGCTGTCGCGTCGAATCTGGTGGCGCCGCGGATTCCGGACATGACCGAGGCGTTGCGGGACATGGCCGGGGAGACCATCAACGCGTTCGGGGCCGAGGGTGCTGATGACGCGCTCGGCTACCTCGCGGAGGCCGATCGGATGCGGGTCGACTTCGCCGAGCAGTCGCGGACGCAGTTCCTGAGCGTCGAGGTCGACGAGGCCCAGACCTGCTACACGCGGGGCTGGGTGCTCAACGCCGCCGGCCGGCCCGAGGAGGCCATCGAGCAGCTGGAGCGCGCCTCGATGTTGTACGACCGGCCCGGCTTCTCGGGGATCCCGCCGCGGTTCGACGCGATCCGGCAGGCTGCGGTCATCGAATACCGGTCGCTGGATCGGGAGGACGCCGCGAAGGCCCGCCTCGACAACGCCATCGCCGACGCCGAGCTCGCGGGGCACACCGACGGCGTCGCGACCCTGCGCAAACTCCGCGACGCGCTGAGGTGAGAGAGCGGGAGGCGTAGGCGGCCAAGCATCAGCCCGCCGGGGCCCGGTGGGTCGTTCGGGCCGAGCGAGTGAGCTAGTCGGCAAAGCAGAGGGCTGCCTCCGGTCACCAGACCGAAGGCAGCACCTCCCGGACCAAACCGTCACCCCTCCCCCAACCCCGCCGCCAAAGCCGCCCGCGCCGGCACCCACGTCGCCAGCGCCGCGAGCAGCGCGCCGCCGCCGACGACCGCCGCCAGCGGACCCGCCGGCATCGACAGGCCGCCCGTGCCGCGCGTCATGCCGCTCACGTACGTCGTCAGCACCGCCGCCGCGACCGCCAGCCCCAGCGCCGTGGCCACCGCCACCGCGGCCGCCGTCTCCCAGCCCAGCATCCGCTGAACTTGGCGCCGGGTCGCGCCGGTCAGGCGAAGCGCCGCGAACTCGCGCCGGCGGTCGCTGATGCTCATCGCCAGCGTGTTGACCACGGCGATCGCGGTGAACGCCACGATCAGCCCGAGCGTCACGTAGCCGATCTTCGCCCCCGCGTCGTTGCCCGACGCCTGCGCCTGCACCCGGTCCCGGATCCCCAGCCCCGGCTCGCCCTTCAG
>NZ_JAACYW010000187.1 GCF_015356825.1 Catenulispora rubra | reverse complement strand
GCTCCACACCGCGCGCCTCGACTTCAGCGCCTGGCCCGGCCGCAGCGGCGCCGGGGCCGACGTCGCCGCCGTCGGCCAGGCGCTCGCCGCGTGGACCGGCGCCGATCCCGGCGTGGTGAAGCCCGGGCCCGGCACCACCGCCGAAGCCCCGGTCGCGCCGGTGCGCGTGCTGTGGAACGGCCGCCTCGACGGCGCGACCGTCGTCCTGCTCGCCGACGCGACCCGCCTGGCCCGCTACACCCGCCCCGATCACCCGACCGCCGATGACCCGGTGCGCCTGGACCTCACCCGCGCCGACGACTCGGACGTCACCTCCGCCGGCGCCGTCCTGCTGCGCTCGACCGGCGTCGGCGACCGTTGGCTGATCGCCCCGTGGGTCGTCGAGGTCACCACCCGTGACTTCCGCCAGCCCGACGTCCTGGCCCGGTCGGTCGACGTCGCCAACGGCGTCACCGCCGACGTCGCGCGTCCGCCGGCCACCGGCTGCGCCTCCTGGCCCGCGCTCCAGCTGCGCTCCTCGCCGCTGGTCGCCGAACACCACGCGTTCCTGCTTACCGATCTCGGCGGCATCACCGCCGCGCACCTCACCTTCACTCCGCCGCCGTCGCACGCCGCGCAGTCCCCGCGCGAGGCCACCGGCCCCGACGCCCTGGTCGCGCTGTCCCGCCTGGCCTGCGGCCTGCCCGCACTGCGGAATCAGGACACGAAGCAGATCAACACGTGGGAGTTCGCCCTTCAGTCGCTCCCGCAGTCTCAGGGCACTGCCACGTGGGTCTGTACCCGCGCCGACCACTGGGACGGCAGCGGCTCGACTGCGACTGCGTTCCTCCCGCCGGGAACCGGGCCGTCCGTGCCCACCGGATCGGAAAGCCAGGGCCGCTCCTGCAGCCGCTTCTCCCAGCACGTCGTTGCGGACGTCCGCTGGCGCTCGCTGCTTGGCCGGCAATACCTGCTGATCGCCGGGTCCCGTCACGTCACGTCCCTGCAAGTCGGCGCGACGACCATCGCAGCACCCGACCATACGGCCGCACTCCCCGCCGACACGGCGACGCCGACGATCTCCGGCACCCTCGACATCGGCGGCACCGTGACGCCCCTTTCGCGATGAATTCTGCGATCCCGTCGAAACCGGTCAACCCAGACACCTTGACAGCCCGACAGGTCTAGTCCAATCTGCGTCCTAGCCGCAGCTCCGGAGCAGCCGGCATCCGCCAACTCGCCATCTTGTGCTGCCTGGAGGACGTTTGATGCTCAGGAATCTCAGTTCTCGCCGGAGACAGCTCCTCACTTCCACCGGCGCCGCAGTCGGCGCACTCGCCCTCGCCGGAGCCGCGGCGGCCTTCGCCACGAGCGCCACCGCCGCGCCGTCCGCGCAGACCGCCGCCCCGGCGGCGTCGGGCAACCTGCTGACCAACCCCGGGTTCGAAACCGGGGACCTGACCGGTTGGACCTGCGATGCCGGAACGGCAGCCGTCGTCTCGACGCCGGTGCACTCCGGAAGCCACGCGCTCGCCGGCACGCCCTCGGGATCCGACAACGCGCAGTGCACGCAGACCGTCTCGGTCCAGCCGAACACGGCGTACACGTTCTCAGGGTACGTCGAAGGCTCCTACGTCTACATCGGCGTGACCGGCGGCACCTCCACCTGGACGCCCTCGGCGACCAGCTGGCAGCAGCTGTCGGTGTCGTTCACCACCGGCGCGTCGCAGACCTCTGTCCAGGTCTACATCCACGGCTGGTACGCCCAACCCACCTACACCGCCGACGACCTTGCCCTGACCGGCCCGGCCGGCCCGCCGCCGACGACCTCCTCGACCTCGCCGACCACTGTCCCGACGTCGAGTACGCCGCCGACCACCCCGTCCAGCACGTCGCCCACGAGCACAACTCCCAGCAGCACCCCGTCGACCAGCAGCAGCTCCTCCTCGCCGGGCGGCAGCACCTGCCCGGTGAAGTCGCGCCCGGCCGGCAAGGTGATCCAGGGCTACTGGGAGAACTGGGACGGCGCGCTCAACGGCGTCCACCCGGGCCTGGGCTGGATCCCGATCAACGACCCGCGCATCCAGCAGCACGGCTACAACGTCATCAACGCGGCGTTCCCGGTCATCCTGTCCGACGGCACCGTCGAGTGGCAGGACGGCATGGACACCAACGTCAAGGTCGGAAGTCCCGCCGACTACTGCGCGGAGAAGGCGGCCGGCGCGACCATCCTGATGTCGATCGGAGGCGCCACCGCCAGCGTTGACCTCAGCTCCAGCGCGGCGGCCGACAAGTTCGTCTCGACGATCGTGCCGATCCTGAAGCAGTACAACTTCGACGGGATCGACATCGACATCGAGACCGGCCTGGTGGACAGCGGGAACATCAACAGTCTGTCGACCTCGCAGCAGAACCTGGAGCGCATCATCGACGGCGTGCTGGCGCAGATGCCGTCGAACTTCGGGCTGACCATGGCCCCGGAGACCGCGTACGTGACCGGCGGAAGCGTCACCTACGGCTCGATCTGGGGCTCCTACCTGCCGATCATCAAGAAGTACATGGACAACGGTCGGCTGTGGTGGCTGAACATGCAGTACTACAACGGCAGCATGTACGGCTGCTCGGGTGACTCCTACGAGGCGGCCACGGTCCAGGGCTTCCAGGTCCAGACCCAGTGTCTGAACAACGGGCTCACCATCCAGGGCACGACGATCAGGGTCCCGTACGACCACCAGGTCCCGGGCCTGCCCGCGCAGCCCGGTGCCGGCGGCGGGTACATGACGCCGTCGTTGGTGTCGCAGGCGTGGAACAGCGTCAGCGGGCAGATCAAGGGGCTGATGACCTGGTCGATCAACTGGGACGGCTCGTTGGGCTGGACGTTCGGCGACAACGTGAAGGGATTGGAAGGACGCTGAGACGCTGACCGGCGAACAACCGTCGCGGGGTTCCACGCAGCTCAGGAGTGGAACCCCGCTACGCATGCTTCTCAGTGCTCATAAATCAGTGCCAATCATCAGTGCTGATCATGAGTGCTCCTGCGCGGTGAAAAACGCCAGAACCTGAGGCGTGGCCAGCTCCGCGGACGTGTTGTGGTCGACGTGGCCGACGTCCACCAGCTTGACCCGGTCGCCGTGCTCGGCCAGCTGCGCCTGGCACTGCTGGGCGTTGGCGAACGCGACGCCGTCGTCCCCGTCGGCGGCGTAGATCTGCGCCGGGACGTTCGGGTGCCAGTCGCAGGACACGTCGTTCTGCGTCATCGCGTGCAGCAGCGCGCCGGTCGGGTGCTGAAGGCGTGCGATGTACTGCGGCGTGAGCAGTGCGGACGGACTGCTCGGCAGCGCCGACAGGATGTCCTCCTCGCTGTGGCTGCCGTCGTAGAGCCCTTCCACGATCGAGGCGTACGGCTGCTGGAACACCTCCGCCGGGTTGTCGTAGAGGTGGTAAATCCGGTTCATCGAGACGGTCCAGAACGAGATGTAGAGGACTTCGCTCTCCGGGTTGAGTGAGTTGCTCAGCAGGGCGGGGATCTCGGCGGTGCGCACGTTGTAGGGACCGCTCATCGGTGCGACCGCCCCGAGCCGCCAGTACCGGCCGGCCTGACCGTCCTGGATCGCGTGCGCGAAACCCATCGCCGCGGCGCCGCCCTGCGAGAAGCCGGTGACCATGACCCGCGGGTTGAGGCGCACGTCGTGGTCCTCGGCCAGGCTGCGGCTCGCGGTGAGCATGTCCTCCGAAGCCGTGACCTCCGAGGCCAGGTTCATGTAGGGGTGGACTCCCGGCCCGGTGCCCAGCCCCAGGTAGTCCGGCGCGACGGCCGCGTACCCGGCGGAGCCGAACAGCTCGACCGCCTCGCGGTCGCCGCCGCCGGCCGTGACCGACGCGACGGCGTCGCGCGTCGGGTTGGTGCCGTGGTCGTAGGAGATCACGTTCAGGTGGCTCCCGGCCCCGGTCGGCAGCACGACCAGACCGCTGGCGGTGGTCGGCCGGCCCCGCGGGTCGACGGTGCTGTAGGTGATCCGGTAGTCGGTGACCGCGTAGCGGATCCGCTTGGTGGCGCCGAAGAACGGCACGACCGCCGCCTGCACCTGCGCCGGCGACAGCGCCGCGACCTCGGTGACCGACAACAGCCGACCGCGGTCGTGGCTTCGGTCGTGGCCCGGGTCGTGATGGTACCGGCCGAACGCCCCGGCGCCGGGCCCCGACTCCGCCGCGCCGGCCACCCCGGCCGACGCGACGGTCAGCAGCACCGCACCCGCCGCCCCCGCCGCGACGGCCGTCGCGGTGCGCTTGCGAAAGAGGCTGTGTGAACGCATCGTGATTCTCCTCCACCCCGAGACCGGGGCTCGCCCCGGATTGACGTCTCAAGTCGATGACTCAAGTCTCCGGGGCGCGATGCGCTCGCACGATGGCCCTACATGGTGTCTGTGGGGTGTATCTAGTGACACCCCTCAGGTGGGGATAGGTGCTCCTGCCTGGTGAAGACCATGCGGCAGGTGTCCCCGCTCGCGAACGTCACCGGCCGCACGAAACGCAGGTGATGCCGGTCGGGATCGATGGCGTCGGCCCAGTTCAGGTCGAAGCGGCACAGGATCGGCTGGAGTTCGGTGCGTCCGGCTGCGGCGAGCGTTTCGTGGAACACGCAGCGTTTGATGTCCAGGACGTACGTGTCCTGGTCGTCGACCGGACGCTCGAACGTGAACGACGGCCCGAAGTATGTCTGCTCGCGCTCCTTGCTCGCCTCGACCAGCGCGACGAACGGATCCGGGACGTTGTCGAGCATCGCGGCCGTGCCCTCGATGACCTGCGGACGCAGGGGACTGTTGAGGCAGTCGTCGACGATCGCGGCGGCCTCGGCCGCTCCGCACATCGGCGAAAGGACTTCGAACGCTGCGATTGCGAGCGCGGTGAAGCGCACGTTCGCGGCGTCCATCGGGTTGGTGACCAGGTGCTCCAGGTCGGCGATGCGGGCCGCGAGCCGGTCGCGGACTTGGTCCTCGACCGGGCCGAAAAGCCGGCCGAGGCGGTCGAAGAACGCGCGCTCGATCAGCGGGGTCCACTCGGACGGGTCGTAGGTCGGCTGTGCCTGGTCAGGCTGCTCGGCCTGGACAGGGGAATTCGGGGTGGCGTCGTGCATGGGTGGTGGCCCTTCTGGTCCAGGGTTCGACCAGCGCGCTCCACCACCGACCGGCGCTGCTTGATGACTCCTCGATCCAACAACGACGCCAGTGCCATCGTCAACGCGAAGGCTGTTCCAGTAACCGCCGCTCCAGCAACCGCCGCTCGGCATCGGTCGGCGCCAGCTCCAGCGCCGTCCGCAGGCTCGCCCGCGCCTCCTCCTCGCGTCCCGCACGGCGTAACAGGTCGGCGCGCGTCGCGTGCAGCAGGTGGTAGCCGTCGAGGCGGCCGGACTCGGCCAGTGCGTCCACCTCGGGCAGTGCCGCCTCAGGGCCCTGGGCCATCGCCACGGCGACCGCTCGGTTCAGGTCGACCAGGGGGCTGGGGAGTACTTGCCGAAGCTGGTCGTAGAGCCCGATGATCTGCGGCCAGTCGGTTTCGGCGACCGATGGCGCGGTGGCGTGGCAGGCCGCGATCGCCGCCTGGATCTGGAACGGTCCGGCGCGGCGGCGGCGCAGTGCGCGCTCCAGGATCGTGGTGCCTTCCTCGATCCGGTCGTGGTCCCATCGCGAGCGGTCCTGATGTTCCAGCGTGACCAGTTCGCCGTCGGCGTCCAGGCGTGCGGAGCGGCGCGCGTCCTGGACCAGCATCAGCGCGAGCAGGCCCTGGGCCTCGGGCTCGTCGGGCATCAACGAGGCCAGGACGCGGGCCAGCCGGATCGCCTCCGCGCTGAGGCGGGCTTTGTGCTCCTGGTCGCTGTAGCTCTCGTTGAACAGCAGATACAGGACGTGCAGTACGGCCGGGAGCCGGTCCGGCAGTAGGTGCGCTGGCGGGACGCGGAACGGGATGACGGCGTGCGCCACCTTCTGCTTGGCCCGGAAGATCCGCTGGCCCATCGTGCGCTCGCTGACCAGGAAGGCCCGCGCGATGTCGGCGGTGCTCAGCCCGGCCAGGGAACGCAGCGTCAGTGCGACCTGGGCGTCGAGGTTCAGCGCCGGGTGGCAGCAGGTGAACATGAGCTCCAGGCGCTCGTCCGGGATCTCGCTGTCGCGCGTGTACGGCGGCGGTGCCTCGGCCTCCTGCGTGGCCCACTGCCGCAGCTTCGCCGCCTCGGTCGAGGCCCGCCGCAGGGTGTCGATCGCGCGGTTGCGGGCGGCGGTGGTGAGCCAGGCCAGCGGCTGGCGCGGCACGCCTTCCTCCGGCCACCTGCGCAGCGCCTGCGCGAACGCCTCCTGCGCGCACTCCTCGGCCAGGTTCCAGTCGCCGCCGGTGAACCGGATCATGGTCGCCACGATCCGGCTCCACCCGTCGGCGTAGATCTCGGCGACGACCTCGCTCGCCGGCTTGTCGGTCATCGCCGTGCCCGCCTGTCCTTCGTGTCCCCGTCGGTGTCGGTGTCGGTTCCAGCGTCAGTCGGTCGCCACCATGATCAGTCGCCGGTCACTCGCCGTCGGACCAGAACGGCCGCAGCTCGATCACGCCGTGCCAGGCCATCGGGTGCCGGGACGCGACCTCGACGGCCTCGTCCAGATCGGCGCACTCCAGCACGTCGAAGCCGGCGATCAGGTCCTTGGTCTCGACGTACGGGCCGTCGGTCAGCAGCACCTCGCCGTTGCGGACGCGCACCGTCGTGCTGTCGCTGTCGGGGCGGATCCGCTCGCCGATCAGACGGGTCCCGTTGCTGTCGTTGTCCTTCACCCAGCCCTCGATGTCGGGCGTTCCGGGAATGTCCTCGTCCGGCATGGCGGGGTCCACGCACACCAGCATCAAGTACCTCATGTGACTGCTCCGTTCACAGCTGTTCGGGCGGCTCTCGCCCCGTTGCATGAGATTGACGAACGGGCCCGCGGCTTTACTACAGGCTCGCGCAAAAAATCTTCGGACGCACGGCCGACACACACAGCCTGGTCAGATCATCAGACGTCTGTGAAACTCTGCGCATGCAGATCGCCGTCATCGGGGCCGGGATCGCCGGTCTGGCCGCCACCAAGGTGCTCACGGCCGTGGGCCACGACGTCACGACCTTCGACACCGAGCCGGAGGTCGGGGGCGTGTGGAGCCCCACGCGCCACTACCCGGGCCTGACCACGCAGAACACGCGGATGACCTACGAGTTCTCCGACCACCCCGCACCGGAGGCGTGGCCGGACTATCCCAGCGCCGAGCAGTGGCACTCCTACCTGCGCGGCTACGTGGACCGCTTCGAGCTCGGCGCGAAGCTGCGACTGGGCACCGGCGTCGCCCTGGCCAAGCCCACCGCCGACGGCTGGGACCTGGGCCTGGACTCCGGGGAGCACGTCGAGGCCGCGCACCTGGTCGTCGCCAACGGCGTGTTCTCCCGTCCGGCGATCCCCGACTGGCCGGGGCGGGAGGAGCACGCCGAGGCCGGTGGCGTGGTCAAAGCCCCGTCCCAGCAGCTCACCCTCGAAGACGGCCGGGGCAAACACGTGGTGGTGATCGGCTACGGCAAGTCGGCGTGCGACACGGCGACGGCGCTGTCGACGGTCGCGGAGTCGGTCACCATGGTGCCGCGCCGGCTGCTGTGGAAAGGCTCGAAGGTCCTGCTCGGCAAGCACTTCGAGGACGTGGCGATCACCCGCCTCGGCGAGGTGCTGTTCGCCAAGCCGCAGCGCTTCGCACCGCTGTTCCGGGTCCTGAGCCGCGCGACCGTCAAGCAGCAGGGCCTGGCCGCGCTCGGCCTGATCCCGCCCGGCCGCTTCGACGACATCGCCTCCAGCAGCGCCAGCCTGGCCACCGACGGGTTCTTCGACGCGGTGCGCGCCGGTACGATCGCCGTCCGCCGCGACCGCTCCGTCGTCGAGCTGCGCGGCGGCGACGGCCCGCAGGCGGTGCTGGACGACGGGACCGTGCTGCCCGCCGACCTGATCGTCGCCGCCACCGGCTTCGAGCAGAACGTGCCGTTCCTTGACCCGTCGCTCAGCGTGCGCAACGCCGGCGGCGAATTCGAGCTGTTCCGCAACGTCCTGCCGCACCACGTCCCCCACCTGACCTTCGCCGGCTACAACACCTCGCTGGTCAGTTCCCTGAGCGCGGAAGTCGGCGCGATCTGGATCGCCGCTTATCTCGCCGGCGCCATGACTCTCCCGGCGCCGGCCGTACGTGAGGCCCAGGCGCGCGCCGACCTGGCCGAACGCGCCGCGCGCACCCGCGGCAAGCACGCGAGCGGCACGGTGATCCTCCCGCACTCCATAGGCAACATCGACTTGATGCTGAGGGACGTGCACGCGGCCCTGCCACGGCGGACGCGGATCGCGCAGTGGACGCGGCGGACGTATTCGACGGACTTCCGGGAGCCGCTTGCCGCCGCCGTGAAGGCGCTGAGCTCGGGGTCTTAGTTATTCGGGGTCTTAGTTATATGGACAGCGTCAGACGGCCGCAGTCTGCCGTCCCCGCGTCGGCCGAGGCAGCAGCCGCCACAAGCGGCCGCACGCGATGGTCCCGGCCAGCAAGACCACGTACACCACCGGCGTCCACGCGCCGCCGGTGTGCGAGACACCGCTCGGGTCGACGGTGTACGTCAGCGGGCTCTGCAGGTAGCTGACGCCGCTCCACGTGAAGATGCCCGTCCCGTGCGCCGCGGCGAGGCCGTTGCCGTAGGCGTTGGCGGCCTCGCTGAGGACGTAGTTCAGCAGCAGCGGCACCGAGGCGGCGAAGTACGCGGCGGCGATCCAGGAGTGGTGCGGGCGGTCGCCGTACTCGGCGCCGAGGTACTCACGGGCCAGCGCGCCGCTGCTGCCGATGCGGCGCAGCGCTTCGCCGGTGCCGTGGTCGGCCGCGGCTTCCAGCAGATTGGCGCGGACTTCGCGGCGCTTGGCTATGCGCGAGCTGCGCGGGAGGTCGTAGAGGCGCTGGTCGAGGGTCCAGACCAGGCGTTCGATGCGGATCCGGTCGAACGGCGTCAGCTTGTGCGGCATCTCAAATGCCTTTCTCGGGCGGGTCGGGAAGCGGACGAGCGAGGACGGCCTCGACCCCGGCCACGTGCCGCGCCCAGGCGGCGCTCGCGGCGTGCAGGGCGTCGAGGCCGGCCGGGGTGAGCCGGTAGTACTTGCGGGCCGGGCCGCTCGGGGAGGGCACCAGCCGGGTGGCCAGGCGCCCTTCCCGCTCCAGGCGCGTGAGCGCCGGGTAGACCGTGCCCTCGAGCACGTCGGCGAAGCCCGCCGCCTGCAGGCGCTGCGCCACCTCGTAGCCGTAGGACTCCTTCTCGGCCAGCAGGTGGAGCAGCACCATCGACAGCACGCCCTTGAGGAGCTGAGGGTCATGGCTGGTGGTCACAGCTACTAGACTGCGCCAACTACTAGGCATAGTCAAGTAGCGGGGCGCGGTGCTGTCCCGAGGCCTCGGCGACGCCTCAGACGACGCCTCACATGATCACGACGTGCCAGGCGATCAGTTGATGTCGAACTCGTTGCCCTCGGGGTCCTTCATGCCGACCGCGTAGTGGTCCAGGCCGTCCTGCTGCATGACGACGGTGATCCTGGCGCCCAAGGCCACCAGGCGCTCGGCCTCGGCGTCGACCAGCTGCTTCCGCTTCTCGATCGGGTTCGACCGCCCGCCGCTGGCGTGGACGTCGATGTGCAGCCGGTTCTTCACCGCCTTCGGCTCGGTGACCACCTGGAACCAGATCGCGGGCCCGCCGCCCTGCGGATCGCTGATCCGGTTGGCCCCGTCGACCAGTTCCTCCTCCGGCACCCCGAGTTCGCGGTAGAAGTCGCTCCAGGTCGCGAAGCCGGCCGGCGGCGGCGCGAGTTCGTAGCCGAGCGCGGCGGCCCAGAAGCGGGCCAGGCGGTCGGGATCGGTACAGTCGATCACCAGCTGGTAGCGGACGGCCATCGGAATCCTCTCCTCATCCTCTTCTCGGCCACGGGGCTTCCTCGCACCACGTGGCATCCCGCACCATGGTGTCCTCCACCTCCGACACCCCCGGCTTCCGACACCCCTGGCCCCGGGCCCGGGTACCCACCAGGGTTCACCCCTGGGGTGATCGGCCCGTGTTCCCGGAATGGTTGTCGGCGGATGCCGACCGGCATGCCGCTGGGGCGAGGGAGCGGACAAGACGATGGTGGATTTCAAGCTGGAGGTCGTGGTACTCCCGGTTTCCGACGTGGACCGGGCCAAGGATTTCTACACGAAGATCGGCTTCCGCGAGGACGTCGACTACTCCGGGCCCGGCGGCTTCCGGGTCGTGCACCTGACGCCGCCCGGGTCGGCGGCCTCGTTCATCATCGGCACCGGGGTCACCGAGGCGGCGCCGCCGCGCGGTTCCCGTTCGAGCTGGCGCGGATCCGGCTGGCGCACGGGATCCGGGTGCGGCACGTTCAGGGCCGGGCCGAGGCGCGGCAGTTCCTGGCCGCGGCGGCGGAGGCGTTCGAGCGGCTGGGGGCGTCCGGCTGGATCGAGCGGGCCCGGGCCGAGCTGCGCGCGACCGGGGTCGTGCCGCGGGCTTCGCTGCTGAATCTGGCATCGCTGACCTGGCAGGAGCGGCGGATCGCGGATCTGGCGGCCGGTGGGCTGACGAACAAGGAGATCGGGAAGCGGATGCATTTGTCGCCGCGGACGGTGAGTTCGCACCTGTATCGGATCTTCCCGAAGCTGGGGATCACGACGCGGGCCGCTTTGCGGGATGCCTTGAGCCGGACCGAGGATCTCTCAGAAGTCTGAGACGTGGTCGGCCAGCCAGGCGAGGACGTGGTCGGCGACGGCCGGCCAGCCGCTGTCGATCACGAGCGAGTGGCCCCTGTCAGCGAACTGCTTCAGGTCGGTGACGGCGGTGGAGTCGCCGTAGAGCTTGTAAGTGGCGCGGACGGCGGCGTCGGCGACCATGCGGTCCTCCTGGCCGGAGATGAGCAGGAGGGGGCCGCGTGCTGTGTTGCCGGGGTCGATGATGCTGTGCGGCGGGCTGCCGTCGAGGCCGAGGTCGGTGAGGAGGCGGCGTGGGGCCGGGACTACGAAGCGGGTGAAGAGGGTCGCGGCCTCTTGCTCGCCGACCGTGTTGGCGATCGTTTGGCGGAACTGAGGCTGGGGGAGCGGGATGTAGTCCTGGTGTTGCTCTCCGGTTCTGTCGGCGGAGACCGACCCTGCCGTTGTCGTTTCCCCTGCCACCGGCAGCGGCGCGATCGCCACCGCGGCCCGAGCCAGCCCGGCGTCGAGGAGCTGCTGGGCGATGAGGCCGCCGGCCGAGTGCCCGATGACGACCGGCCGGCTGTCCAGGGCGCGCACCGCCTTCTCGTAGTGCGCGGTGAGCTCGTCGATCCCGAAGCCGCCGAGCGGGCCGGGGTGGCTGCGGGCCTGCGCCACGGCGTCGGGCTCGCCGGGGCGGCTCGGGACGTGGACGTCGTAGCCGTGCGCGGCGAACCGCTCCGTCCAGCCCTCCCAGGACGACATGTGGAGCCACACACCGTGGATGAGGACTACGGGGATTCGATTCACGGCCAGGCCTTCCGATTGCGCGCGACGTTCGGCCGTCGGCTGGTGTCGCGGCGGCTCCTCCAGCGTCCGTCATGGGTGGCGCGGCGGGAAACAGTCGGATGACTGAACGCGTCTCGGCGTCATGTGACTGATGTGCGGGGCCGGTTGTGCCGAAGAGAGTGGAGACGCCCGATGACATCCAGGAAGGACCAGACATGATCAACAGGAGAACGTTCACCAAGGCGGTCGGCCTCGGGGTGGGGGCCACGGCGGTGTCGGCCGGTGGCGCCTCCGCAGCCTTCGCGACCGGCTCCGGTGCCTCCGCCTCCGCCTCGGCCGCCACTTCCGCGGGCCGCAAGGTCCCGGTAATTCCGACGATCGCCCCGGGCACGCACACCACGTTCTCGGACCTGAAGCAGGTGCGCGCCGGGGTGCTGGACATCGGCTACGCGGAACTCGGCCCCAAGCACGGGCCGGTGGCGATCCTGCTGCACGGCTGGCCCTACGACATCCACAGCTTCGTCGACGTGGCGCCGCTGCTGGCCGACGCCGGGTACCGGGTGATCGTGCCCTACCTGCGCGGGCACGGCTCGACCACATTCGTCTCGCCGTCGACCATGCGCAACGCGCAGCAGTCGGCGATCGCGCTGGACATCATCGCCCTGATGGACGCGCTGCACATCCACAAGGCCGTGCTGGCCGGCTTCGACTGGGGCTCGCGGACCGCCGACATCATCGCGGCGCTGTGGCCGGAGCGGGTCAAGGCCCTGGTGTCGACCAGCGGCTACCTGATCACCAACGTGGCGGCGCAGAAGAACCCGCTGCCGCCGAAGGCCGAGCAGGTCTGGTGGTACCAGTACTACTTCGCCACCGACCGCGGGCAGACCGCGATGCAGACCCCGGCCGACCGCGACGCGCTGTGCCGGCTGGTGTGGGACGACGTGTCGCCGACGTGGCACTTCGACGACGCGACGTTCGCGCGCACCGCGGCGGCGTTCACCAACCCGGACTACGCGGCGATCGTGATCCACAACTACCGCTGGCGCCTCGGGCTGGCCGACGGCGAGCGCCGGTACGACCGCTACGAGCAGCTGCTGGCCGCCAAGCCGAAGATCGCCGTGCCGACGATCACGATCGACCCGGCGCTGGACCCGTTCCTCGCCTCGACCGACGGCAGCGGCTACCGCGTGTTCTTCACCGGCAAGTACGAACACCGCGTGTTCAGTGCTGTCGGGCACGACGCTCCGCAGGAGGCGCCGACTGCGTTCGCGCAGGCTGTTGTCGATGCGGATCACCTGTGAGCGACGTACACGAGCCTGAGCACCGGGCCGCGGAGGACGTCCGGCGGGCCCGGTTCGGCGCGCTGCCCGACCGCGTCGCGTTCGAGGACATGGTCCAGGAGACTCCTGCGTTGCCGGCGAACCAGGCGGTGGATTCGTACGACCCTGATGGCGTGGGAGTCCGGTTCTCGTGTCTGGCCGCTGATCTGGGGCTCTGAGGGCATCGCCGTGACGATGGCGGCGGATGGCGTGGCGGGTGTGGTGGCGGGTGTCGCGACCGGTTGTGGGGAACCGGCCGCGGCACCCGCCGTTTTCCACGGTTCGGCAGTAATCTCCCTACTTTCAATATGTGTAACAAGCGGCCAAAGCCGACGCCTGCCATAGTGGGGACATGGCCAAGCGCACCTACACCTCGACCGTCCGGGCCGCGGCGGCTCGGGAGACCCACGCCGCGATCCTGAAAGCGGCGGAGAGCCTGTTCGTGGAGCGGGGCTACGTGCGTACCACCGTCGCCGGCATCGCCGAGCGCGCCGGCGTCGCGCTGAACACCGTCTACACCAGCGTCGGCGGCAAGCCGGCCATCGTGGAGGCGCTGGCCGTCGAGGGCACCGAGGACGAGGAGGTCCAGGCCGCGCTCGCCGCCGTCCACGACACGACCGACCCGGCGGAGGTCCTGCGCCGCACGGCCGAGAGCACCGCCGCGATCACCCGCCGCCACGACTCGATCCTGACGGTCCTGCTCGACAACGCGACCGCCGACCCGGCGGTGGCGGCGGCAGCCGAGCAGGCGGTCAGGCGCTACCGCGAGCGCCTGCGGGTCATCGCCGAGTACCTGGTGTCACTGGGAGCGGTCGAGACCGACGTGGCCCGCACCGAGCAGGTCCTCTGGTTCTACTTCGGGCAGTCGGCGTGGAAGACCGTGCGCGGCTTCGGCTGGAGTTGGGCCGACAGCGCCGCGTGGCTGGCGGAGCAGGCTGCTGCGTCGCTGCTGGGGCCGGAGGCTCGGGGAACTCGGGAAGCTCAGTCCTGATGGCTTCAGGAAGCCAGGGCACCCTGCACCGACTTTGGCTGCTGCTGCTCGATGGCATCGACCGACTCCCGGCGCCGCAAGCCGAGGTGCTGGCGACCGTGCTTCGCTAGGCGACACTGAGCTCACTGCTGCGAAAGAGTCCCGCCGAGCTCACGCCGCGAGGTGATCCCCTCCTTGGCGAAGACGTTGCGCAGGTGCCATTCGACCGTGCGCGGGCTCAGGAACAGCTCGGCGCCGATCTCAGCGTTCGAATGTCCGGCTGCGGCGAGCCGTGCGATCTGCGCCTCCTGCGGGGTCAGGACAGGGGCGCCGACCGTGCGCTTGCGGACGGTCTCGCCGGTGGCGAGCAGTTCGCGGCGCGCGCGTTCGGCGAAGGCCTCCATGCCGATCTCGACGGCCGCCGTGTGCGCGGCGCGCAGCTCGTCACGGGCCTGCGTGCGACGGTTCTGGCGACGCAGCCACTCGCCGAACAGCAGCCGGGTGCGCGCCGCGAAGGCCTCCAGTCCGCCGTGCGTGAAGTGCTCGACGGCCTCGCGGTAACGGTCCTCGGCCTGCTTGGGCGCGCCGGTGAGGGCGTCGGCGACGGCATGGGCACCGAGTGCCCACGGGGTCCCGGCCTTGGCCCAGTCGGACAGCTTTTCGCAGGCCTGGGCCGCCACCGCCGGCTCACCGGCCCGGGTCGCGGCCTCGACCAGTTCGCCGAGCGTGCAGTAGTGCATGGCAAAGTCCTGATACTCCAGACCCCGCTTCGCCGCCTGCATCGCCGCCGGGTAGTCGCCCGAGCCGTTGTGGAGCACCGCGCGGGCGTACGCGGCCAGGCCGATCAGCCGTCCCAAACCGCGTTGCTCGCCGTCGCGTTCCATGGATTCGGCCAGTTCCAGCGCCGACTGCTTGCTGCCCCGATATGCCGCGACCATGGCCTTGCTGGCCCGGTACGTCGCCAGGCCCATGGCCTGCTCGGCCGCCACCGCCTCGGCCAGCAGGTCCTCGGCCTGGGAGAAGCTGCCCGCGTATCCCACCGCTGCGGCGCGGTAGGTCAGCGCCGACGGCAGGATCGACAGCGTGCCGGTCGTCCGGGCGAAGCGCACCGCGCGGTCCGTGATCTCCAGCAACGCCCGCAGGTCGCCCAACTCCACGGCCACGTTCGCCGCGAACCACAGCCAGGGCAGGTCTTTGGCCTCGGTGAAGGACACCAGCGCGTCCTGCAACGGCGCGAACGCGGCGACCGGCCCCTGCGTGGCCCACGTGCTGAGGCCGCGCAGGATCTTGTCGGTGGCGTCGTCGCCGGGCGGCAGGTTGTCGCTGACGACCTCGGCGGCCCGGCGCAGTCCGTCGGCGTCGTTGCGGCCGGTGCTCAACGCCGAGCCGAGGGCGGCCAGGGACGTGCGGCGTTCGGCGGCCGGGTCGAGGTCGCGGAGCTCGCTCGCGGCGGCCAGCAACGGTCCGATGGCGCCGAGGCCGGGGTTGACGACGTGCGCGGCCATGGCGCGCAGCCGCGCCGTGGTGGCGCGCCGCAGCGGGTCCAGCGGGCCAAGTTCGGCGGCGGCGAGCAGGTCGGGGACCCGGGCCGGCAGTCCGGCGTCGAGGTAGGCCTGGGCCGCGGCCAGGGCTCGGCGGCCGCGGCCCTCGGCGTCGGGGGTGAGGGCGGCGGCGCGTTCCAGGAAGGTGCCTGCGGCTGAGCGTCCGCCCCGGGCCAGGGCTCGGTCGGCAGAGCGTTCCAGGGCTGCCGCGACGTCCTCGTCCGGTTCGACGGCGGCGTGTGCCTGGTGCCAGGCGCGCCGGTCGGGGTCGCGCTCGGCGTCGGTGGCTTCGGCCAGTGCGTGATGTGCCGCGCGCAGGGCTGCGGGGTCGGCTCCGCGCCAGACCGCCGAGCGCACAAGCGGATGCCGGAAGCGGACCGGGGCACCCATGGTGATCAGGTCGGCGGCTTCGGCCGGGGCCGCGGCCTCGGGCCCGACGTCCAGCAGGTGCAGGGCGCGCCACAACAGCGGCGCGTCGCCGACCGGCTCGACGGCCGCTACCAGCAGCAGGGTGCGGGTGTCCGGCGGCAGCGCGTCCACGCGGTGGCGGAAGCCGTCCTCGACGCGGGTCGCCAGGCCGGCGGTGCCGAAGCCGCCGAAGCCGCCGAAGCCGAACGCCAGCTCCGCGGAGGAGCGGCTGCGCGGCAGTTCGAGCAGCGCCAGCGGGTTGCCGCCGGTCTCGGCGACGATCCGGTCCCGGACGCGGTCGTCGACCGGACCGGGCAGCGCCTCGGCCAGCAGGGCGCGGGCGTCGGCGTCGGTGAGTCCGGTCACGGCCAGCTCGGGCAGGCCGGACATGCCGGAGGAGACCTCGCTCCGGTCGTCGGCGACGCGCTCGGCGAAGATCAGCGCGACGGCTTCGGCGTCCAGCCGGCGCCCGACGAAGGCCAGGACCAGCCGGGACATCAGGTCCAGCCACTGCGCGTCGTCGACCAGGCACACCAGCGGGGACCCGGCCGCGGCCTCGGCGAACAGGCCCAGGACCGCCATCCCGACCAGCATCATCTCCGGCACCTGGCCCGAGCTCAGGCCGAAGGCCACGCGCAGCGCGTCCTGCTGCACCTGCGGCAGCCGGTCCAGGTGCGACAGCAACGGCGCGCAGAGCTGCTGCAACGCCGAGTAGGCGAAGTCGGACTCGGCCTCGACGCCGGCGGTGCGGGCGACCTGCAGCCGGCTGTCCTGCGCGGCCTGGGCCGCCTGGGCCGCCTGGGCCGCCACGTGGTCCAGCAGCGCGGACTTGCCGATGCCGGCCTCGCCGCGCAGCACCAGGACCCGGCTGCGGCCCTCGCGTACGTCGCGCACCAGGCGGTCCAGCGTCTCCAGTTCCCGCGTGCGGCCGAGCAGCTGGTGCCTTGTGTCCTGCGACATCGCTTCCTAACCGGCGGAGTGGGGACCGTGCTCCCGGGGGAGTCGGACCCATCTTACGAATGATCTCGGATCGGCGGTATCCGGACGGCGCGGCGCTGAGCAGGGCAAATCAGCAAGCTGAGACCGGTTACACCGCGCGGCCGCCTGGATACCCCGCGTCTCCGAAGCGGAAACAGGGCACACGTCACTACTAAGTCATATCGTGGCGATGCGCTTCGCATCGGCTAATCATGACGCCACGCACTTTCACGCCAGCTGCCCTGTGACCAAAGTGGTCTTCGACCGAGACGTTCGCAGAACTCGAAGACGAGGCCGCCGCATGGATGACCGTTACGAGGCGTACACGATGCTCGACCGGCATTTTTTCGATGCCGCTCGGGCCGTCGTGCCCGCCGCGCACGGCTTCGCCGCGGCCGAACGGGAACTGCCGGCGGGCTGGCGGCGGCGCGGGCAGGACGACTGGACGGTCGTGGAGCCGGTGCCGCTGGAGCTGCCCGGGCAGGGGTGGAAGATCCACGCCTCGGCGACCATCACCGGCGCCGAGGAAGTGCTCGACAGGATCTTCGAGTACTGCGTTCCCCGCGGCATACCTTTCAAGTTCCTGCGCTCGCCGGCGGCGCTGCTGGCGCGGGTGTCGAAGTACGCCCCGCGCGGCTACTCGGGCAAGTTCGTCACGATCTACCCGACCGACGACGCGGCCTGCGAGCGGATCCTCACCGAGCTCGGCGAGCTGCTCGACGGGCTGCCGAACCCGTACATCCTCAGCGATCTGCGATGGGGCGCCGGCCCCCTGCACGTCCGCTACGGCGCCTTCGCGAACCAGTACACCGTCTCGGAGAACGGGTCGGTGGTGCCGGCGATGGCCGCTCCCGACGGGACCCTGGTCCCGGACCGGCGCACGCCGGTGTTCCGGACGCCGCCGTGGGTGGAGCTGCCGGAGTTCCTGGCGCCGCACCTGGCCGCGCGTAATGCCGTGAAGCTCACGGATATGCCGTACACCGTGGAGAAGGTTCTGCATTTCTCCAACGGCGGCGGGATCTACGTGGGCCGCGACTCGCGGACCGGCGACGAGGTCGTGCTGAAGGAGGGGCGGCCGCACTCCGGGCTGGACGCGCGCGGGGCCGACGCCGTGCAGCGGGTCGAGCACGAGTACGCGATGCTGCGGCGGCTGGAGGGCATACCGGGCCTGCCGCGCGCGCGTGACCTGCTGTGGGTCGGCGAGCACCGGTTCCTGGTCATGGACTACGTCAAGGACGGCGTTCCGCTCAGCCGGGTGATGGGGATCCGCTATCCGCTGACCGATCCCGGTGCCACGGACGAGGACCGCCAGGGCTACGCGGACTGGGCCCTGGACATCCACCGCCAGGTCAGCGAGGCCTTGGACGCCATCCACGAGCGCGGCGTCGTCTACGGCGACCTGCACATGTTCAACATCCTGGTCCGCGACGACGACACCATCGCGCTGCTGGACTTCGAAGTGTCCTGCGAAGCCGACGCGACGGCGCGGCCGGGGCTGGGCAACCCCGGGTTCAGCGCGCCGGCGACGGTGACCGGCGTCGACCGGGACCGCTACGCGCTGGCGTGCCTGCGGCTGGCACTGTTCCTGCCGCTGGCGAACATGGTCTGGCTGCATCGTCCCAAGGCCCGGGAGTTCGCCGCGGTCATCGCCGAGAACTTCCCGGTGTCGGCCGACGACCTGGCTGAAGCGGTGGCGGTGATCACCGGCGTCGAGGACCGGGCTCGGCCGCTCGCGCCGAACGTGCCGGTGCGGATCGAGGCGGAGCCTTCACAGTGGCCTGAGATACGCGCCGATCTGGTGCGGGCCATCGAGGCCAGTGCGACGCCGGAGCGGGACGACCGTTTGTTCCCCGGGGACATCAGACAGTTCGCTGTCGGCGGCCTCGGGCTGGCCTATGGCGCTGCCGGCGTGCTGTATGCGCTGGACGTCACCGGCGCCGGGCGGTTCCCGCAGTACGAGGACTGGCTTCTGCGGCACGCCAAGGATCCCGGCACCGGCGCGCGGCCCGGGCTGTGGGACGGCCTGCACGGCGCCGCCTTCGCCCTGGACCACCTCGGCTATCGCAGCGAGGCGCTGGACGTCGTCGAGTCCTGTCTTCGCGACAAGTGGGAGGCGTATCCCTCCGATCTTGCCGGCGGCTTGTCGGGGATCGGGCTCAACCTGCTGCATCTCGCCGAACGCACCGGCGATGCCGCGCTGGCTGAGGCCGGGCTGCGGGCGGCGGAGATCGTCGCCGAACGGCTCGCCGCCCCGGACGCCGCGCCGGCTGTCTCCGGTCGCGAGGGCTTCCACGCCGGCCTCACCCGCGGGTACTCCGGGCAGGCGATGCTGCTGATGCGGGCCTTCGACACGGTCGGCGACACGCGGTTTCTGGACTCCGCGGCGGAAGCGTTGCGTCGGGACCTGCGGCGCTGCGTGGTGCGCGACAAGGGCGCCATGCACGTCGACGAGGGCTGGCGGACGTTGCCGTATCTGGACGTCGGCAGCGTCGGGATCGGTCTGGCGTTGGACGCGTACCTGGCCATGCGGCCCGACGAGGCCGACGCCGACCCGCAGTTCCGCGAGGCCGTCGAGACCATTCCCATGGCCGCGCGTTCCCCGCTCTACGTGCTGCCGGGCCTGTTCTCCGGACGTGCCGGAACCATCCTCTACCTGGCCGGCCGTACCCCCGGGCGGCACCGCGACCCGGTGCTCGCCGCGCAGGTGCGGAGCCTGACCTGGCACACGCTGCCGTACGGCGGCGGCACCGCGTTCCCCGGCGGCATGCTGATGCGGCTGTCGACGGACCTGGCCACCGGGACCGCCGGCGTGCTGCTGGCCCTGGGCGCGGTGCTGCACGACGAGCCGGTGTACGCACCGCTGCTCGCCCCCCGAGTCTCCCGTGCCGACCGGCGCGGGGAAGCCGAAACAGAAAGGTGACGGACATGACCGAAGAGATGACGCTCATGGACCTGCAGGGCATGGAGCAGGCCGACACGGACAGCTGGGGCGTCAGCGGCCACGGCGGTGGCGGCGGCGAGTCGGAGCTGAGCCTGACCGGCTGCAACGGCCACAGCGGCATCAGCATCCTCTGCGACCTCTGATCGAGCACCCCGCTGGGGTGACCGGACCGGCTCGCACGCCGGCCCACCGATGAGCGCGGCGGCCCCGGACGACTGACATTCGCCCGGGGCCGCCGGCACGGGGGCGGTCCGGAGACCGCCCACCATCCGTGTCCATCGCCATCCATCACTGTCCATCCGTATCCATGACACCCGACCTCGGAGGCCGCGTCCAGACATGAGCGCCTACACAAGCGCCGTGCGCCACGGTGGTGCTTGGCTGCCTGCGATCGGCTTGGCCGCGCTGGGCTCCACGGCGGTCACCCTGGCGGTGCCGGACGTGCTCGGTTCCGCAGTGGACGCCGCCGCGGCCGGGCACGGCGTGGGCAGGCAGCTGCTGCTGGCCGGGGCGCTGATGACCTTCGGGGTGCTCTGCGACATGACCAACGGGTACGCCTCCGCCGCGTGCGTCGCCGGGACCACCGCGTGGCTGCGGCTGCGGATGACGCGCCGCGTCCTGGACGCCGGCCCCGCGAACACCGGCGGCTTCACGGCCGGCGACCTGCTCGGGCGGGTCTGCGGCAACGCCGCCGACGCCGGGCGCGCCGGGCCGGGCGCGGTCAGCGCGGTGACGGGGATCGCGCCGCCGGTCGGCAGCCTGGTGCTGCTGGCCGTCATCGACCCCTGGCTCGCCGTGGCGTTCCTGGCCGGGACCGTCGGCGTCATCCTGGTCCTGCGCTCCTTCACCCGCGGCACCACGCGCGCGCTGCGGACGTACCTGGAGATCCAGGGCCGCATCGTCGGGCGGCTCGTGGAATCACTCGGCGGCATCCGCACGATCGCCGCCGCCGGCACCGCCGCCGCCGAGCGCGACCGGATCCTGGCCGAACTGCCGGAGCTGCACGCCGCCGGGCGCGCCACCTGGCGGTTCCTGGCGCGCTCGACGTTCCAGGGCTCGGTGCTCGGCCCGGCGACCCTCGCCGCGGTCCTGGCGGTCGGCGGCCTGGAGCTGGCCAAGGGCCGCATCACCCCCGGCGAGCTGTTCGCCGCCAGCCGCTACGCCTCCATCGGCACCGGCCTCGGCGGCCTGACCGCGGTGTTCGCCGCCGTCGCCCGCTCCCGGACCGGCGCGTCGCGCGCCGCCGAGCTGCTGGAACTGACAGAGGTCGAATACGGCGACCGGGCCGTCCCGGAGGGCACCGGCGAGCTGACGTTCCTGGGCGTGTCCTGCGGCATGCTGCGTGACGTGGACTTGACGGTGCCCGGCGGCGCGGCGGTCGCCGTGGTCGGGCCCTCGGGCTCGGGCAAGTCGGTCCTGGCCACCCTCGCCGCCCGACTGCGCGACCCCGACGAGGGCGAGGTGCTGCTGGACGGCGTGCGCCTGCCCGAGATCGCCCACGACGGACTCCGCGCGGCGGTCGGCTGCGCCTTCGAACGCCCGACGCTGGTCGGCACCACGGTCGCCGACGCGATCGGCCCGCACCTGTCGCGCTCGCGCGTCGAGGACTCGGCGAAGGCGGCGCGGGCGGACGCCTTCGTGCGGCTGCTGCCGGAGGGCTACGACACACCGCTCGCGGACGCGCCGATGTCCGGGGGAGAGGCGCAGCGCATCGGACTGGCCCGAGCCTGGCCGGCGCACCGCCTGCTGGTCCTCGACGACGCCACCTCCAGCCTCGACACCGCCACCGAGGCGCTGATCAGCGAGGCCCTCCTCGGCGGCGCCCGCGGTCGCACGCGCCTGATCGTGACGCACCGCGCGGCCACGGCGGCCCGCGCCGATCTGGTGGTGTGGCTCGACGAGGGGCGCGTGCGCCGGGTCGGTGGGCACGACTGGCTGTGGCAGGACGCGGCCTACCGGGAGGTGTTCGCGGCATGAGGCGGCGGGGGATGGGCTTGGGGCGCTTCCGGCACATCAGCGAGGGAGATCGGTCCCGTGAGTCTGGCGGTGCGGGCGACTCAGGTCAGTCCGGCGGTGCGCGCGACTCGGTTCGGTCACGCGACGCCAATGATTCCGTTCGATCCGTTCGATCCGAGCGATCCGGCGAGTCTGTCGGCGCGGGCCGTGGCCGCGAGTTGCGGTTCGCGTTCGGCACCGTGCGCCGGTCCTCCATCATTGCTTTGTCTTGCTGGTCGCTGCTGGAGGTCCCGTCTTCAGCACTCTCCGGCATCGCCGTCGCGCACGCCCTAGACGACGGCTTCCTCCGCCACCGCACCGGCGTCGGCCTGGCCTGGATCGGTGTGCTTCTGGCGGCCGCGACGTTGGCGGCGCTCGGTGCGCGCCGGGTCTTCGCGCTGCTCGGCAACTTCGTTGAGCCGCTGCGGGATGTGCTTGTGCGGCGCGTTGTGGATGCTGCCGTGACGCGAGGTGTTGCTGGCGAGCGCGATGGTGGTGCGACCGCGCGGCTGACCCGGCAGGTCGAGACCGTGCGCGATTCGTTCGCCGGCATCATCGTCGCGGTGCGCGGATTCGTCGTGGCGGCGCTTGGGACCGCGGTCGGCGCCTATGCGCTGGATCCGCTGATCGCCGCGATCGTGCTGCCGCCGTTCGTGGCCGGGTTCGTGCTGTTCCTCGGGGTGCTGCGGGTTGCGGCCGCACGGCAGCGGGCCAGCGTCCTGGGTGAGGAGAAGGTCGCCGCCGCGGCCGGTCCGGTGCTGGCGGCGGTGCGCGACGTGGCGGCCGCCGGAGCCGAGCAGTACGCGGCGGATCTGGTGCGCGGGCCGGTCCTCGCGCAGGCGCGCATCGACCGCAGGCTCGCGCGCACCGCCGCGTTGCGCCAGCTCTGCTTCGCCGTGGGCGGCTGGCTGCCCGCGCTGTTGCTGCTGGCGGCGAGTCCGGCGCTGCTGCGACGCGGGCTGACCGCCGGCGCGCTGGTCGGAGGCCTGACGTTCGTCGTGACCGGGCTTCAGCCGGCGCTGCGCGGTGTCATCTCAGGGCTCGGTGACAGTGGGCTGCGATTCTCGATCACGTTGGCGCGGCTGCTGGATGCCGCCGTGCCGATCACCCCGCTGCCGGAAGCCTCGGCCGCGCGCGGCAGCTCGGTCGCCCCGGCGGCTCAGGCCACATCAAGCATCCCAGACCCGGACCCAGACCCAGAC
>NZ_JAACYW010000186.1 GCF_015356825.1 Catenulispora rubra | reverse complement strand
GCACTGTGCACGTGGCCCTGGTTGTGACCGCCGAACTCCTCCCCCGCCGGGCGGTTGCGGCTGAGCTCGGCCAGGTCGGCGAAGACCTCGACCAGCGCAACCTCGGCGGCCAGCGGACGGCCGCCGGGTTGCCCTCCGGCCGCACCCCTGCGCGCCGCAGCATCCGCGTCACCGGCACCACCACGGGCCGCACCGGCGCCAGCACGAAGCCGTCGGCCGCGCGCTCCGCCCCGTAGAACGAGATGCGCGCCGGCCCGAGCCGGACCTCGTGCCCGGCCAGCGGCGTGTCCACGTCGTGCGTCACGATCGGCGCCAGGTAGCGCGCCAGTTGCGGGTTCAGGCGCAGCGACTCCGCGTACTCCGACTGGTCCTGGCCGGAGGGCACGGGCATGCCGCGCGGATGCGAGTGCACGATCCCCTTGAACCGCGCCGCGCTCGCCGCCTCCCGGGCGCCGATCGTCGCGATCAGCCGGTCCGTGTTCCGGTACCGCGTCCCGGTCGTGGCGGCGCCGGCGTCGTGGATGAACTCCGTGACGTAGTCCAGCCCCGGCAGCCCCAGCAGCGCCCCGCCCTGCTCCGGCGCGACCGCCCCGATGCGCGCGGCGATCGCGTCCAACACGAAATCCGCCACCCGCACGGGTGTCAGCATGCGCGGCCCTCCACAAACGCCACAGACGCCACCGGAAATACCACCAGAAACGCCACCGGAAACGCCACCGAATCAGAGGTCGTACTCAAACTCGTTGTTCGTCGAGAAAGGGAACGGATACCCGGCCAACACCACATCCATCCCCGTGGCCCACAACACCGACTTCGAGTAGGCCTCCTCCAAAGTCGGCTGCCCCGAACCCCCGGACTGGCTCAGGCACAAACGCCCGTTGGCATAGAGATGCCCCGCGTGCGCCCCGACCAGCCCCTCCAACCGAGGCTCGACCAGCTTGACCTGATAACTCATCCCGTCGAAGTACGCGAACATCGTGTACGGCCGCCCCATCTGCGACAGGAAGCTGTAACACCACCCCCGCGCATCCCGATGCTCGATGAACTGCGTGTTCCGCGGCATATGCTTCGCCGCCCACCGCAGATCCTCGACTTCGCGCCCGCGCACCCGAGCGGCGAAAGTCCCGTGCTGCACCTTGCTCAAAGGACGCCCCACCGGCGCCTGCCCGGTATAGATCTCACCCTCGGACCCCACCGTGACCCGCGCCCGCG
This sequence comes from Catenulispora rubra, assembly GCF_015356825.1. GTDB lineage: Bacteria > Actinomycetota > Actinomycetes > Streptomycetales > Catenulisporaceae > Catenulispora > Catenulispora rubra. Next base: position 21,700 of record NZ_JAACYW010000186.1, on the reverse strand, counting down.
GATCCACCGGATACTGGTCCCCCTGCTGCTGCGCACTGCGGATGATGTCCCGCAGCCGGTTCAGATCGGTACGTTCGACATCTGTCATGGCCTACCCCTAGCACTGGACTTCCGTGCGTTTTTCAGGGTAGATCTGCCCGGCCGGATAGGAAACTACCCGGCCACCAACCGCAACCCGTTCCGCCGCTCGTCCTCAGCCAGCAACCGCTCCATCTTCGCCCGGGTGTCCGACCCGGCCCGCGGGTTGTGCAGCACGATCCGCAGGTCCGCGCGGTCCGGTACGGACAGCGTCACCGACTCGAAGTGCAGTGGTCCGACGCGCGAACTCAGGCTCTTGATGTTCACCCCGCTGTGCGCCACGCCCTGGCGGGCCCACAGTTCGGCGAACTCCGGGCTCTGCGGCAGCAGGCCTTCGACCACCTGGCGGAAGCTCTCGTCGCCGGGGCACGCCGTCATCTCCGAGCGGTACGTCGCCACCACGTGCGGGGCCAGCTCCGCCCAGTTCTCCAGCGATTCGCGGTAGATCTCGTCGAGGAAGTACTGGTGCAGGCAGTTCCAGCTGCCGTCGGTGGTGTGCAGGGCCAGCTCCGCGGCGCGGTTGGCGACCACCATGTTCCAGTAGCGGTCGACGATCATGCCCGGGTTGGGGAGCCAGGTGTCCACGAGGCGGAGCAGCGCCTGGTTGACCGGGCCGGAGGCGTGGTCCGGGCAGATCCTGCCGACCGGCGGGGGGTTGAGGCCCGCCAGGGCGTACAGGTGGCGGAGTTCGGGCTCGTCGAGTTTGAGCACCCGGCCGATCGCGTCCAGCACCTGCGAGGACACCGTGATGTCCCGGCCCTGCTCCAGCCACTGGTACCAGGACGTGCCGACGCCGGCCAGCACGGCCACCTCCTCGCGCCGCAGGCCCGGGGTGCGTCGGCGTCCGCCGGGCGCCAGGCCCACCTCCTCGGGGGTGATCCGGGCGCGGCGGGCGATCAGGAACTCGCGCAGGTTCGCACGTCGGACGGAATCGGGGTCCATCTGGACCGGGGCCGTCATCGACACAGCTTTCTCCCCTCAGGCACACCGATCAGAGCACCGCAGCCACCCCCGCGTCCTACCCCGCGAACCGCGACTCACCCCGGTACCCAGCCTGGTGTAAGGACCACCAGCATAAACAGGCGCTACCCAGATCCGCTCGCCGCGCCGAATCCTGGATCCATGACAGATGTCCTCGACCAGCCCACACCGGTGACGCCCACCGGCCCGGCCGGTGCGGCAGCCACCGCGAACATCGACAACCCGAACATCGACACCCCTTCGACAACCTCCGGCTTGTCCGTCCGGGCCAAGCTTGTTCTCTTCCTGCTCTGCGCGGCGAACTTCATGGTCGCCGTCGACTTCTCCATCCTGAACATCGCCGTCCCCAGCATCGGCAAGGACCTGCACATCACCGACGCGAACCTGCAATGGATCGCCACCGCCTTCGCCCTGCCCTCCGGCGGCCTCCTGCTGCTCTCCGGCCGCGTCGGCGACCTCGTCGGACGCAAGAAGGTCTTCATCACCGGCACCGTGCTGTTCACCGCGGCCAGCGTGATCGCCACCGTCGCCTGGGTCCCGGCCGTCCTGCTGGCCGGACGCGCCCTGCAGGGTATCGGCGCGGCGATGATCGTGCCGACCGGCATGGCGCTGCTGACCACGTCCTTCGCCGAAGGACCGCAACGCGAACGCGCACTGGGCATCAACGGCACCCTGATGACCGTCGGCTTCACCGCCGGCATGGTCCTCGGCGGCGCGCTCACCCAGGCCCTGTCCTGGCGCTCCACCATGGTGCTGAACACCGTCATGGGCGCCGTCGTCCTGCTCGGCGCGCCGCGGCTGCTGACCGAGAGCCGCAACCCGCACGCCTCCCGGCTCGACATCCCCGGCGCCGCCACCGTCACCACCGCCCTGCTGGCCCTGATCTACGCCCTGTCCACCGCCGCACAGGTCGGCTTCGGCCGCGCCGACGTGGTGATCGGCCTGGTCGCCGGCGTGGCGCTGCTCGTGGCCTTCGGCGTCATCGAGTCGCGCGCCGCCGAACCGTTGGTGTCGCTGCGGATCCTGCGCCGCCGCAACGTCGCGATCGGCAACCTCGGCGGCCTGGTGACCTTCGCCTGCATGAGCGCGGTCGTCTTCCTCGGCACCCTGTTCCTGCAGCAGATCAACGGCATGTCCCCGACGCTGACCGGCCTGGTCTTCGCGGTGATGGGTGTCGCCGCGGCCTTCGGCGGCATGGTCGCCCCGCGGCTCATCGGCCGCTTCGGCGCCCGCGCCACCCTGGTCGGCGGGCTGCTGTTCCAGGGCCTGCTGATCCTGCCGCTGGCCCTGATCACCACCGGGAACTCCACCCTGCTGCTGGTGACGTTCGGCGCCGTCGCCGCCTTCGGCCACCTCGCCGCGATCGTCTCCTACGGTGTCACCGCGACCTCCGGCCTCGGCGACACCGAACAGGGTCTGGCCACCGGTCTGGTCACCACCTCGCAGCAGGTCGGCCTGACGCTCGGCATCCCGCTGCTGTCCGCCGTCGCCTCGGCCCGCTCCGACAGCCTCAAATCCGCCGGGCACGCCGCCAAGGACGCGCTCGCCGGCGGCATCCGGCTCAGCCTCGGCACCGACGGCGTCGTCGTGCTCGTGGTCGCCGCGCTGGTGTGGTTCGGCCTGCGGACCCGGCCCACGCGCTGAAGCTGCGAAGCTGACAGCACAAAGCAACAGGGAACGGCCCCGCACCGGCGGGGCCAGTGCGGGGCCGTTCCCTCATACGCCACCGCGACAATCCCTTTCGCGTCTTCGCCCTGATAGGGCATGCTGTAGCGGGTGGGGGATCTTGGCGGCGTTCCGGAGGGGATCGCGGACGCGGACGCGCCCGTCGTCGTCGCCTTCATCAGCACCGCCAGAACCGCGGTCGTCGCCGAGCTCGGCGACGCACTGGCGACGGTGCTCTGGGTCGGCGTCATCATCGCCGCCGGCCTCGCCGGAGCGTTGCGCGACGCCACCGTCGTCCTCCCCGTGGTCTCCGTCCTGCTGGTCGTCGCCGTGGTCGCCGGCCGCTACCACCGGCTGCGCACATCCGGAAGCCTGCACCCCGCGCCGATCACCGTCGCGTTCGACGCCGAGGGCGTCACCTACGCGGCGTCCGGCAGGATCGCCAAGCTCCCGTGGCCGCAATGGCGCCGCGCCTACCGGCGATTCGGCATCTGGCACCTCAAACTCGCCGCCGCGCCGACGCGCGGCGTGGCGTTCCCCGACAAGGCGCTGGAGCCCGAGCAGCGGGCCCGCCTCGTCGATCTCCTGGAAGACCAAGGCCTCCTGCGCAACGGCCGCCGCTACTGAGCGCGAACGCTGAACGCTGAACGCCTAAGCGTCGACCGAGCGCACCACACCGGTCTTGATCGCGTCGATCAGGGCCTTGTGATCCTCCCGGGTCTGATCCGCGTACGCCACCGCCCACCGCCCCATGGCCCGGTCGAAGGAATCCCCGCCGCCCAGATACGCCGAGATCGCCACCCGGTCCCCGGACCGCGCATGCGCCCGCGCCAGCGTCTGTCCGCACAGCTCCGCGTACGCGCGCAGCATCGCCTTGTCCATCTCCGGCACGTTCGCCGACCCCTTCATGTCCCGCAGCTGCCGCACGTAGAAGTACCGCCCCTCCGGCCCGCTGGCCCACCCCAGGAAGATGTCGCTGGTCGCCTGCATCAGCCGCTGCCCGCCGACCACCCGGTGCCCCTGGTGCTCGTACCGGCTGGCCTTCAGATACGGCGCGAGCACCGACTCCTCGGCCTCCTTCACCTGCAGGAACAAGGGCGTCGACGTGGTCTCGCCGAGCAGCAGCGACATCGAGCAGCGGGTCCCCACGCTGCCGACGCCCACCACCTTCAGCGCGGACTCCACATACCGGAACCGCTCCAACAGAGCCCTGCGATCCTCCTGCAGCGTCGACCGATAGTCGGTGAACACCCGGCGGATGGTCTCCTCCTCGGCGTCCCGGTCGAAGCCGAGCTCCGCGAACGGCACCAGCAGCGGCGGCTGGTACCGGATGCGCGGCGTGCCGTCCGGCCCGGGGCCGGTCAGCTTGCGCAGCGCCTGCAGGTTCGTGTGCCGCTCGGCCTCGGTCAGCGAGGCCTGGACCTCCAGCCGGTTCCGCTTGCGCTTGGTCAGCTGGAGCAACATGGTGGCGTCCACGCTCTGGTACCAGACGTCCAGCTCGTTCATCCCCGCCAGCCGCGCCATCACCGTGCGGTACGCCCGCGCCGCCTCCTTGGCCGTGTCCGCGCCGAAGTCGTCCTTGAAGCCGTTCTGCCGCGCGGCCACCGCGATGCTCGCCGCGAGCCGCTTCACGTCCCACTCGAACGGCCCCGGCAGCGTCTCGTCGAAGTCGTTCAGGTCGAACACCAGCCGGCGCTCGGGGGAGGCGTAGAGCCCGAAGTTGGACAGGTGCGCGTCGCCGCACAGCTGCACCGTCAGGCCGGTGTTGGGGGAGTGCGCCAGGTCCGCGGCCATGATCGCCGGGGCGCCGCGCAGGAACGCGAACTCCGAGGCGGCCATCCGGCCGTAGCGGATCGGCACCAGGCCGGGCAGCCGGGTGCCCGCCTGCTTCTCCAGGATCGCCATCGGGTCGCGGCGGTCCGGGGGCGCCGACCAGTCCCCGGTCGAGGAGCGAGTGACCTGCTTGCGGGCCGCTCGCCCGGCCGTCACCCGGGAGGCCAGGCTGGAATTCGTCATGCGTCCCACAGTGGCGCCGCGACCGCCCGGACGCACGCCGATGCCCGGCCGGATCGGCTGATGAGGCGATCCGGCCGGGCATCCGTCCGGCGACTGTGCTGGGGCCCTACCGCTTCGCGGCCATCCCCGCGGCCTGCTTGGGCAGGAGGAACGCCATCGCCAGAATGGCCACGACGAACACCACGTCCACCAGGTCCACCCAGCGCATCGCGCTCACGTAGCTGCCGAACCCGCTCGGGTGCGAGCCCAGCGCGGAGAAGAACACCGTGCCCAGGATCGTCACGCCGGCCGCGCCGCCGAACTGCTGCGAGGTGACCAGCATCCCGGAGGCGGCCCCGGCGTTCTTCGACTTGATCCCGGCCAGGACCGAGCCGACCAGCGAGGGCAGCACCAACCCGTTGCCGGTGCCGACCAGGATCATCGACGGCAGCAGCTGCCAGGACGCCAGGTCCGCGCCGCGCCAGGCCAGCACGACGCCCAGGAACACCAGCCCGGCGGTGCTCAGCGAGGCGCCGATGGCGATCACCCGGGCGCCGTACCGGCCGGAGACCTTCCGGGCCAGCATCGAGCTGGTCGCGAAGGCCACGCCCAGCGGCCCGAACAGCAGTCCGGCCCGCACCGGGCTCATGTGCATGCCGCCCTGCAGGAACAGGGTCATGGCCAGCATGAACCCGCCGAACATGGCCAGCATCAGCCCGGACAGCGCCAGGCCCAGGCTGAACGTCCGCTCCTTGAACAGCGTCAGGTCCACCATCGGCGCCCCGCCGGCCCGGGACAGCTTGGCCTCCCAGCGCATCGCGACGATCATCACCGGCACCGAGGCGACCAGCGAGATCCAGGTCCAGATCGGCCACCCCTCGGCGCGCCCCAGGATCAGCGGCGCCAGCGCCAGGCCGATGCTCAGCGCGATGGCGACCGCGCCGACCGGGTCGAACTTCGGACGGTGCGTGCCCCGGGTGTCCGGCAGCCAGCGCAGCGCCAGCACCACCGCGATCAGCCCGATCGGCACGTTCACCAGGAAGATCGGCCGCCACGTCCAGTGGAACAGGTTGGCCTCCAGCAGCACGCCGCCGAGCACCTGCCCGGCCACCGAGCCGATGCCGATGGTGGCGCCGAACCACGCCATCGCCCGCGGCCGCTCGTGCACCGGGTAGATCACGTTGATCAGGGCCAGCAGCTGCGGGACCATCGCCGCCGCGGTGGCGCCCTGCACCAGGCGCGCGACGATCAGCACGGTCGACGTCGTGGCCACCCCGCAGGCCAGGCTGGCCACCGTGAAGGCCGCCATGCCGATGACGAACATCCGCTTGTAGCCGAGCAGGTCGCCCAGCCGGCCGCCGGTGATCAGGCCGGCCGCGTAGGCGAAGCCGTACCCGCCGACGACCAGCTCCAGCCCGGCGTCGGTGGTGTGCAGGTCGTGCTGGAACGACGGCGCGGCGACGTTGACCACGAAGTAGTCGAACATCGCCATGAACATCGCCGACAGGATCACCGGCAGCATGCGCCAGCGCCGCGGATCGGGGGAAGAATCCGGCGCCGGCTTCGTTGTTAAGGGAGTGACTACTTCCGTGGTGGCTGACACGGGGCACCATCGCATTCGCTCGGACCAGTGCTGGATCGGCAGCCAAAGAGTTCGACGCTCATCGAACGGTTCGACTAGTATCGAACTGTACGACGACTATCGAACTGAAGGCAAGCGGGTTTAGGCTGTGACCATGGACACCCAGGTCGAGCAGTACGAACTGAGTCATCCCGGCGAGGACGCGGTGGAGTTGACCGCCGTGCTGTCCGCGCTGGCCGAGCCGGCTCGGCTGACCATCGTGCGCACCGTCGGGGCGTTCGCCCCCGAGGGCGGGATGGCGTGTCTGGACGTCTGGGACAAGAGCGGGCTCACCGCGACCAAGTCGACGATGTCGCACCACTACAAGGTGCTGCGCGAGGCCGGGCTGGTCGTCATGTGGTGGGTCGGCGCCAAGAAGCACGTGCGGCTGCGGCGCGAGCTGATGGACGTCCGCTGGCCGGGCCTGCTGGACGCGGTCCTGCAGGACACCAGCGCGCCGCGCCTGGAACCGCACGAGCAGCGGTAGGGCGCGGCGCGGGTCTGCGCGCCGGAGTCAGCGGCGCTCAGCGTGATCGGTCGGCACCGGCGCTCAGCGGTGCATCGCGGCACCCTTGAACGCCTTGTCGACCGCGTTCTTCGCGCCGTACACCGCGATCCCGACCAGATCCAGGTCGGCGCCGCGCACGGCGCGCACCGCCGCCCGGTTGTCGGCGTCGTTGCCGGTCTTGAACATGTCGGCGGTGAACACCGCGACATCGAGACCGCGTGACAGAGCCCTGCTTCGGGCGGCGGCGAGCAGTTCTGCGCTCCCCTCGAAGACCAGCACCGGCTGGCGGAACTCCGAGAGGTAGACGGTGTCGTCGGCGTCCCGGTAGGCCTCGCCGATGACCTCCGGATGCGCCGCGCCGATCCCGCTGACCAGGAACGCCGTGACGTTCAGTCGCTGCCACACCGCGAGGTCGTCCCGCAGCAGCACGGCGATCTTCGTGTCGAACCTGACAGGCCCGTCGTGGGGAGCGCTGTCCTCGGCGGTGCCGTCCTTGCGAGTGCTGTCGTTGACGGTGCTGTCCGTGATGGTGCTGTCGTTCATGATCCGAGGATTCCCGGCGGCGCACAGGAGTGTCTTGAACGCTCGTGCGCCGCCGGGGTGCCGACCAGCTCAGGCCTCGGAAACCAGTCCCGTCTCGCCAGTCTCCTCGGCCACCGAACCGGCCGTACTCGTCGCGTCTGCCGCGTCCACCGCGCCAGACGCCTTTCCGGCGGCGCCGCCGGACATCTTCCCGCCCCGCAGATCCCGCTCGATCTGCTCCAGGCTGCGGCCCTTGGTCTCCGGGATGTAGAACCGGGCCAGGATCAGCAGCACCACGTTGACCCCCGCGAAGACCCACATCGCGCCGCCGATCCCGAGGTTGCTCTTCGCCGACATCGTCGGGAAGACCGCGGTCACCAGGCCGGTGGCGGCCCACAGGACCGTGGTGGCCACGGCGGTGCCGGCGGCTCGGGCCCGGAGCGGGAAGATCTCGCCGATCATCACCCACACCGTGGCGCCCCAGCCGAGCTCGTACCCGGCCAGGTAGAGGATCAGGAAGATCAGGGTCATGGTGCCGAGCGTGTTCTTGTCGGTCACGTTCTTGATGACCAGGCCCGCGGCGAACAGCGAGACCACCATGATGGCCGCGCCGATCTGGAGCAGCGGTTTGCGGCCCCAGCGGTCGACGACGAACAGCTCCCACACCGTGAACAGGAACTTCACGACGCCGAGCACGACCGCCGACAGCAGCGCGGTGCGCGTGGCGAAGCCCAGCGACTTGAGCATCGTCGGGAAGTAGGCGTTGATGGCGTTGACGCCGGAGAACTGCTGCCCGATCGCCAGGATCATCGCGACCAGCACCATCGGCCGCACCCACGGCTGCCACAGGTCGCGGACCCGGCCGCGCTCGGAGTCGCGCTGGATGACGTCGCGGATGTCGCGGACCTCGACGTCCAGCTCCGCCTCGCTCGCGTCCGGGCGGGTCGCGGCCAGCACGGCCCTGGCCTCCGCGTCCCGGCCCTTGCTCAGCAGCCAGCGCGGGGTCTCCGGCAGCACCAGCAGCCCGGCTATCAGGATGACCGCGGGGATCACGGCCCCGAGGAACATCCCCTTCCAGTTGTTGTGGCTGGACAGCGCGTAGTCCACGAGGAACGCGATGAGGATGCCGCTGACGATGAACAGCTGGTTGAGCGAGCCCAGGGCGCCGCGCACGCGGGCCGGGGCCAGCTCGGCCAGGTAGGCCGGGACGGTCGCCGAGGACAGCCCGATGCCGATGCCGATGACGCCGCGGGTCAGCATCATCGCCTGCCAGTCGCCGGCCAGCACGCACGCGACGGTGCCGATGATCACCACCACCGCGGCCGTCATGATGGTCAGCCGCCGGCCGATCCGGTTGCACACCCGGCCGGCCAGGACCGCGCCGACCATCGCGCCGACCGACAGGCTCGCGGTGATGGCGCCCTTCTGGAAAGCGGTCAAAGACCACTGTTTCGCGAGCAGCACCAGGACGCCGGCGATGACGCCCAGGTCGTAGCCGAACAGGATGCCGCCGAAGGCACCGAACGTGTAAAGGGTCGCGCGGTTCACCGGACGGCGCGCGGCCGGGGCTGCGGGGGACGCAGTAGTCGCCATGGCCGGAACCGTGGCACTGGTTAAGGACGCTGACAAGACATCAGCCGGTAACAATTCAGCAAAGTAGACGGCATTCACATATGAGAACGCCATCACAGCTCGCGGAAACGGCACGCGCGACCTTCGCGGGGCGGCCGGAATCGGCTCGGAATCGGCCCGCGACCAGGCCGAGACCAGTCCGGAGTCAGCGAGCTCGGGTTCGGCCCGGAATCGACTCGGGACCAGGTGCGGAATCAGGTGCGGAATCAGCGAGCCCGGGTTCGGCCCGGGACCAGCCCGGAACGCGCCGGAGTCAGGCCGGAACCGGAGTCAGTGAGCAGGGATCACCGGATCCCGGCGCGCCGCAGCTGCTGGCTCAGGTCCTCGGCCACGTCCCGCAGCAGCGATCCGACCCGCTGCAACTCGGCGTCGGTGACCCGCTCGCCGGGCATCGAGCAGCTCATCGCGTCGGTGCCCGGGATCCGGTACGGCACCACGGCCGCCACGCACGCCAGGTTCGGCGAGCTCTGGCCGCGCTCGGTGGAGTACCCGCGCTCGCGGATGAAGGCCAGCTCCGAGCGCAGCGCCTCGCGGTCGGTGATGGTCAGGTCGGTCAGCGCCGCCAGGTTCTTGGGCAGCACCGCGGTCAGCTCGTCGTCGGCGAGTTCGGCCAGCAGCACCTTGCCCAGCGCGGTGGCGTGCGCCGGCAGCGTCCGGCCGACCCGCGACACCAGGTGCGCCGAGGTGCGCGACTCCCGGGTCTGCAGGTAGACGATGTCCGGGCCGTTGAGCCGCGCGAAGTGGCAGGTGTAGCCGATCTGCTCGCGCACCTTCTCCAGCGCCTCGGTGGCGTACGGCATCACCGGGTCGCGGTCCAGGTACGCGGTGCCGCAGATCAGGGCCTTGACACCGAGCCGGAACCGGGTGCCGGCGTCGTCGGACTCGATCCAGCCCACGTCGCGCAGGGTGCGCAGCAGGCCGTGCAGCGAGGAGCGCGGGAACCCGGTGTGGTGGTGCAGATCGGTGAGCGAGAGCCAGGAGTGGTTCGCGCCGAAGGCCTCCAGCAGCTCCACGGCCCGCCGGGCCGACTTCACGCCCGCCGCGGAGTCGCCGCCGCCCAGCTCGGAGGCGCCGTCCGCAGTCGCGTCGGACGTCGGGGCGGCGGATCCGGCCGCCGGTCCGCGGGATATGCCGGTGTCGGCCATGGGACTCCTTCGTTGACAGGTCTCCCACCCCACATTACCGTCTGCGACGGATTTCAGATATCTGACGATAGTTCACATACCTGAAACCCCCGCTCAACAACGTCACATGTGCTCGAAAGGAGATCTCTCCAGTGCGACCATCAAGACGTCGGGGGACGAAAATCCTGATCGGGATGCTCGCCGCAGCGCTCACGCTGTTCGGCGTGACCCAGGCCGGACAGGCCGCCACCGGCCGGTACGCCGCCGCCGCGACACCAGCGGCTGCTGCGGCACCGGCCTCGACGGTTCCCGCGTGGACGGGGACCTTCGACAACTTCCACACCGCACCATGGATCGCGAACTGGGGCACCACGTCTGACACCGCGCAGTGTCAGGGTGCCTCGGGGACATTCGGCTGTAACTGGGGCTACGGAAACCTGGCCCCGGTCACCGACTCCAGCGCCCCGGGATCCGGGCAGGCGCTGAAGGCCACCTATCCCGCGAACAGCGGACCGCCCAGCTGCTACCTGTCGGTCAGCGGCTGTGTGCTCGGCGGCGGCCAGTTCTACCAGGACCTGACCACCAACGGCCAGACCGCCCTGGCGAACAGCCCCAGCCTGGATCTGAAGTACGACTACAGCTTCCCGGTCGGCTTCGACTTCGGCGGCAAGACCCAGGGCAAGATGCCGGGCCTGTGGGGCGGCGGGGTGATGGGCTGCGAGAGCGGCGCGCAGCACTGCGCCAGCGGCTGGTCGACCCGCTACATGTGGAAGGGCGGCAGCTCCAGCGCACCCAACGGCGAGCTGTACTTCTACACCGCGTCCGGCTCCGGGTACGGCGCCGACCTGTGCAACGGCAACTGGACCTTCGCCGCGGACGGCAAGTGGCACTCGATCGAGCAGCTGACCAACGTCTCGACCGGGTCCATCACCATCTGGAGCGACGGCAGGAACGTCTGCCAGGTCACCGAGCCGATGCCCGGGGCGCACTCCGGCGTGTTCTTCTCCACCTTCCACGGCGGGCACGACCTGAGCTACAGCCCGAAGAAGACCGAGAACGCCGAGTTCGCCGACTTCAGCCTGGCCACCGACGGTCCGCAGACCCCCACGTCCACCGGGCCGGCCACTCCGACCGCGCTGAGCGCCTCGGCGAGTTCCAGCTCCAGCATCGCGCTGAACTGGACCGAGACGAACACCTCCGACGCCGCAGCCTCGTACCACGTGTATGAGGGCTCGACGAAGGTGGCGACCGTCAGCGGCACCAGCGCCACGATCACCGGCCTGGCCGCGGGCAGCACGCACACCTACACGGTCACCGCCGTCGACGGCTCCGGCGTGGAATCCGCGCACAGCACCGCGGCGACGGCGACGACACCGAGCTCGACCAACACTCCCGCGACACCGACGAAACTCGCGGTCAGCGGGACCACGAGCTCCAGCATCAGCCTGTCCTGGACGGAGACGGACAACGCCGACCCGGCCGCGTCCTACCAGGTCCTCGAAGGCTCCACCGTGGTCGCCACGTCGACCGGCACCAGTGCCACCGTCGGCGGTCTGACCGCCGGGAGTACGCACACGTACACGGTCGAAGCCCTCGACGCGGCGGGCAACGCCTCCGCTGCGAGCGCGTCGGCGACCGGCACCACGTCCAACCCCAGTACCGTTCCGGCTGTCCCGCAACACGTGGTCGTGGCCAGTGCGACCTCGTCGAGCATCACGCTGAACTGGACTGAGACGAACACCTCGGACGCGGCGGCCTCGTACGACGTCTACGAGGGCACCAGCCGGGTCGCCACCTCGAAGACGACCAGCGCCACCGTCACCGGCCTGGCCGCGGGCAGCACCCACACCTACACCGTCACGGCCGTCGACGCGGCCGGCAACGAGTCCGCGCACAGTGCCGCGGCCACCGGCAGCACGACCGGCGGCGGGGGCGGCGGGCTGACCGTCACCATCAAGAAGACCAAGGACTGGGGGAGCGGCTACACCGACACCGCGACGCTCACCAACACCTCCGGTTCCGCGGTCACCGGCTGGGACGTGCAGTTCGATCTCGACAAGAGCGAGAACATCGAGAGCTCGGCGGGCGTCAGCTACGCCTCCAGCGCGAACCACTACACGCTCACCAACGACAGCACCGACGCGACCCTCGCGGCCGGTGCCAGCCTGCAGTTCAAGTTCAGCGGCGACTACGGCTCCGGCGGCTACATCGCGCCGACCAACGTCGCGGCCTACCCCCTGTCCGGGCAGCCGAGCCCGGCGACGCCGACCGGCCTGACCGTCACCGGCACCACGACGTCCAGCATCAGCCTGTCGTGGACCGAGACGGACAACAGCGATCCGGCCGCCTCGTACACCGTCTCCGAGGGCGGCGTCCCCGTCGCCACCGTCCCGACCACCAGCGCCACCATCGCGGGGCTGGCGGCCGGGAGCACGCACACCTACACGGTGACCGCGGTGGACGCCTCCGGCAACGGCTCCGCGGCCAGCGCGCCGGTCACCGCGACCACCGACTCCGGCGGTCCGGGCACCCCGGCCACGCCGACCGGCCTGACAGTCACCGGCACCACGTCCTCCAGCATCAGCCTGTCGTGGACCGAGACGGACAACGGCGATCCCGCTGCTTCGTACCAGGTTCTGGAGGGCTCCACGGTGGTGGCCTCGCCGTCCGCGACGTCCGCGACCATCAGTGGCCTGACAGCCGGCAGCACCCACACCTACACGGTGGTGGCGGTCGACGCCGCCGGTGCCGCCTCCGCGGCCAGTTCGCCGGTCACCGGCACCACCCAGGCCGGCTCCACGACCCCGGCCACGCCGACCGCCCTGATGGTCAGCGGCACCACCTCGTCGAGCATCACCTTGTCCTGGACCGAGAACGACAACGCCGACCCGGCCGCGTCGTACAACGTCCTCGAAGGATCGACCGTGGTGGTCACGTCCTCCACGACCAGCGTGACCGTCGGCGGCCTGGCCGCGGGCAGCTCCCACACCTACACGGTCGAGGCGGTCGACAGCGCGGGCAACACCTCCGCGCCGAGCGCCTCGGTCACGGGCAGCACCTCAGGCGGCGGCGGACCGAACCCGTTCACGCAGTCGCTGATCGACAGCGCGGTCGCCGCCGCGCCGTTCAACTGGGCCGCGCCGACCTCCTCGGTCCCGCGTCCCGGTACCAACCCGGCCAACATCGCGCAGGCGAAGGTGCTGTACTACCTGGCCCTGGTCGACAAGGTGGCCCCGGGTTCTGCGGCTACCAGTGGGACCAGCGTCCGGAGCGCGCTGCTGACCCAGATCAGGAGCCTGATAGCGGGCGGCCACGAGCCGGACGCGGACGGCGGCCTGGAGATGTGGGGCCAGGCGCCGGTGGCGCAGGCCCTGCTGCTGCTCAAGAACGACGGCTCGGCGTGGAGCCAGCTGTCCTCCGCCGAGCAGAACAAGGTCACGCTGCTGGAAGCGGCCATGGGCTACGGCAGCAACTACGCCTACAACGACGCCAACAGTTTCTCGTCCGGGATCTGCGGCTTCGGGAACTTCTCGAAGACCAACAACCCGAACTACCGGGACGGCGGCGTCGACACCGAGATCGCGGCGATCCAGTTCTTCGGCGCCTCGACCTGGGACGGCATGCTCAGCGCGTTCAACGACGCGACGTTCACCGGGCAGCTGAACGCCGCCGGGCTGACCAGCGCCGGCCAGTGCTTCGCGGCCGTCGGCAGCGGCGGGAACTCGGCGATCGCGCGGCCGTTCGTCTACTCCGGCCACCACTCCAGCGACCTGATGGGGATCTGGAGCACCATCGCCGGGAACACCTTCGACAAGACCGCGCAGAGCACGGTGAGCCCGGCGCACATCGCCGACGGCACCACCAGCCCCTACGACGGCCAGTGCTGCATGGGCCACGAGTTCAACAGCACCGACTCTCAGGGGCTGCGCAGCTCCGCGCTGTACACGTTCGAGGGCTGGATGAACGTCACCGGCTCGCGGGTGACCATGGAGGTGCTCGGCAACTTCAACCTCTCGGCGGCGAGCACCGAGACGCAGTACCACATCGGCACGCTGGACCTGAAGTACAAGCTCGACCACGGGTACATCAGCCACGCGCTGAACCAGTCGGACATCCTGGTGGATGACCACGGCAGCCCGGCCACCGACGGTCCCAACGCCAAGGGCTTCCTGTACGACTGGGACGCCTACACCGTTTCGGGCGCTCCCAACAGCTGATCGCCCACTGATCGCTCATCGATCGCCCATTAGCCGCCCACTACCCGGGGGGCTCCTTCGGGAGCCCCCTCCCTCTTGCCCCTCGGGCCCCTCTTGACCACTCGGACGTTCGCTACTACGTTTCCAGCATCTGAGCACGTTCACCTCCATGTCTTTCGTTCACATCCATGAATCCCCGTTGAAGCCGAGGGCCCCATGCGAACCGTGACACCCCGAACAGCGAGATCCATCTGCGCCGCGCTCATGGCCGCCGGCGTCGCGATATCCGTCGCCGCTTGCGGCGGCTCCAGCAGCTCATCCGGTGCGGGCACGTCCAAGAACGCCGCCGCCACCGGCACGCTCACCGTGTGGATCCGGGGGTCCGGCGACTCGCCGAAGGCCTACCAGAAGATCTTCGACGCCTTCACCGCGCAGACCGGCATCAAGGTCTCCATCGGCAAGGCGACGCTGACGGACTTCGAGACCGCGCTCACCGCCGCGGCGTCCGCGCACCAGCTCCCCGACGTCGTCCTGGACGACGCCGCGCAGATGGGCAACTTCGTCTCGCAGGGCATCGTCCTGCCGATCGACAAGACCAAGTTCACCGGCGCCGACCAGCTCACCGACCAGGCCTGGGCCTCGACCTCGGATCTGTTGGGGCAGACCTACGCGGTGCCGTTCTCGGCGCAGGCGAACGTGCTGCTGATCCGCAAGGACTGGCTGGACAAGCTCGGCCTGCAGCCGCCGAAGACCTGGGACGACCTGGCCAAGGTCGCACAGGCTTTCACCACGCAGGACCCGGACGGCGACGGCAAGAAGGACACTTACGGTCTGGCCGTCCCCGGCTCCACCGCGCGCGGCTACACCTCGTGGTTCTGGTCCTCGTTCCTGTACTCGGCCGGCGGGGACTACCTCAAGGAGAGCGGCGGCAAGTTCACCGCGACCCTGAACACCCCGCAGGCCGCCTCCTCGGCGCAGTTCCTGGAGGACCAGGTCTGCAAGAACAAGGACGTGCAGCCCTCGGCGCTCGGGGACGACACCACCGCGGCCAACAAGGCGTTCCAGACCGGCGTGGCCGGCATGTACCTCACCGGCCCCTACGCCTACGCCACGATGGACGCGACCGCGGTCAAGGGCAAGTACATCGTGGTCGCCCCGCCGACCGGCCCCGACGGCACCGCCGGGACCCTGGCCGAGGGCACCGACATCTTCACGATGGCCGACAGCAAGCAGGACGAGGTGACCAAGCTCGAAGAGTTCATGGTCACCCCGGACGCCCAGAAGATCGGCATGTCGGCGATCCCGTCCGCGACCGTGGTCCGGCTGCCGGTGAACAAGGCGGTCGACGCGTCCGTGGTGCACGGCAACGACCCGCGCTGGCAGCTGGCGCAGCAGGTCTATGCGACCTCCGGCCACTACGAGTACGACAAGGCGCCGAACTGGACGCAGCTGCGGCAGAAGATGTCCGACGACCTGAACAAGCTGCTGTCCTCCTGCGGGAGCGTGCAGACCGGTCTGGACTCGATGAACTCCGACGTCGCCGCGCTCCTGAAGCAGCAGGGCGTCGGATGACAGCGCGCCTTTATAGACCAACACAGCCTCGATCCCCGGTGGCGGCCGACAGCGTGCTGTCCGGCCGCCGCCGTACCGGCGGTCCACCGGCGAAACCGTTCCGGCAACGCCTGGGGCCGTGGCTGTACCTGGCGCCGTTGCTGGCGTTCATCGGCGTGTTCAAGGTCTGGCCGACGATCTGGGGCGTCTACCTCAGCTTCTTCCACGTCCGGCCCTACCTCGGGAACCAGTACGTCGGCACCGCGAACTACTCCAAGCTCTTCTCCGACGCGGATCTGCGCTCGGCGGTCGTGCACACGCTCTTCGACGCGGTGTTCGCGGTCTCCGGCTCGATCTTCGTCGGCTTCTGGCTGGCGGTGCTGCTGCAGGGGCCGGCCCGGCACATCAGGATCCTGCGGACCGCGGTGTTCCTGCCGACCGTGATCGCCATGGTCGCCGCCGCCGAGCTGTGGACGACGCTGCTCTACCCCTCGCCGTACGGCTCGGTGAACTCGCTGCTGGGCAAGGTCGGCATCGGTCCGGAGCCGTTCTTCAGCAGCCCGCACTCGGCGCTGGCGTCGGTGATCCTGATGCAGGTCTGGAAGAACGCGCCCTACGACATGGTGATCTTCGTCGCCGGCCTGGCCTCTGTGGACCGCGAGATGTACGAGGCCTGCCACCTGGACGGCGCGAACTGGTGGCAGCGGCTGCGCTTCGTGACGCTGCCCTCGCTGCGCCCGATCACCACCATCGTGCTGGTGCTCGGGATCATCAGGGGCCTGCGGGTCTTCACCGAGATCTGGGTCGCGACCAACGGCGGCCCGGCCGGGTCCTCGGAGTCCGTGGTCACCTTTCTCTACCGGCAGTTCAGCCAGAACAACGACACCGGTTACGCGGCCGCCATCGGGACGGCGCTTCTTGTGGTGACGATGCTGCTGACGTGCCTGATGCTGCTGTGGCGGAGGCGCAAGGACATATGAGGATCCGTACCAGAGCCGGCGTCTGGCTGCTCTACGCGCTGGTCGCCTTCGTGTTCGTCTACCCGCTGTGGACGGTCGTGGCGACCGCCTTCTCCAAGCGGCAGGCCAAGCTCGGCGCGCTGATGAACGTCCCGCACGGCTTGACCGGCGCCAACGTCTCCCAGGCCTGGCACCTGGGTGTCGCGCGCGGCCTGCTCAACTCCTTGATCGTGGTGGCCGTAGGGTTGACCCTGCAGCTGACGGTGTCCGCGCTGGCGGCCTACGCGCTGGCCCGCAAGCGGTTCAAGGGCGCCGGGCTGGTCATGCTGGCCGTCCTGGCCACCATGATGATGCCCGAGGAGGTGATCGCGGTGCCGCTGTTCCAGGTGCTGGGCAAGATCCGCCAGCCGTTCACCGGGGGCACGCTGGTCAACTCCTACGGCGGCCTGATCCTGCCGCTGGTCGGCTGGGCGCTTCCGGTGTACGTGCTGACCGGCTTCATGAAGCGGGTCCCGCTGGAGCTGGAAGAGGCCGCGCGGATCGACGGCGCCGGCGACTTCCGCATCTTCTGGCGCATCGTGCTGCCGGTGTGCCGGCCGGCGCTGGGCACGTGCGCGGTGTTCGGGTTCCTGATGATCTGGGACCAGTACCTGCTGCCGCTGCTGGTGTCGCAGACCCCGAAGATGGACACCCTGACCGTCGTCGTCACCAGCCTGCAGGCGTCGCAGGAACAGGGCGAGGGGGTGCGGCTGGCCGCCGTGCTGATCCTCGCGGTGCCCGGCGTGCTGGTCTATCTGGCCTTGCAGAGACTGTTCGAACGCGGCCTGCTCAGCGGATCGCTCAAGGGATAAGGGTACTGATGCAATCACTCGTGGACCGGCTGGACGGCTTGCTGTTCTTCCCCGTCACCCCCTTCACACGCGCCGCCGGCGACCGGCCCGGCCGCGTCGACCTGGACGTCTACCGCGAGCATCTGCGCTCCCGGCTGGCGTTCCTGGACGCGCCGGACCGACCGGGTCCGGCGGCGGTGTTCGCGTGCTGCGGGACCGGCGAGTTCCACTCGCTGGACGTGGACGAGTTCACCGAGTGCGTCCGGGCCGCCGCCGAGGTCGCGGCCGGCCGGGTGCCGGTGGTGGCCGGGGTCGGGTACGGGGCGGCGCTGGCCGCGTCCTTCACCTCCGCGGCCAAGGAAGCCGGCGCCGACGGCCTGCTCGTGATGCCGCCGTACCTGGTCGCCGGGGGCGCGGCCGGGCTGCGCGACCACTACACCGCGGTGGCCGAGAGCACCGATCTGGAGCTGATCATCTACCAGCGGGACAACGTGACCTTCACCCCGGACGTGGTCGCCGACCTGGCCGAGGTCCCGAACATCGTCGGGTTCAAGGACGGCAAGGGCGACCTGGACCTGATGCAGCGCATCGTCTCGGCGGTCCGGGACCGGCACGGCGAGGGCAAGCTCCACTACTTCAACGGGCTGCCGACCGCGGAGATGTCGCAGCTCGCCTACGCCGGCGTCGGCGTGCCGAACTACTCCTCGGCGGTGTTCTGCTTCGTCCCCGACGTCGCGCTGGCCTTCTACCACGCCTACCGCGCCGGCGAGTCGAGCCTGGTGAACGCGCTCCTGGACCGCTTCTTCCGGCCGTTGGTCGAGCTGCGGGCCAAGGCTCCGGGCTACGCCGTGGCGCTGGTGAAGGCGGGGGTGCGTCTGGACGGCCTGGACGCCGGCCCGGTGCGCCCGCCGCTGACCGACGCGGCCCCGGAGCATGTGGAGCGCCTGGCGGAGTTGGTCACGGAAGGGCGCAGGGTACTGACCGAGCACGGGATCGACACGGCGGCGTGAGGGCGGGATCGCAGATGTCTGAGATGAAGCGCGGCAGGATACTGATGACCGGCGCGGCCGGCGGGGTGGGCACCTTCCTGCGGGCCGGCCTGGCCGAGGCGGGCTGGCAGGTGCGCGGTTTCGACCTGGTGACGCCCGACGAGCCGGACGCCACCGAATGGCTGGTCGGCGACGTCGGTGACGCCGCGGCCCTGGACGCGGCGATGCGTGACGTGGACGTGGTGGTACACCTGGCCGGGATCCCGGTCGAGGACACCTTCGCGCGCATCCTGAAGAGCAACATCGACGGGACGTACCAGGTCTTCGACGCCGCGGTGCGCGCCGGCGTGCCCCGGATCCTGACGGCCAGCAGCAACCACGCGGTGGGCTACTACGAGCGCGCGGACTTCCGGGACGCGCCGATCGGCGTGGACGTGCGGCCCAGACCGGACACGTATTACGGCGTCTCGAAGGTGTTCGGCGAGGCGATCGGGTCGTTCTACCACGACCGGCACGGGCTGCAGGTGGCCTGCGTCCGCATCGGCTCGTGCTTCGAGGAGCCGAAGAGCCGCCGGATGCTGGACACGTGGCTCAGCCCCGCCGACGCCACGCGCCTGTTCGACGCCCTGGCGACCGCGCCGGACCTCGGCTACGAGATCGTGTACGGGATCTCGGCGAACAAGACGGCCTGGTGGGACCTGGAACCCGCGCGCCGCCTCGGGTACGAGCCGCAGGACGACTCGGACGTGTTCGCCGAGAAGGTCGAGGCCGCCGAGGACCGTGCGCCGGATCCGGAGGACCCGGAGTACCGCTACCTCGGCGGACGGTTCACGACCTTCGTACCGCCGGAAGACTAGGCGGGTTCGGGCCCCGCCTTCGGGTGGGGCTCGAACGCCACCAGCAGCGCGCAGTGGGCCTCGGCCGGAATCAGGGGCCGGATCTGGGCTTCCGACTGTGCTTCGACCAGGACCACCAGCATGCGGCGGCCGGCCAGAGCGGTGCGGAAGGCCGCGGCGAGTTCGTCGCCGGTCGCCTCGGCGGGCCGGGCCGGGACCTCCAGGGATCGCAGAAACCTGCGAAGTAGAGCGGCTGGTTCGATGGGGTCCGCGAGGCTTGCATAGAGCTGGCCGTCGGGGAACTTCGCCGAGGCGTGGTGCGCTGCCCTGATAGCGACTTCTGAAGCCTCGACTCGCACTATCGCCGCTCGATAAGGCTGCGCAGGCCCGGCGACCAGTTCCGCCACGACTTCCCGCACATCCAGCTCTGAGTCAGCCAGGTCCGGCGGCAGCTCGCGTGGTACGCCGGCGCCGATTCGCGGGTCCCGGCCGACTGTGGCTCCACCGAGGCTGCTGCTGCCGGGCATTTCCGTGGCCGCGCCGAGCCCGCCGCCGGCGATACCCCTGGCTCTGCCCAGGCCGCCACCGCTTCCGACGAATCCTCTGGCTCCGCCGAGATCGCTGGTGCCGCCGGCGAATCCCCTTGTCCTGCCGGGAGCATCACCGCTGCCAGGCATGCCGCCGGCCCCGTCGATCGCCTCGTCAGGTTCCGTGTCGGTATCCGCCTCGGCGACCGCGCGCCGCACCGCCATCAACCGCGCCCGCGGCACCTGCAGTGCATCGGCCAGCATCTGCACCGTCGACCTGCGCGGCTGCTGCGTCCGGCCGCGTTCCAGGCTCCTGATGGCGCGCGTGCTCAGGCCGCTGGCGTGCGACAGCTCCTCCTGCGTCCAGCCTCGGCGCTGGCGCCAGGCGCGGATCGCCTCCGCGAAGCCGGCCGCGTGGCCGTCCCCCTCTTCCACAGCGGCAGTCTGCCCGGCTGACGTGCGGCTAATCGTCCGCGTAACTTCCGGCGGCTGTTCCTGGTCGGGGCGCGAGGTGAGCGCCAGCCTTGAAGAGGAGGAGGTGGCCGTGGTGGTGATCTTTGTGGCGGTCGCGGGGTGTGTCGTCTTCGCGCTGCTGGGACGTGCGGTCTCAACGATGGCGCAGCGGATGCGCGGCTGGTATCGGGGGAGTGTGGCGGGCAGCGCTATAGAGCTCGCCGCGCTAGCCGCTCTGGTCG
Organism: Catenulispora rubra; assembly: GCF_015356825.1. GTDB lineage: Bacteria > Actinomycetota > Actinomycetes > Streptomycetales > Catenulisporaceae > Catenulispora > Catenulispora rubra. The sequence goes on along the minus strand of NZ_JAACYW010000186.1, from coordinate 991 downwards.
GCGGTCTGCTCGGCGAGCTCTATATGCGGATGCGTTCCTGAAGCGACTACCGGTGCTGCGACACGGTGTACGGGGCCCTGCCGCTGTTCGAGCTGCTGTTGTCGGAGTTCCACACGCTGTTGGAGATCACGGCGATGACCCCGATCACGATCATCACGATCAGCAGCGTCCGGGCGTTGCTCGACATGAACAGCGGCCGGGTCGGCGACCGGCGGTCGCCCTCGCCCGAGACCCCGGGCACGTCGCCGAACAACCCCTTCGGCTGCGTCGGCGTCAGCATCCCGGAGAACGCCATGAAGCGCGTCTCGAACCGCAGCATGGCGCTGGTCGCCCCGAACGCGGCCTCGGGCTGGACGCCGGTGAACAGCATGATGATCCAGACGAAGAACGACACGACCGCCGCGCCCTCGCCGACCACGGACGTGACGATCCAGCCCGGGACCATGAGGATGATGCGGAAGAACACCGCGGCCGGGTTCAACCGCGTCGCCTCCGGCACGTCCATCTGGATCGGGTAGCCCGGTGCCTCGAAGAACGCGAACGGCGGGTACTCGTCGACCAGCAGGAACAGATAGCCGTGCACCCGGACCTGGTACTTCAGGATGCCGATCAGGAAGTCCCGGATGCCCGCCGGCAGCCGGCCGGTGAACAGCGCCGCGAACCAGCCCACGATCAGCACGAAGAAGCCGGCCAGCAGCAGGAAGTACAGGATGATCAGCTGCGGGATGGCCAGGATCAGCCGGATCAGCACCGTCCAGCGCTTCTGCGGACGCAGGCCGTGGACGTCCAGTTGGACCTCCGGCTCACGCTGGAGCCCGGCGTACGGATCCCCGCCGCCGGGATACTGCGGGTACTGCGGATAGCCCTGCTGCTGGCCCTGCTGCTGGCCGTAGGGATGGCCGTACGGCTGCTGTGGTTGGCCGTAGGGAGGCGGCTGCTGGCCATACGGAGGCGGCTGTCCATAGGGCGGCGACTGGTTGGGGTCCTCCGG
>NZ_JAACYW010000185.1 GCF_015356825.1 Catenulispora rubra | reverse complement strand
TGCCAGCCCAGGTCCGCGGACTGGCCTCCGACCTTCGCCACGTTGTGCAGCCGCACCGGGGTGCCGGCGGCCTCGGCCAGGCCGGACGCCAGGAGCGCGCCGGGGGTACGGGCGGACTCGGTCACGCGTCGGGCCAGCGGCCGATGGCGGCGGCGATCGAGGGGAGGAGGGCCATGGAGGCTGCCGCGTAGCCTTCGGCGCTGGGGTGGAAGCGGTCCGGGCCGAACATGTCCTCGGGGCGGGCGTCGAATTCCGGGCCCAGCAGGGAGCCCAGGGAGACGGTGCGGCCGCCGGCTGAGACGACCGCCATGGTCTGCGCTGCGGCGAGCTGTCGGGACCAGCGGCGCGCCAGGCGGCGCAGGGGTTGCGCCACGGGGCGGATGGTGCCGAGGTCCGGGCAGGTGCCCACGACGACCTCGGTGCCCGCGGCGCGCAGCCGGCGGACGGCGTCGCCCAGGAAGCGCACCGACTCGGCGACCTTGACGCGGTGTGTCACGTCGTTGGCGCCGATCATGATCACGGCCAGGTGCGGGGCCCGGCCCTCCGGCCCGCCGGCGAGCACGCGCTCCAGCTGCCAGCCCAGGTCCGCGGACTGGCCTCCGACCTTCGCCACGTTGTGCAGCCGCACCGGGGTGCCGGCGGCCTCGGCCAGGCCGGACGCCAGGAGCGCGCCGGGGGTACGGGCGGACTCGGTCACGCCGTATCCCGCCGCGGAGCTGTCGCCGAGGACCGCGATGCGGATCACGTCCACGCCCGGCGCCGCGTACCACGCGCCGTAGACGCCGTCCGCGCGCGGCGGATCCCCCTTCGTCGGGCCGATGGCGCGCCGGGCGAGTTTCGCCTCGGCGACGATCAGTCCGATGGCGCCGCCCGTGAGGACCCCGATCCCCCCGCCGCTCAGCGCGGCGGCGGCGGCGACACGCTTGGCGACACCCAGCCTTGTGAGCCCGGTCATCGTCGGCACACCTCCTGCAAGCCTCTTCTGAAGTATGTCCGCCGTTCCGCCGACCTTACCCCGCGCCCTGTTGGCTACGGAGAGAAGGCTGTGCAACGTACCCTGTAAAGCACCGAACGACCACCGTGAATTGCCGGTTCCCAGATTTTCCGGATCACAGATCTTCCGGATCACAGAGAAAGCGGAGACACCGCCGATGAAGTACGCCGAGTCCATGGTCGATCTGGTGGGGGACACTCCGCTGGTGAAGCTGAACAACGTCACCAAGGGACTCCAGGCGACGGTTCTCGCCAAGGTCGAGTACTTCAACCCCGGCGGGTCGGTGAAGGACCGGATCGCGCTGCGGATGATCGAGGCGGCGGAGCGCTCGGGCGCGCTGAAGCCCGGCGGCACCATCGTGGAGCCCACCTCCGGCAACACCGGTGTGGGATTGGCCATCGTGGCGCAGCAGAAGGGCTACAAGTGCGTCTTCGTCTGCCCCGACAAGGTCTCCACTGACAAGATCAACGTACTGCGTGCGTACGGCGCAGAGGTCGTCGTGTGCCCCTACGCGGTCGCGCCGGAGCACCCGGACTCCTACTACAACGTCTCCGACCGCCTGGTCCGCGAGATCCCCGGCGCCTGGAAGCCCGACCAGTACTCCAACCCCGAGAACCCGGCCTCGCACTACCACTCCACCGGCCCGGAGCTCTGGGAGCAGACCGACGGCCGGATCACCGCGTTCGTCGCCGGCGTCGGTACCGGCGGCACCATCTCCGGCACCGGCCGCTACCTCAAGGACGTCTCCGAGGGCGCGGTGAAGGTGATCGGCGCCGACCCCGAGGGCTCGGTCTACTCCGGCGGCAGCGGCCGTCCCTACCTGGTGGAGGGCGTCGGCGAGGACTTCTGGCCGACCGCCTACGACCGCAGCGTGGCCGACGAGATCATCGCGGTGTCCGACAAGGACTCCTTCCTGATGACCCGCCGCCTGGCCCGCGAGGAGGGCCTGCTGGTCGGCGGCTCCTGCGGCATGGCCGTGGTGGCCGCCCTGGAGTACGCCTCGCGGCTGGGGCCGGACGACGTCGTGGTGGTCCTGCTGCCGGACTCCGGCCGCGGCTACCTGTCGAAGATCTTCAACGACGACTGGATGGCCGACTACGGCTTCCTGAACCCGGGCACCGAGGAGCCGACCGTGGCCGAGGTGTTCGCGCGCAAGGGCCAGGGCCTGCCGGACCTGGTCCACATGCACCCGCACGAGACCGTCGGCGCGGCGATCGAGACGCTGCGCGAATACGGCGTGTCGCAGATGCCCGTGGTCAAGGAGGAGCCGCCGGTGATGGCCGCCGAGGTGATCGGCTCCATCGTCGAGCGGGACCTGCTGCGCGCGCTGTTCTACGAGAAGGCCTCGCTGGAGGACCGCCTCGACGAGCACATGTCCCCGCCGCTGCCCCAGGTCGGCTCCGGCGAGCCGGTGTCGGCGCTGGTCACCGCGCTGGAGGCGGCGGACGCCGCGGTGGTGCTGGTCGAGGGCAAGCCGCAGGGCGTGGTGAGCCGCCAGGACCTGCTCGGGTTCCTCGGGCACGAGGCGTCGGTCTCGCTGGGCAGCTGACCGGCTGACCGGCTGACCGGCTGACCGGCTGACGGCTGTCCGGCTGCGCGGCTGACTCCGTGGGCGGCTGAGCCTCAGCCGCCCACCAACGGAGCGAGCGACACCCCCAGGTGCAGCCGCAACCGGTCTCGACCGTCAGCCAGGTCGAGGCCGGTGATCCTCTCGATCTTCTCCAGCCGGTGGTAGAGCGTCTGCCGGTGGATGCTCAGCGCGGCGGCCGTGTGCTGTGCGCTTCCAGCGTGATCCAGGTACGTCTGCACGGTCACGAGCAGATCCGGCTCCTCCAGAAGCCGCCGCACCGCGGGATCCACTACGGCGTCCCTGAGTTCCCTCTGCGGACCACAGGCGAGAAGCCGATAGATCCCGAGATCCGCCCACACCGCGGTCGGCCGGAACGCCGGAACCGCCCGGCCGACCCGCACCGCGAGCCGCGCCTCCCGCCAACTGGCCCGGGCCTCGGCCAGATCTTCGCGCGGCGCGCCGATCCCCACCAATACGTCGTCCCGCGCATCACTCTCCAGACGTTCTCTATAGAGCTCCAGCGCGCGCTCGGCGATATCGGTGACGGAGTGCGGTTCCGGAACCAGCAGGCTGATGTGATCCGTCTCCGGAGCCGCGAGCACCGACCGCGGAAGCCGCCACAGGTTGAGCGGGATGGACTGCCAGTCCTGAGTCCGCGTCTCCAGGACGACTACAGCGATCCTGCGTCCCCGATCCACAAGCCCCAGCTCGGAGATCTCCTCTGCGGCCTGCTCCGCGACAGCGCGCTCCGGCGACAGCAGATTCTGCAGACGCTCCTCCATCCGCTGCCTGACCCGCGCCTGTTGCGCCAACAGCGCGCCGGCTCTGGACGCCTCGTGCATAGCGCTGGCGAGCAGTGCGTCGTCCAAGTGGCCGTCCTCGTCGAGCAGCCACACGTACCCGTACGTCACGCCGTTCCACCGCGCCGGCAGACACACCCGCGGCAGCACCCCGTGCTCCGGGTCGGCCGGCGTCCGCACCGGCCGCTCGCTCCGGGCGATCCCGAACCCCTCGAACCAGGCCCGCACCTCCGGCGTCGACCGCCGCTGCAGGATCGAGCGCTGCCGGATGTCGTCCAGGCCGCCGGACTGGGAGGCGAACGCCACCAGGTCGAAGTCCCGGTCCTCCAGGGTCGCCGAGGACGAGGCCAACTGGGAGATGAAGTCGACGAGGTCCTGCAGCTGATCGGTGGTCGGCGTCGCCATCAGACAAGTGTATGACGAAATCGGGCACTGATCGTGGCAGTCGTCTATATCGCCGGTGGACGCGCCGACTTACCGTCATCCCAACAGACTCGCCACACCGCTGCGCCACCAGGTGCGCCACCAGGAAAGACAGGCCCGCCATGCTCAGCCAGACGCTTCTCGCCGCGTCCCGCAGCACCAGGATGCGCGGCGTGATCACCGGGGTCCCCCTGACCCGCCGCGTGGTCGACCGGTTCGTCGCCGGGGACAACCTGGACCAGGCCGGCCTGGTCATCAGCGGCCTGGTCGGCGAGGGGCTGGCGGTCACCGTGGACCGGCTCGGCGAGGACACCCTGGACGCCGCCGCTGCCGCCGCCACCCGCGACGCCTACCTGGAGATGCTCAAGCGCTTCGCCGACCTCGGCATCGCGCACCGCACCGAGGTCTCGCTCAAGCTCTCCGCCCTCGGCCAGAAGCTCCCCAAGGACGCCGAGAAGATTGCGCTGGAGAACGCTATAGCGATCGCCGAAGCGGCGCGCGACGCAGGGACCACCATGACCCTGGACATGGAGGACCACACCACGGTCGACGCCACTCTGGGCGCCCTGCGCGAACTGCGCGGAGAGTTCCCGTGGGTCGGCGTCGCGATCCAGGCCGCGCTGTTCCGTACCGAGGGCGACATCACGGACTTGGCCACCGCCGGCTCCCGGGTCCGGCTCGTGAAGGGCGCGTACATGGAGCCCGCCTCCGTCGCGCACCAGGAGAAGCACGAAGTGGACAAGGCCTACGTGCGCGCCATGAAGACCCTGATGCGCTCCTCGGCCTACCCGATGATCGCCAGCCACGACCAGCGCATGATCGACATCGCGCACGCGCTGGTCGCCGAGACCGGCCGCGAGCAGGACAGCCACGAGTTCCAGATGCTGCACGGCATCCGGACCACCGAGCAGCACGCCCTGGTCGCCGGCGGCGACACGATGCGCGTGTACGTGCCCTTCGGCGACGACTGGTACGGCTACTTCATGCGCCGCCTGGCCGAGCGCCCGGCCAACGTCATGTTCTTCCTGAACTCGCTCGTCAAGCGCTGACCGGGCCCAGAGCACATCCCGACGAGCCCAGAGCACGAGCCCAGAGCACCCACAGAGGGGACAACCAGTACCGCCATGGATGCCATCACCCACACCCCAGCCCCGGTCAACGAGCCGGTCCGCGCCTACGCCCCGGGCTCGGCCGAGCGCGAGTCGCTGCAGCGCCGCGTCGCCGAGCTCGCGGCCGAGCGCCACGAACTGCCGATGACGATCGCCGGGCGGCGCCGGATGGCCTCCGGCGAGCGCGTCGAGGTCGTCCAGCCGCACAACCACAAGCACGTCCTCGGCGACACCGCCAACGCCTCGGCGGCCGACGTCACGGACGCGGTGGCGGCGGCCAAGGCGGCGGCCCCGGCGTGGCGCGCGCTGCCCTTCGACGAGCGCGCGGCGGTCATCCTGCGCGCGGCGGACCTGCTGTCCGGCCCGTGGCGGGACACCGTCAACGCCGCCACCCTGCTCGGCCAGTCGAAGTCGGCGCAGCAGGCGGAGATCGACAGCGCCTGCGAGCTGATCGACTTCTGGCGCTTCAACGTGCACTTCGCGCGGCAGATCCTGGCCGAGCAGCCGCCGGCGAACTCCGCCGGGGTCTGGAACCGCACCGACTACCGGCCGCTGGACGGCTTCGTCACCGCGATCACCCCGTTCAACTTCACCGCCATCGCCGGCAACCTGCCGACCGCGCCGGCGCTGATGGGCAACACCGTGGTCTGGAAGCCCTCGCCGACGCAGCAGCTGGCCGCGCAGTACACGATGGAGCTGCTGGAGGCCGCCGGGCTCCCGGCCGGCGTCATCAACCTGGTCACCGGCGACGGCCTGGCGGTCAGCGAGGTCGCGCTGAACGACCGCGAGTTCGGCGGCCTGCACTTCACCGGTTCCACCAAGACGTTCAAGACCCTGTGGCGCCAGACCGCGGAGAACCTGGACGTCTACCGCTCCTACCCGCGGATCGTGGGCGAGACCGGCGGCAAGGACTTCGTCGTCGCGCACCCCAGCGCCGACCCGGCCGCCCTGGTCACCGCGCTGGTCCGGGGCGCGTTCGAGTACCAGGGGCAGAAGTGCTCCGCGGCCTCGCGCGCCTACATCCCACGCTCCCTGTGGGAGTCCGGCGTGCGGGAGCAGCTGGCCGACGTCACCGGGACCATCACCTACGGCGACGTCACCGACTTCTCCTTCTTCGGCGGCGCAGTGATCGACCGGCGGGCCTTCACCAAGCACAGCGACCTGTTCGCGCGGGTCCGTGCCGAGGGCAAGGTCGAGATCCTCGTGGGCGCCACGGCGGACGATTCGCAGGGCTTCTTCGTGCAGCCGACGGTCCTGGTCGGCGAGGACCCGCACCACGAGATCTTCACGGACGAGTTCTTCGGTCCGATCCTCGCTGTGCACGTCTATGACGACGCGCGCTATAGCGAAGTCCTGGAACTGGTCGACAGCTCGACTCCCTATGCGCTGACCGGCTCCGTGTTCGCCACGGACCGCGCGGCCGTGGAGGAGGCGCACGGCAAGCTGCGCTTCGCCGCCGGCAACTTCTACGTCAACGACAAGCCAACCGGCGCGGTCGTCGGCCAGCAGCCGTTCGGCGGCGGCCGGGCCTCCGGAACCAACGACAAGGCCGGCTCCGCGCAGAACCTGCTGCGCTGGCTGAGCCCGCGCACGGTGAAGGAGACCTTCGTGCCGCCGGTCGACCACCGATACCCCCACATGGGCTGACAGCCTCCCTCGGCATTCAGCCGCTGCTGCTCCGTTCTCAGGAGCTCGTGAGAGCCCCTAAGAGCAGCAGCCTCCGCCGCAGCATCCGCCAGCGTTGCCGGATGCTGCGGCGGACTTGTTCCCACCGCCGACGTTCACGGCGACCGCGGAGATCAGCTTGACGGTGTCGTCATGGCCCGCAGGGCACACGGCGGGCGCGGATGCCTCGGACATAGGTCGGGACAACTCAAAGGTGTCGCCACATGCACGACAGCGGTACTCGTAACGGGCCATAGACCGAATCATAAACGGTAAGTGATTTCCGCCTAGTGTCCGAAAAGGGTCTATTAAGATCTTCACAGAGGTTTGCGTTATCTGGTACGACACGCGATCCTATTGCGCATGTCGCACCGCTTGGGGTCGCTCATGGGTGTCTGTGGCATGGCCGCCTTGGCGTTCGTGCCGCCTGCGGTGCGAGCGGATGACGCCGTGCCTAAAGCCGCGCCGCAATGGCCGCTCACGTACCTGAAGGCCGACCAGGTGTGGCAGCACAGCAAGGGCGCCGGCGTCACGGTCGGCCTGGTGGACTCCGGAGTCTCGCCGCTCGGCGACACCCGCGACAACCTCCTCCCCGGCGCGGACTTCTCGCTCGGCCCGGACAGCAGCGGCATCGCGCACGTCGACACCGACACCGACAGCCACGGCACCACGATGGCCGTCCTGATCGCCGGGACCGGCGCCGGCGACGGACTGCACGGCCTGGCGCCCGAGGCGAAGATCCTGCCGGTGCGCATGCAGCAGGAGACCGGTTCGGACCCTGTGCATATCGCCGACGCCATCAAGTTCGCGGTCGTCCGGCACGTCAAGGTGATCAACATGTCGCTCGGCACCGCGGACACGCCGGGGATGGCGGCCGCCGTGAAGCAGGCCGAGGCCGCGGACATCGTGGTGGTCGCCGCGGCCGGGAACTACGGGGCGGAGCACGTCATCATCCCGGCGGCCTATCCCGGGGTGGTGGCGGTCGGCGCGATCGACGACACCGGCACCCGGTGGTCGGGCTCGTCCTACGGATCGCAGGTCGCTCTGGCGGCCCCTGGAGTGGGGATCCCTGTAGAGGATGCCGACGGAGTGCCGAAGACCGCGAAGGGCACCAGCGAGGCCTCTGCCTACGTGACCGCTTCTGTCGCGTTGGTCCGTGCGATGCATCCGGACTGGACTGCGGGGCAGACCGTCCGTGCTCTCCTGGCAACCGCCACTAAGGCGGGCGGGGCGACGGGACTACAGCACAACAACACGTACGGATACGGAATCGTCAATCCGTTGGCGGCGCTAAGCGTTGGTACGCCGGTCGCGAAGGACAACCCGCTGCTCTCCGGTGCGGCTCCTCTAGTCGCTTCCCTCCCTGTGGCCGCTCCGACACCTACGACAGCGGCTCCGGCGACGAGCGGCAGCGCTAGCACTAGCGCCTCATCCGCTTCCTCTGCGCAGACCTCTCCAGGGCACATGACTACAGAGGCTCTGAAGAACTCCACGAAGGCGGCCGCCGCGGCCAAGGCCGGGCTGCTGCCTTCCCGCCGGGACAAGATCTTCGCCGCCGCCGCGGGAGCGGCGGTCCTCGGACTCCTGCTGTTGCTGCTGAACGGCTCGCTGAAGCGGAGAGCACTGCGGAAGAACCGCGTGTGGCACTAAAGCGTGTTCCTAGGCAGGGCGCACAGTCGGTGGGAGAGTGAAGTAGTGGACCTGATTGCGCACTTCGAGAGGGAAACAACAGCTTTCCATCGCGCCGCCCTGATGGCAGCCATGCCGGATGCCCCGCCGCCCGTCCCGTCGTGTCCGGACTGGACAACCGCGGATCTGGTGGGGCATCTCGGCCATGTGCACCGCATGGTGAACCACATCATCGTGGAGCGGTTGGAGACGCCTCCGCCGGACCGGAAGACGATGTTCACGGCTCCCGCCGACGCGACCGGCGAGGACCTGGCCGACTGGTTCGCCGAGGGTGCGACGGAGCTGACCGCGACCTTCCGCACGACCGATCCGAAGACGGTCGTCTGGACCTGGGGCGGAGAGCCCGGCGTCGCGTTCTGGCTGCGGATGCAGGCCATCGAGGCGGCCGTGCACCGCTGGGACCTGGAGGGCGCGATCGGTTCTCCCCAGGCTGTGGACAAAGAACTCGCGGCCGACGGCGTGGCCCAGTTCCTGGACGTCGTGCTGCCCTTCCGCCGCCGCATCGCGAAGCAGGTTCCGCCGATGAAGGGCGAGAGCTACCGCTTCCGCCAGACCGACGGTTCCGGCGTGTGGTCCATCGCGCTCGACCCGGACGGCCCGCGTCCGCTCGCCGACGGCGAGGCGGCGGATGTCGAGCTTGCGGGGACTGGGTCAGACCTCTTGCTGTTCCTGTGGCACCGCATTCCTGGAGAGCCGCTGGTAGTCGACGGAGATGCGAAAGCGCTACAGCGTTTCTTCGTATTGGTGCCGCCGGTTTAGCGGCTATCGAGGATGGACCGCCATGGCCAACAGATACTTGTTCGTATAGCGGTTCTGGAATATGCGCGTCACGGGACCGCCTAGTCGCGAATACCATGCGGCGGGCTGTGAGAACGCCATGACGGTGAACTCCACAAGCCCCTCTGCGCGCGTCACGTAGAAGGCTTCGCGTCCGCGTTCCGGGTGCCCTGGCAACGTCTCATAGGCGTACCCGGCGTGGTCCGCGCTGTCGAACTCCGCAGTGATGACGCGGAGGGGAGCGCGCAGCGGGATCACTCCTGCGACTCGCGAGATCAGCCGCGCTTCGAGGCCGACCGCCGGTGCCGGCAGCGGAGCGGACAGGTCCTGGGCTTCGATCTCGATCCGCATCCCGGCCCCGAGCTGCGGTCCCCAGGCCCGGAGCATCGCCCGCGCACGCTCGAAGGCGCGGTCCAGCGCCGGGTCCCCGGGATCGAAGGAGTGCGCGAGCGGGATCGAGCGGCGGAAGTAGCGGTAGCCGTCGGGAGTCGGGCCGAGCGCGGCGTCGCCGGGATGCGGTTGCGATGTCATAAATCCGCCACCCGGCTCCGCCTCAGCTCCCGCTCTGCGGCGTGGTCACCTCGTCGTCACGCCCCATAGCGATCAGCGCCAGGTTCCGCAGCGCGGTGTCCCCGGTGCGCAGGTAGTCGCTGTGGCCGCCCTTGCCGGCGTCGAACAGCCGCGCGCCGAACGCCGGATCGACCGGGTCGTCGCCGAAGCCCACGGAGACGCCCAGCAGGTCCACCTGGACGTGCGGGACGTCCGCGATGCCGTCGCTGGCCCCGCGGCCGGCCCAGACCCGCGCCGTGGTGTTCAGGTCGGACACCGAGCCGACGCCCATGCCGGGGGAGCCGAACACCGCGATGTCCGTCACCTTCACGTGCGGTGCGGCCTGGCCGCACACCACCGAGCCGTAGCTGTGGCACAGCAGCGTCACCGGCGCCTTGTTGACCGTCTTGATCTGGGCCAGGAACGCCTTCAGCGCCTTCGCGCCGGCGTCGGCGTGGCCGAGCATGGCGATGTGCATGCTGTCCACGGCCGGCGGGTCGTAGCCGAGCCAGCCGATGACCGCCAGCGACTTGCCCGCACCCATCTCCTGCGCCTGGTGGTACAGCGCCTCGGCGCCGACCCCCGGGCCCTTGGCGCTGTCGAAGTTGGACAGCGTGTTGCCGGCGCCGGGCACGACCACCGCGATCCGCTGGGCGTGCACCAGGTCGCCGACCACCTCGATGCCCCGGCCGTCGCCGGAGGGGTCGAAGGACAGGAAGTCACGGTTCGGAACCGCCAGGTTGCGCAGCGCGTGCGCCAGCGCCGGCTCGCCGCCGAACTGGGCCTCCTCGGCGGCCTTGGCCATCGCCGCGCGGTTCAGGTCGTAGCGCTCGGTCAGCGAGGAGGCGCTGAGCGTGGGCAGTTTGGGCAGCGGGCTGAAGGCGATCGCGGCGTGCGCCGGACCGCTGGTGACCAGAGCGGCACTCAGAGCGATGGACACGGCCAACGTCTTGCGAGGGACGCTGTTCGGCATGATCTTGCCGGGACGCAAGTGGTCGATTTGCTCCCGCAGGCTGTGCGGCCACAACGCGGCCAGGCCGATGCGGGCGGAATCGAGCAGGCGCATCGCATCGGTTCCTTACAACTTAGGTGGGATTCAGGCGATCCTACGCGATCCGCGCAGTACCACGGGACCGGCTCGCTTGATCGCCTCTCGGAGAGAACCCGGTATCCGCGCACGGAAGATCCGGACTCGTGTAGCGATCATCTGGTGTTGATCGCGATTTGTCGAGGGTCACGGAGCGTATATCGCCATGCGCCAACTGACGGACGATCGGATCAGTCGAACAGCGACCGAGGCCAGGTCCGGCGGGCCCGGACCACGTCTGTTGTCACCGCCAGCAGGGTCAGCCGGGCCTGGAGGTAGATCCAGGCGAGCAGTCCCAGGACCAGTCCGAACACCCCGTAGAGCGTCGAGGCGTGGCGCAGCTGGTGCCCGGCGATGAAGCCGCCGAGGTACTGCAGGCCCTGCCAGAACAGCGTGGTGAGGATCGCGGCGAGACGGAGGTCGCGCGCGTCCACCTCCTTCGCGGTGGCGGTGCGCATGCCCAGCCAGAACAGCAGCGCGGTGAGCACGAACGAGGCGGCCAGCAGGGCGGCCCGCAGGCCGGCGGTGAAGACGTGGCCGCCGGCCCACTCGCCGAGCGCCGTCAACACGGTCGTGGACAGCACCCCGAGCCCCATCGTGCCGATGATGCCGAAGCTGCGCAGCCAGTCGTGGGGGAACTTCGGCTGCCGGTCCTCCGGGACGTCCCAGAGCAGGTTCATGGCGTACTGCGCGGCGTTGGCCAGCCCCAGCGAGCCGACCGCGGTGACGACGATGGAGATCACCAGCGCGACGCCGTTGCGGCCGAAGTCGTGGATGTTGTTCTTCAGCTGGTCGCCGATCACCGGGAAGTCGACGAGCGCGGAGTTCAGCACATCCGTCTGCAGTTTCTGGTTCGACCGCAGGACGGTGCCGAGCACGGTGGTGAGGATCAGCAGCAGCGGGAACAGTGAGATGAAAGCGAAGAATGTGAGTATGGCACCCAGATAGCTGGCCTTCTTCACTTGCATCTCCCGGTACACCGCCACCGGGAACGCCAGCACGCGATGCCGCTGCTGGAATCGGTCGACGCGGGCGGCCAGGGCACGCAGTCGGGACAAGAGCGCCATGCCCCTCATATAAGCACTGGTGGGCGGCCGGTCTGCCCACACCACGCGGACGGCCGGTGGACGCTCTGGGGAACGCCAGGGTGGATTCGGACGAGTCGACCGGGATAGACGAGTCGACCGGCATAAGGGCCCGGACAGCGGCGGCATCGTGCCGTCGGCGGCGTTCGCTACGCTCGACGGCATGAAATTGCACGTCGGCTGTGCGATGTGGACGCTGGCGCCGTGGCAGGGACGGCTGCTGCCGCATCCCCTGCCGCCGCGCGAACGGCTCGCCGCCTACGCGACGTGGTGCAACGCGGTGGAGGGGAACACCACCTTCTACGCGACGCCGTCCCGCGCCACGGTCGAGATGTGGGCCGCGCAGGCTCCGGAGGACTTTCGCTTTCTGCTCAAGCTTCCGAAACCGGTGACGCACGAACGACGGTTGGCTCCCGAGGTCTTCGCTCCTGAGGGCGCTCTCCATAGCTTCTTCACAGCGATCGAGCCTCTGGGCCGTCATGCCGCTTTGTGGATCCAGCTGCCGGGGTCTTTCGGTCCTGCGGATCTCCCGACGCTGGCCGCTTTCCTCGGCCGCGTTCCGAAGGGCTATCGCTATGCGGTGGAAGTGCGCCATCCCGCTTTCTTCGAGAACCCACAGAGTGTGCAGGAGCTGGAGAAGCTGCTGACCGAGGCGGATGCGGAGTGGGTTCCGTTCGACACGACGGTGCTTTACGAAACCCCGCCGAGCTCCGATGCCGAACGTGAGGCGTGGACGAAGAAGCCGCGGCTTCCGCGCCGTACCCGTGCTCTGACGCGCTTTCCGGTTGTGCGCTATATCGGGCGCGATGACGCCGAGCTCACTGTCGAGGGGTGGCAGCCGTGGGCCGACATCACTGCCGATTGGCTGCGGGAGGGGCGTTCTCCGACGGTGTTCATTCATACGCCGGACAACGCTGACGCCCCGGTGCTGGCTCGGCGGTTCCATGAGGATGTGCGCCAGCGGGTGCCGGAGGTGGAGGCTTTGGCGGAGCCGATGCCGGTGGGGCCGCCTACGTTGTTCTGAGTCTCCGATCCACTCCGATCTACTCCGAGGCCAGAACGCAGATCACCGGCGGGCTGAGGGGCAGGGTTTCCGTGGTGATCTGCGTGAAGCCTGCGCTGCGCAACAGGTCCTCGATCTCCGTGGCTGCGGCACGGGACGTGTCCGCTGTCGCGCCGGGGCAGCGGGGCTGTGACGCGATGGCGATACGGCCTTGGGGCGCGAGGCGTCTGCGTAGCTCTATGAGCTGGTCGACAGGCGCCGGCCAGAACCCGAGGGAGTTGACGGCGAGGATGGCGTCGAAGGGGCCGTCGAGGGACGTCGGGAGCTGATCGACCGGCGCTTGGACCAGGGTGACGCGGCCGGCGCGGATCGCGGCGGCGTTGCGCCGGGACGCCTGGCGGAGCATCACTGTGGAGTGGTCGACGCCGTATACGTGGCCGACGCCGCTGCGGATCAGTTCCTTGACCGCGACGCCAGGGCCGTAGCCGATCTCCAGGACTCGGCTTGTCGGCGCGAGGTTCAGCAGTGAGGCGACCCACCGGTTCCGCTGCCGGTTGGACGGACGGTGTGCGAAGACCCAGCCGGAGACGCTGCCGGCCGCGCCGTGCGGATGATGACCCTGGCCGACGACGTCGCGGTCCAGCGCACGGACTGCGGCGATTCCGATGTGTCCGACCAGGTACTCCGCGGCGGCGGTTCCCAGCCGGGGCCGGGGCCGTGGGACTCTTCCCCCATGGCGATTTCTCATGGCCAGAAGTCAAAGACTTCAAGTCCACTTGAAGTCAACACGCCTGGTGCCCTGCTCAGCATCGGCGAGCTGGCGCGCCGTACGGGTGTCACTGCCTCGGCCCTGCGCTACTACGAGGAGTTCGGCCTGCTGCCGGCGCCGGCCAGGGTCTCCGGGCAGCGGCGCTATCCCGAGTCGGCGACGAGGGCGGTCGGCATGATCCTGCTCTACAGCGACGCCGGCTTCAGCCTTGCTGAGCAGAAGGCGCTGATGGCGTCACGTGCGGGGGAGGCTGGCGAATGGCAGCGGATCGCCCGCGAGAAGCTCGCAGAACTCGACGAGCAGATCGCCCGCGCGCAGGCGGCGCGCGAGGCCATCAGTCACGGGCTGCGTTGTCGGCACAAGGACGTCACGCAGTGCCCCAACTTCGACGCCGGGATCAGGGCGCGGCTCGCCGGTCAGTCTTTGGCGCAGGCTCATCGGGAGTTGCATGAGGCGCGCGTTGCTGCGCCAAACACACCGCCGCCTCGCTCGTGACTTGCTCGTGACTTGCTCGTGAGCGAGGCGGCGGGGTTTTGTGCTCTGTCGCCTACTTGGTGCAGGTGATCGAGACGATCTTCAGCGTGCTCGCGTCCACGACGAGCGTGAACTTGCTCAGCTCCTGGCCCGGGTTGTCCGGGTGCCACTGCCGCCAGGTCGCCATGCTGAAGGTGATCTTGGAGCCGGAGGTGGTCCCCGTCGAGTTGTCCGCGGTCTCGACCGAGCCGGGGACGGTGCTGCTGCACAGCAGCGGAACGGTGCCGGTGCTGTTCCAGGCCGTCGTGAAGGCGGCGTCCGAGACGAAGGCCGAGCGGATGGCGGCCTGCGGGTCCACGCCGAGGGACTTCTGGTCCGCGGCCAGGCGGTAGGTCTCCATCAGCCGGTTCACGGAGGTCGCGGGGTGCGCGGGGTCAGCCGGCAGTGGGTTCGTGTAGCAGCTCACGCGGGCGATCTTGGCCGCGCCGAGGTCGACGGCCAGCGACGCGTAGAGGCCGGTCGGGGCCGCCGGGTCGCTCCGGTTCGGCAGGGTGCTGACCGCTCCCGGGCCGAAGTCCCAGGTGCTGGCCGCGGGGGAGGTGCCGGTCAGGGCGACCGCCCACCGGTCCGGGACGTACTGGGAGCACGTGGCCACGTCGTAGTCCGTGGCCGTGGGCTTCCACGTGGCGAACGCGCGGGTGAAGTACGGGTCCGACTTGTCGTTGAGCACCGCGGTGTTCCCGGAGGCCATCGCCCCGTAGTAGCCCGCGAGCGGCGCGACGCCGGGGAAGTCCGCCGGCTTCGGCGCGCCGCCGCACGCCACGCTTTTGATGACGCCGGAGGCCGGATCCACGATCACGGTGATCTCGGCGGCGCCGGCCTTGGAGTTCTCGTAGAGGGCGACCGGGATGGTCGCGGCGATGCCGGAGGCCTGGACGGCTCCGAGGACGATGCCGTTGTACTTCGCCGTACCGCAGTCCATCGGGCGGTTCGAGCCGATGGCTCCGGTGCCGAACAGGGCGTCCATCGTCGCCTTGTCGGTGAAGTCGGCGGCGAGTTCCTGCCGGTTGATGTCCGGCTGCTCGTAGTGCGACGTCGCGGTGGTGTAGCCCTGGCCGTACACGGCCGCGACCTTGGCCCGCATCGTCTCCAGCTGCGCCGGGGTGAAGGCCGACGTGCCCTGCGCACCCGACGCACCCGACTCGGCCGTGGTGGCCGACGAACTCGCCGCCACCGGCACGACCGGCGCCGAGGACGTGGCGCCCCCGCCGGGAGCCGTCGTGCTCGACGATGCGCTGGGCCCGGCCGGGGCACCCCCCGCCGGCGCCTTCGACGTGGTGCTGCATGCCGCGAGACCCGCGACCAGACCAGCGACCAGAGACGCGGCGACCGCGGCAGTGGCGATGCGTGAGCGCATCATCGTTCCCTCCCGAATTAACGTTCTGTCATCTGCATTGACGCGCGGCCGCCCGGGAGGTTGCGTGGGTCTCGGCGGCCGCGGATCTTGGCTGTCGCGGCGCCTACTCGAGGTCGCGCGTGTTCCTCAGGCCACAGAGGACTGTGATCTCGGCGGCGAGTGCCGGGAACGGTAAGGGCCCGGCCGGGCCCGTGGACGTCGTTCCGCTTCTGGGCGACGCGCGACAGCCGTGGGGCGGCTTCACAGCGCTGGCCGACGGCGATGAGCGCATGCCGCAGTGGGTTCCCTACGTGCCGGTCGATGATGTGGACGAGGCGGTCTCACGGGCCCTCGCCCTCGGCGCGAAGCTGCTGCTCCGCGGGTGGACTTGCAGCCCGGGTCGATCGCGGTCGTCGCAGATCCCGGGGGCGCGGCCGTGGCGCTGTGGCAGGCTGCCGAGTCGTCGCGATGACCGCCGGCCTGCGCCTGTCCTGTGCGCTGCCTCCGACCTCTGACGTCGTCGCCCAAGCCGTGAACGTCGACGGACGACCGTGCCGCATGATGCAGCTGCCCGGCATGGGCCCCGATCGTCCGATCGACGTGCCCTTGTGGCTGGCCGTCTCGGGGCCGAAGGGCGTCGCGACGGCCGTGGATCTCAAGCCCCCCGCGTGATCTGGACGTCCGCACCCACCGAGGACGGCCCCTGGACCGACAGCGCCGAGTGGCGCGCCCGCGTGGCGGCGGAACTGCCACCCGGGCAGGCACCCCGACAGGGCCACCTGGTCGTCCACGAGGGCCACCTCGTACGCCTCACGGATCGCGACCGCCCCGCCGTCGCCGCGGCCGGACCGGGAGTCCTCGCGATGGGGTGGAATGGCGACGCGGCCTCCCTTCGCGAACGCGTCGCCAGGACGGCGGCTGCGGGGGTCACAGAGATCGTCTACGTCCCCGCCGGACCGGACCCCGACAGGGAGCTGAGGGCGTTCGCGGCTGCTATGGCGCCCGTGCGATGAATGCAGTCTTACGTCAAGATGCAGTGTCCGCAAAGATCGGTATTGTCCTCTTCAGGTGATACGACCGGGGCTCGGGAGGCTGCCGATGGGTTCGCTGATCGCGGGGGTGCTGGACGGGCTCGGCCCTGTGCGCGGGCTGGTCGGCCTGGCCGGGGACAACACGCCCTACGTCCCCAGCGCGCCGGTGGAGATAGGCACGCCAGGACCGCACCACGGTGTCGCGGAAGCCGGGTCGTGGCAGGGCTTGATCATCATGTTCGGCCTCGTGATCGTCATCGGTGCCGCCGTGTTGATGTACGCCGTGCGGCAGCGGACCCGGCTGCTGGAGCGGCGGCGGGTACGTCGGATGGCCGAAGGCCCGGCCTCCGCCCTGGCACGGATCGCCCAGATCGCCCCGGCCGCCAAGCTGACCCGCGCCACGCACGCTCCGCACGTCGTCCACGCGCCGCACCCCGTACGCACCGTGGCCGCGCCACCGCGCACCACACCCGCCACTCCGGGCCGTCCAGCCCCGAACGCGTAACCTAAAGACCATGCCCGCATCTGACGCCCACGCCAACGCCGCCTTCGAGACCCTGGCCATCCACGCCGGCCAGGACCCGGACCCGCTGACCGGCGCCGTCGTCCCCCCGATCTACCAGGTCTCCACCTACAAGCAGGACGGTGTCGGAGGCCTTCGTGGTGGCTACGAGTACTCCCGCAGTGCCAACCCGACCCGCAAGGCGCTGGAGGACTGCCTCGCCGCGATCGAGGGCGGCCGGCTCGGCCTGGCCTTCGCCTCCGGCCTGGCCGCGGAGGACTGCCTGCTGCGGACCGTGTGCGTGCCCGGCGACCACGTCGTCATCCCGGCCGACGCCTACGGCGGCACCTTCCGCCTGTTCGCCAAGGTCCTGTCGCGCTGGGGCCTGGGCTGGACCGCGGCCAACATGTCCGACCCGGCCGCCGTGCGGTCCGCGGTGGTGCCCGGCAAGACCAAGGCGATCTGGGTCGAGACGCCCTCGAACCCGCTGCTGGGGATCGCGGACATCGCCGCGCTGGCCGGCGTCGCGCACGAGACCGGTTCGCTGCTGGTCGTCGACAACACGTTCGCCACGCCCTACCTGCAGCAGCCGCTGGCGCTGGGCGCCGATGTGGTCGTGCACTCCACCACCAAGTACATGGGCGGCCACTCCGACGTGGTCGGCGGCGCCCTCGTGGTGGCCGACGAGGAGCTGGGCGCGGACCTGACCTACCACCAGAACGCCATGGGCGCCGTCGCCGGCCCCTTCGACGCCTGGCTGGTCATGCGCGGCGTCAAGACCCTGGCGGTGCGCATGGACCGGCACTGCTCGAACGCCCAGCGCATCGCCGAAGCGCTGGTCGCGCACCCGAAGGTGACGGCCGTCCACTACCCGGGCCTGCCCGACGACCCCGGCCACGAGGTCGCGGCCAAGCAGATGTCCGGTTTCGGCGGCATGATCTCCTTCCGGGTGGCCGGCGGCGAGCAGGAGGCGGTCGACATCTGCGGGCGCACCGAGCTGTTCACGCTCGGCGAGTCGCTCGGCGGCGTCGAGTCGCTGATCGAGCACCCCGGCCGCATGACCCACGCCAGCGCCGCCGGCTCCCCGCTGGAGGTGCCGAACGACCTGATCCGGCTCTCGGTCGGCATCGAGTCCGTCGACGACCTGCTGGCCGACCTGCTGCGCGCGCTGGGCTGATCCGCCGGGGCGCTCTGATCTGCTGGAGCGATGACACGCCGGAGCGCTGATCCGCCGGGGCGATGAGACGCCGAAGCGCACAGAACGCCGCGTCCGAACGCCGCTAGGGCCACTCGCATGCGAGTGGCCCTTGTCGTTGCCCCGTGAATCCCGCAGGCTGGCCGCATATGGTCAGGACCGTGAAGGGATCAGGGGTATGACGATCGCTTCGGGCGCCGTTCACTCGGACGGGGCAGCGCAGGCAACCCGGAAGCCGGACAAGCCCAAGCGCCCGGCCGCCCCGACCCAGCGCATGACGACGACCGCGTGGATCGCCCTCGCCGCCGTCTACTTCGTCTGGGGCTCGACCTACCTCGCGATCCGCTACGCCATCGAATCCATCCCGCCGCTGTCGTCTGCCGCGCTCCGCTTCACCCTCGCCGGCCTGATCCTCCTCGCCTTCCTCGCGATCCGTCGCGGGCCGTCGGCGCTGCGCGTCACGGGGCGGCAGCTGGCCTCCGCCGCGCTGATCGGCACGCTGCTCCTGCTCGGCGGCAACGGCTTCGTCGTCTTGTCCGAGCAGTACATCCCGTCCGGCACGTCCGCGCTGCTGGTGGCGTCCGTCCCGCTGTGGATCGTGGTGTGGCGCGCGGTGGCCAAGGACCGGCCCACCGCGCGGATGCTCGTCGGCGTCCTCATCGGGTTCGCCGGGCTCGTGGTCCTGATGCGGCCCGGGGGCGGCGGCGCGCACAACTACGTGCTGGGCGTCGTGCTCGTGCTCATTGCCTCGATCAGCTGGGCGTTCGGCTCGGTGGCGTCCAAGGTGTGGCTGACGCCGCCGAAGGACCCGTTCGTGGCCTCGGGGTACCAGATGGTGTTCGGCGGCATCGGCTGCGCGATCGCGGCGGCGCTGCACGGCGAGCACTTCCACCCCGGCGCCGTCACCGGAACCTCGGTCTGGGCGACCGTCTATCTCGTCGGCGCGGGATCCCTTGTGGCGTTCTCGTCCTATGTATGGCTGTTGAAGAACGCGCCGATTTCCACTGTCGCAACATACGCATATGTGAACCCTGTTGTGGCCGTCGCGCTCGGCGCGCTGTTCCTGAGCGAGACCATCACCTTGGCCGTGGTTGTCGGAGGGCTGATCGTGGTGCTCGGAGTGGCCGTGGTGATAGCGACGGAACGCAGGTGAGAGACGGTTCGGTGAACGTCCGGGGCGTCTAGACGAAAATACGCTTCGGGGCACTGTCCGCGCGCTGTGCAAGGGCTCGAACACTGTGCACAATTAGCCGCCGTGGCAGGTATATCGGGAGTCTCCGCAGGCATCGTCCTGGCTGGTCGCTACACGTTGTCCCGGCGGCTGTGGCACCGCGGGGTCGGCGAGTTGTGGCTCGCCTCCGACACGGTGCGACGGCGCCGGGTCTGGATCCAGATCACCGCTTCGGGCGGGTTGGAGAACGCCGTCGCGGCGCTGACGCACGTCGAGCACCCGGCGATCGCGATCGTGCGCGAGGCCGGGCAGAAGCGGATCGCGCACGAGGATCGCGTGGTCACCGACCATGACCAGCACTCCCACAAGCTGATCCACAAGAGCGACAGCTACATCGAGTTCGCGGTCTACGACCAGGACAAGGGCTCGTCCCTGACGTCGCGGCTGATGAAGCGCGCGTTGACGTCCGCCGAGGTCGGCTCGGTCGCGCTGAACGTCGCCGAGGTCTTCGAGCGCGTGCACGCCGCCGGGCTCGTGCACGGCTGGCTGCACACCGATTCGGTGTGGGTGGGCGGCAGGACCGAGATCTTCGTGGACCTCGCGATGGGGCTCGCTTTCGAGGGTGACGCGGCCGCGGTGGCCGTCGAGGCTCCGAGCGGGTTCCTGACGGAGGCTCGGTTCGGCGGGGCGGCGGCCACGGCGGCCGATGACGTGTACGGGCTGGCGTGGCTGCTTTATGTGGGCGTGTTCGGCTGGGAGATCGTGCACGAGGACTTGTTGCGTGCGCGCGGCGAGCTTGCGGGCGCCGGTTCGGCGGCTGGAGCTGCCGCGGCGGCCGGGGCTGCGGGAGCCGTCGGCGGGGCGGCCGGCGTGGCGCTGCTTGCAGGCGCGGCCGACGCGGCCGGTGCGGAGGTCGAGGGCGCGGCGGGCATCGTGGTGTCCGGAGCATCGGGGGCGGCGGCGCGCGACGCGGCGTTGTTGGTGGCGTACCGGCGTGAGATAGCCGTCGGGCGTCTGACCGAGTACTTCGGTGGCGGTTCCCGGCTCGCGGAGACGTTCGCGCTGAGCCTGTCGGACCAGGCGGGCACGCGGCCGTCGATGGCGGACGTCGTCGAGGCGTTGAAGGCGCAGCCGGTCGCGGAGCTGGCGACGCCGCGGATCGTGACGGAGCGCGTGGCGGCCGCCGAAGCGGCGCTGGCGCTGGCCGCGGCGCGGTCGGAGTCGCTGGCCGGGAGCGTCGAGGACGCGGACTCGGGCGCGTGGACGCCCGCGGTGAGTCCGACGGCCGGCGGCGCGCGCAAGGGCGACACGATCTCGGTCGCCGAGGCGGAAGCCGCCACGGCGGTGGCGGTCGCCGCGGCTGTCGCGGACGCGGAGGCGCGCGCGACTGCGGCGTCGGAGGAGGCGCTCGCGCTGGCCACGGCGGCGGCGGTCGCTGCGGCGCTGGCGGAGGCCGAGGCGACACACACGCGGGTGAGCGACGAGGCGGTCGCGACGGCGTCGGCGGCGGCGATCGCGACAGCCCTGGCCGAGGCCGAGGAACGGCACGCGGCCGAACGCGAGGCGGCGGTCGTCACGGCGCTGGCCGACCAGCAGGCCGCGACGGCGGAGCTGACGGAGGCGGCCATCGCGGCGGCCGTGGTGCAAGCGCTCGCGGAAGTCGAGGCGGCGCAGGCGGCGTCGAACGACGAGGCGGTGGTGGCGGCGTCGGAAGCGGCGGTCGCACTGGCACTCGCCGAGGCGGAGGCCGCGCACCACTCGGAACTGGAAGCTGCGCGGGCCGAGCACGCCTCGGTCGGCGAGGAGGCACTGGCGGCGGCAACCGGCGCCGCGGTGGCTGTGGCCGTCGCGGAAGCCGAGGAGCGGCATCGCAACAAGCTGAACGCGACCGAGGCGCGGCACGGACTGAACCTCGAAGCCGCGCGCACCGGCCACGCGGCGGAGCTTGAGGCCGCGACGGCTGCTGCGGCTGCGGCGCTGGCTGCGGTGGAGGAGCGGTACGCGGCGGAGTTGGAAGCTGCGCGAGCTGAGCATGCGTCGGTCGGCGAGGAGGTGTTGGCGGCGGCGACCGGTGTAGCGGTGGCGGCTGCTATTGCGGAAGCCGAAGAGCGCCACGGCTCGGAGCTGGAGTCCGCACGCGCCGCGCACACTGCTGAACTTGAAATTGCGACCGGCGTAGCGGTGGCTGCCGCCGTCGCGGAGGCCGAGGAGCGCCACGGCACCGAGTCCGAGGCCGCTCGTGCCGCGCACGCCGCGGAACTCGAAGCCGCTGCGGTCGCGGCGGCCGCCGCGTTGGCCGCCGTCGAGGAGCGGCACGCCGGCGAGCTCGAGTCGTCGCGGGCCGAGCACGCCACGCTCGGCGAGGAGGCGCTCGCCGCCGCGACCGGTGCCGCCGTCGCCGCCGCGATCGCCGAGGCCGAGGAACGGCATCGTGCCGAGCTGGCCGCGATCGAGGAGCGGCACGCGTCGGAATCCGTGCGCTCCGAGAGCCGCTCCGAGGGCCACGTCGAGGCCGAGGAAGTCGTGCTGGCTGCGGCTGTCGCGGCCGCGGTGGCCGAGGTCGAGGCGCGGCACCACGAGGAACTGGAAGCCGTCGAGGTCGCTCAGGTCTCCGCGATAGAGGTAGCGGTGGCAGCGGCGCTCGCCGAGGCGGCCCTCGCACACGAGGCTGAGCTTGAAGCGGCACGCGCCGAGGCCGCCGCGGCCGCCGAGTCGAAGCAGGCCACTGTGATCGAGGCGGCGGCTGCCGCAGCGGTCGTGGCGGCACTCGCTGAGGCGGCTATCGCACATGAGGCGGAGCTTGAGGCGGCACGCGCCGAGGCCACGGCTGCTGCTGAGGCGAACCAGGCTGCTGCGATCGAGGCGGCCAGTGCAGTGGCGGTCACTGCGGCCCTTGCCGAGGTGGCGGCGTCGAGTGCTGAGACGCAGCAGTTGCCGGCGCAGGGTTCGGCGGGCGCGGCGACGGTGGTCGGCATGGCCGCGGCCGGTGCTGCGGGGCTGGCGATCGGTGCGGAGCTGGCGGAGTCCGAGACGGCGGCGGGTGCTGCGGGTCTGGCGGGTGCGAGCAGTGCTGCCGGGTCCAGTTCCGCGACCGGTGGCTTGGCAGCAGGCGGCGTGACTACCGCGGCGGCTTCCGGCGCGATCTTGGCCAGCGAGTCCGGTGCAGCCAGCGGCGGTGCGGCCGGCGGTTCGGCAGGCGGAGCATCCGGCTCCCTTGTGGCAGCCGCATCCCCGAGGCCGAAGCCCTGGGTCCTCGCCTCCGGCGGAGTCCTCCTCGGCGCGGTCGTGGGCATCGGCATCGGCTACGCCATCCACGGCTCGCACTCCTCCTCCACCGCGACCCCGCTCACCAACTCGTCGTCCAGCATCACCGGCTCCGCGATGCTCCCCAGCACCGGCGCGTCCGGCGGGGTCCCCGTCATCTCGCCGAGCGGATCCGGCAGCACTACCACCGGCGGCAGCGCCACCGACACCACCGGCGGGTCCAGCGCCAGCGGGCCCAACAGCGCGGCGTCCGTGACGTCCGGCCCGAACGGCGGCGTGTCCTCGGCGCCCTCCGGCGGCGCGACCGGTTCGACCAGCCCGAGCGGCCCCGGCGCCCCGAGCGGTTCGAGCACCCCAGGTGGCCCGGGCTCCAGCCCGACCGGTCCCGGCGGCGCCCCCACCGGCCCCAACACCGCCCCCAAC
>NZ_JAACYW010000184.1 GCF_015356825.1 Catenulispora rubra | reverse complement strand
GCCCCTTCGGGCTCTGCAGCTTCACATCCGTCGCCACCGCCGTCGCGACGCCGGTCTTCTCGTTGATCAGCTTCAGCCCGGGCGTGTTCGCCAGGTCCCCCGACTTGGGGGCAGGCTGCGCCGCGAACAGCTCGCCGCGGCCGTAGCCCTCGGTCGCGAGCGTGTAGATGCTGCCGCCCTTCTGATCGACGATGAACAGCCGCCCCTCGCCCCCAGCCGGCGTCACGTCGTCCAGCTGCGGCGTGACCGAGGCCGGGCCGGTTGCGTTCGTCAGGTCCAGCTCGTGCAGCGTCGGGTGCTTGGCGTCCAGGTCGGTGGCGAAGATCAGCTTGCTGTCGGCCTGCGCGTCCTGGATCAGGGTGCCGCCGTCGGGGCCGGGCACCCACTTGTTGGAGTCCGGGTCGGTCAGGCCCATCGGTGCGCTCTTCGGGGCGCCGGGGGCCGGGTTGACGA
Organism: Catenulispora rubra; assembly: GCF_015356825.1. Lineage (GTDB taxonomy): Bacteria > Actinomycetota > Actinomycetes > Streptomycetales > Catenulisporaceae > Catenulispora > Catenulispora rubra. Next base: position 22,569 of record NZ_JAACYW010000184.1, on the reverse strand, counting down.
GCGTGGCCTTGTCGTTCACGCCGAACAGCGGGGTCAGGGCCGCGGTCGTGCCGGTCAGCTTGATCGTGTACACCGCCGGGGCGTTGTTCGGCGCGGGCAGCGAGACGTCGGGGTTGGAGTGCGCGACGTAGATGGTGCCGTCGCGGCCGATCGCGACCGAGTCCGTGCCGCCGTTGGCGCCGTCCGAGCCGGTCTGCGCCGGGTTCGGGAAGTAGGTGTAGTGCTTGAGGCCGCCGGTGCCCTCGCCGGGGGTGATCGTGTACAGCGTCGAGTTCAGGTCCTCGTTCACCGTGGCGATCACGCGGTGGTGCCGGGGGTCGCCGGTGAGGCCGTCGACGCGGCCGGCGAGCGTCCAGTGCCCCTCGACGCAGCCGGTGTGCAGGTCGTAGGCGACGACGTCGCTCTTGCTCCCGGCCGGGTCGCCGGTCGGGCCGGCGTTGTTCTGGTACGTGACGAACACCAGGTCGCCCAGCCGGGTGATGTCGTCCGGGTTTGTCATACCGGCCGGGGCCTTCGCGAACAGCTTCAGGTGCGCGGCCGGAGCGGCGGCGGGCGTCGCGGCCTGCGCCGACACCGCGGGGATCAGGGCGGACGCGACACCGGTCAGGGCCAGGACACTGAGTCGCGTGCGGCGCGAGGCGGAAAAGGTCATGTGGGGACTCCCGGTGGGTTCGCAGCAGGGACGGCGAGGCTCTGCTACACCACGTAGCAGACCACCGCCAGCCTGGGCTCCGAGCCGCCGATGATCAAGATCGATGTCCGGTTCGGCCGCGAAGTTCAGCCACTGTTCGCACGCCGTCGCACGGGCGGATTCTTACATCCGCCCAACCTCCGCGAACCGCGTCACAGCTGGTCAGACCGCCGAGCGCGGGTCCGCCTGGTCCTGATCCCGCTCCCGCTCCCGCGCCTGATCGCGCTCCTGATCCCGCTCCCGCTCGACCGTCGCCGCCCAACTCGCCAGCAGCGCCATCTTCTCCTCCGACGGCGTCCCGGGCTCGGCACTGTAGACGCTCATCGCCAGCCCGGTCCCGTCGGTCAGCTCCAACGACTCGTACGCCAGCCGCAGCTCCCCGACCACCGGGTGGTGGAACAGCTTCACCCCGGTGTTGTGGAACCGCACGTTGTGCGCGGCCCACCGGGTCCGGAAGAACTCGCTGCGCGTCGACAGCTCCCCGATCAAGTCCGTCAGAGCCTTGTCATACGGATTGCGCCCGGCCTCCGACCGCAACGCGGCGACCATGTCGTTGGCCGTCCGCTCCCAATCGCCGTAGAACTCCTCGGCACGCGGATCCAGGAACACGAACCGCGCGAAGCTCACCGGCAGCTGGCGTCCCTCATAGACCGGCGCCAACAACGCGCGCCCCATCCGGTTGACCGCCAGCGACTCGAAACGGCCGTTGCGCACATGCGCGGGGATGCCCTCCATCCCGTCCAGGATGCGCTGCACGATCGGCCGCACCTGCTGCTTGGCCGAACGCCGCGCCGGCAAACCGCCCGCGCTGGCGGCACTCGCGGCACGCGCCAGGTCGAACAGATGGGCCCGCTCGGCGTCGTCCAGCTGAAGGGCCCGCGCCAGGTTGTCCAGCACGCTCTCCGAGACGCCGCGCGCGTTGCCGCGCTCCAGCCGCGTGTAGTACTCCACGCTGACCCCGGCCAGCAGCGCCACCTCCTCGCGCCGCAACCCCGGCACCCGCCGGTGGCTGCCGCCGAAGGCGGGCAAGCCGGCCTGGTCGGGGGTGATCCGCGCGCGCCGGGAGGTGAGGAAGTCACGGAACTCGTCTCGGCCGTCCATGATCTCCAGGCTAGGACCGAGAGGTGCGGACAAACAGGTCCTGACAGTACCTGTCTCGCCGGGACCCGACCTGTCGCGGCGAGATCGGCGAGATCGACGAGATCGACGGGACCTGCTCCGGGTCAGAGCGCCCTGTGGGTCACGGCCAGCAGGTGCCCGCCGGCGGCGAGCAGATCAGGATGGTCGTCGGCGAGCCGCGCCGCACGCAGCGCCGCCTCGAACGAGTCCGGGTCGTCCTCGACCAATCCGCTGGCGATGAGCGGGAACAGCGGGCCCTCGATGCCGAACAGCCTGGGTTCGGCCAGCTCCGCCGCCTGGAAGTCCTCCCGGATCTGCTCGACGCTGTGGAAATGGGCCACGGTGAAGCCGCTGTCGGGGTCGTTCACGCCGTGCTGGTCCAGCGTGCCGAGCAGGGCGTAGAGGGCGTCGTCGTTGATCCGGCGCTTCGCGGCCAGGTCCAGGATCGGCGTCTGCCGACCGATGAACGCGGCGGCGATCAGCCCGCCGGGCCGCACCACCCGGTTCGCCTCCCGCAGGGCGCGGGCCCGGTCGTCCGGATCGATCAGGTGGTAGAGCGGGCCGAGCAGCAGGACCACGTCGGCCGAGGCGTCCGGCGCCTGCAGGGCGCGGGCGTCGCCGGTCTGGACGGCGAACGTCCCGTACCCGGCGGCCTGCTCGCAGTGCCGCGGGACGGGGTCGATGAGCGTGACGTCGTAGCCGAGCTGGGCCAGCCAGGCCGCGTAGACGCCGGGTCCGCCGCCGACGTCCAGAATGCGTGCGGGCGCAGGTGGCAGCTCCCGCAAGAGCAGTTGCTTGGTGCGTTCACGTTCGAGGCGTCCGAAGGCGTTGACCGACAGGCGGTCGGCTTCCTCGTAGTGCTCGCTGTAGTACTCGGCGATGTGTGAATTGAGCTCAGGGCTCTGTGTCGCGTCCATGAACGGAGTATTCCGGGCCGCGAACGACGGGGCCAACGGGATTTCAGCAGTAAGGAGGCTGATTCGTCAGCGCGGAGGCGACGCGCATCCAGACCCCGAGCTGGCGGAACAGGTCCGGCGGCGTGCCGATCGCCTGCACCGTGCGCGGGTCCACCGCGGTCACGCCGGGGATGCCGAGCAGTGTCTCGGCCACCGTCGAGGACTGCCAGCGCACGGCCAGGGTCGAGGTGGCGGCGCTGGGCGTTCCGGTCCCGGTCCCGATCCCGGTCCCGGTCCCGGTCCCGATCCCGGTTCCGAATCCAGCTCCGCCGCGCTTCTCGGTGAGGGCCTTGGCGACGCTCTCCTCGATGGCGATGCGGGCCTCGTTCTGGGGACGCAGTTCGGCGGCGAAGCGGCTGCGGACGTACTTCACCGGGGTGGTGGCGACGGCGGCGTCCCAGTCGGTGGCCTCGGCGCAGGCGGCGTCGTCGCCGGTGAGGGCGACGAGCGGGACGCCGAGGGCCGCCGCCGAGGCGTGGACCAGGCCGATCTCGCCGGTGGCGCGCTCGTCGAGCCACATGTCCTCGATCTCGTGGCCCATGAAGCTGTGGCTCAGGACGCCGTGGGCACCGGCGCGGGCGTGGTAGCCGACGCAGACCAGGGCGTCGTGGGCGCCGGTGAGGCCTTCGATCATGCCCATGGTCTTGGGCTTGCCGCGGATCAGGCGGGCCGCCGGGTGCAGGGTGTCGACCATCAGGTTGCGCATGGGGCCGTGGGCGTCGTTCACCAGGATCTCGGTGGCGCCGCCCCGGACGGCGCCGCGGACGGCGGCGTTGACGTCCTCGGTCATCGCCAGCCGCCCGCGCTCGTAGTCGCGGCCGCCGGGCTGGACGTCGTCGGCGTCGACGAGCCCGGTGATCCCCTCCATGTCCGCGCTGATGTAGATCCGCATGGGGACCGTTTTAGCAGGCGGCGCTACTTCTTCGCGAGCTTGTCCGCGATCAGCTGGCCGCCGGCGGCGTAGTCCTCGGTGGTGACTTCCTGGAACCAGACGTGCACGGTCTCGGCCGGGGCCTTGTACACGTCGACCATGACGTCGGTGATGCGGGCGGCCAGTTCGCGCTTCTGCTCGGCGGTCTTGGGCATCTGCTGGATGGTGATGTTCGGCATGGTGGTCTCCTTCGCGAACGGGGCGGTTCCGGCGGTTCCGGTCCGTTCCCCTTGCGAGATCAAGTTCACCGCAGTCCGAGACCACGAACCAGACGCGACCGGGACTGGTTGCGATCACGATTCCTGATCGTCGGCCGCAGAGTCGCAGGCCTGCATCAGAAGACCGAAATGCGCCGTCGGCCGCGACCGGCTGACCACCAGATGCGTCATCAGCCCCAGCCCGGGAGGCTCGAACGGCAGGAACGCGACGCGCCGGTTGCGGATCTGGTCGGCGCGCGCGGCGTACATGACGGTGTAGCTGGTGCCGTCAGCACCGATCGCGGCCAGGGTGTCGCCCAGGCGTGTGTAGGGCTTCGACGATGTCGGTTCGCAGCCGGCCGCATGGAACGCACCGACGATCAGGTCGACGAGCGCGGGGTTGTTCCGACGCTCGGTCAGGCGCAAGCCCAGCGGTGCGAGCGCGGCGAAGGTGGCGTGCGGGGCGTCCGCGATCGGGTGCCGGGCCGGCACCGCGGCGACCACCTCGTCCCGCCACAACGGCACCACCCGCAGACCGCGGCCCTCGTCGGGCACCGCGCCGCGGACGAAGGCGGCGTCCAGGCTGCCGTCGGCGACGCGGTCCAGGCGCTCGGGCGTCGGGCCGGCCATGACCAGCTCGACCGGCAGGTCCGGGGCCAGCCGCAGCAGCTCGTCCAGCACCAGCTCCAGCCGCTCCCCCAGCCCGGAGCTGGTGCCGATGCGCAAAGGAGCGGGACGTGAACCGGACGCGTCGGCCACGGCGGCGCGGGCCCGGGCCACGGCCGCCAGCACGTCGCGGGCCTGCGGCAGGAGCGCTTCGCCGGCCGGCGTGAGCCGGACGTGGCGCGGCGAGCGGTCGAACAGCTCCGCGGCGAGCTCGCGCTCCAGGCGCCGCAGCTGCTGGCTGACGGCGGGCTGGCCGATGTGCAGCCGGTCGGCGGCGCGGCCGAAGTGCAGCTCCTCGGCGACGGCGACGAAGTACTCGAGCTGGCGCAGTTCCATGGCGATCAAGGTAGCGTCAGAACAATCCGCGCGGCAGCGATGAGTTCGCCGGGCGCGCGTCGTCCTATCTGGCGTAGACACCGGACAAACAGCCGGACAAACAACCGGAAAGACAACCGGAAAGACAACCGGAAAGACACCGGTCAGCCGCCGGACCAGGAGAGGGCACGATCATGAGCTACGCCGACGTCAACGGCATCTCGATGTACTACAAGGAGCACGGCGACGCCCCGGTCACCGAGGACAACCCGGCGCTGGTGCTGCTGCACGGCGGCCTGCTCGGCTCCGACGACTTCGCCCCGGTCCTCCCGGCGCTGTCGGCGAACCGCCGCGTCATCACCGCGGACCTGCAGGGCCACGCGCGCACCGCGGACGTCGACCGCCCGATCCGCGTGGAGACGCTCGGCGACGACGTGGCCGCCCTGATCAAGCACCTGGGCCTCGGGCGCGCGGACGTGATGGGCTACTCCTTCGGCGCCGGCGCCGCGCTCCGCTGCGCGATCCAGCACCCGGACGTTGTGCGCAGGCTCATCGTGGTGTCGTTCCCGTTCCGCCAGGACGGATTCTTCGAGGAGGTCCGGGTCCAGCAGCGCCAGATGTCGCCGGAGTCGGCGGAGTTCATGAAGCAGACCCCGATGTGGGACCTCTACCAGCGCACGGCCCCGCGTCCGGAGGACTTCGGGCAGCTGGTCGGCAAGATGGGCGACTGGCTGAAGCAGCCCTTCGACTACTCCGAGGAGATCCGCGCGATCCAGGTCCCGACGCAGCTGGTGTTCGCCGACGCCGACATGTACTCGATGCAGCACATCGCCGACTTCTGGGCCCTGCTCGGCGGCGGCCTGCGCGACGCGGGGTGGGACGGCGCGGGGCGGCCGGAGGGCGGGCATCGGCTGGCGATCCTGCCGAACGCCACACACCACACCGTGTTCGCTTCGCCGGAATTGGTGGGCGTGGTCGACGGGTTCTTGGCGGGGTGATCCGCGACGCCCGGGACCGGCTCCGGCTCCGGCTCCGGCTGACCAGCACAGCCGGATGATTCTTGGCGACCTGATCCGCGACGCCCTGCCCCACGCCGACGCCGACGCCGCCCGACCGGGACGATAGAACAGTTTTCGGCGGGCAGCCGGCATCTGATCCGCTCAGGAACACAGCCGCAGCCGCACCATGGTGATCTCGGTCAGCGCCCACGCCTTCGACGAGCTGTCGGTGATGCCGTGTCCGAGTCGCTCCGCGTCGCCGATCAGGCGCGCGGCGCGGTCGGCATCGCCGAGGAACGCGGCTTCGGCGACCATGGCCAGCGCCCGCGCCTTCCAGGACTCGTCGGCGATGGTGTAGGCGAGGCTCTCCGCCTCGTTGGGATCGCTCGCCGTCAGTGCTTCCGCAGACTTGGCCAGGGCCCGAGCCTTCAACGGCGCGTCGGAGATGCCGTGCGCAAGCGCCCCGGCCCGCAGCGGATCGCTCGCCGCCACCGCCTCCACGATCATGGTCAACGCCCACGCCTGCGGCCGTGGATCGGTGATGGCGTAGGCGATCGCCTCGGCATGGTCGGGATCGCTCGCGGCCGCCGCCTGCGCGATCTCGGCCAGCGCGGACGCTTTCGCCGCCGGGTCGGCGATGGCGTTCGCGACCGTCTCGGCCGTGTCGATCAGGATCGAGGCCCGTTCCGGATCGCGCGCGGCCATCGCCGTCGCGACCGTGGTCAGCGCCTGCACGTGCGCCGACTCCTCGATCGACTCCAGGGCGATCGCCTCGGCCTCGCCGAGCAGCCGCGAAGCCCGGTCCGGGTCGTTCACGGCGATCACCGACGCGACCTTGACCAGGGCGGAGATCTTCGCCGGCGCGTCAGCCACGCCGCGGGCGATCCCCACGCTCCGGTTCGGTTCGTTCTTGGCCACCGCTTCGGCGATCGCGGCCAGCGCCCAGCCCTTCGACGACTCGTCGAGGATGGCGCGGGCGATCGCCTGGGCCTCGCCGACCAGTTCCGAGGCCCGGGCGGGATCGCAGGCGGACGCCGCTTCGGCGATCATGACCAGGAGCTCGACCTGCGTCAGATCGTCCTTGATCTTGCGGGCGGTCATCGCGGCTTCGTCGACCAGCCTGGCGGCCCGGGGCCGGTCGATCGCGGCCACCGCCTTCGCCACCGCGGCCAGTGTCTCAGCCCTCGACGGTGCCGCTGCGATCTGGCGTGCCAGCAGCTCGGCGGTGTCCATGGTGCGGTCGGGTACCGGCAAGATCCGGCGTTCGGGGAGTTCGGCGGTACCCGCTCTATCCGCGGCGGGGACGGGTACCGCCAGTACGGCCCCGGAGACGCGCTGACGGCTCAGCGCGACGCGTGCGACGTCCGCGACCTCCGGGCGGTCGAACTCGACGATCTTCAGCAGCTCCTCGCGCGCCGCCCGGACCAGGCGGGGGTCGGCGTCGTCCAGCCACTCGGCGAGTACTTCCACGGCAGCCGCCCGGATCTTCGGGTACCGGTTCTCCAACGCCGCCCGGAGATCCTTCGGCACCGGCGCCGGCTGGACGTTGCGCCGCACCACCCTTTTGTACGTCGGGCTCCGTACCGGAACGGCCCTGCCCTTGACGTAGGCGGGGTTCGGCGTCAGCGCGAGCCGGTCGCCGGTCGCGGTGCCGCGCTGTTGCGGCTCGGGCAGCCCGTCGGCGCGCAGCCGGATCCGCAGGTGCCGGTAGATGTCGCCGAGGCTCAGGTCCGGCCCGGCCTCCGGGTTGCCGGTCCGCAGCAGCTCGATCAGCCGCCCGGTGAACGCGGTGTGCCGCTCGCCGGGCAGGGCCGCGCTCGCCGGCCGGGTGGCCGGGGACGCGGTGAGCGTGTACGTCCCGGCGATGTCCAGCGGCTCCGGCACGTCGGCGTCGCCGAGGATCCGGCCGATCGCCTTGCCGCTGTAGCAGCAGTCCAGGATGACGACCCGGCTGCGGGCCCGCGCCTGGAGGAAGACATCCCGCACCGCGTCGAACGGCAGAGCCGTGAACGCCAGCCGGTCGATTCCGGTGCCGGCCAGGCTCAGGTGCAGCTCGGCCCGGCTCGTCGTGGGGAACCCGTGGCCGGCGTAGTAGAACAGCAGCAGGTCCTCGGCTTCGGCGGCGGCGGTGAGCAGCAGGCTCCCGACGTCCTGCACTCCGGCGCCGTCCGGTGCGACCAGCAGATGCTCGGAGTCGAAGGCGCCGAAGGCCGGATCGGTCAGCACCTCAGTGAGATCGGCGACGTTGTTGGCGATCGCCGGCTCGTCGGGGATGACCGCGTCGGTGTACGACTCCACGCCGACCAGGACGATCCGGGAACGAGCCGGGTCCACTCGGCGCACGTCGTTCATTCCACCTCGCCGTTCATTCCACGTCGGCACAGACCTGGCGCACCAACGCCTCCACGTCCCGGACCCGCTTGGCGTCGATCTCCACCCGGCGTCCGTCCGGAGCGGTCAGCACGATCGTCACGTCGGAGCGGCGCGGCTGGGCCAGGAACGCTTTCAGGGACGCGGCCAGCACGCTGATCGCGCCGCCGCTGCCGACGGCGGCCACCAGCACGTCCGAGGACACCCCCAGTTCACGCGGGACCGGGACCGCCGGCGCCGGCTTCACCAGGCCACGGAGCTCGTCTTCCTGAGCGAGCCAGTCCGCCAGCTCAGCCAGTTCCCCGCTCGGCTCGCCACCCTGTACCGACAGGTCGATCCGCACGCGACACCCTCCCCGCAAAGGCCTTCTTGTGTGACATAAGTATGGTTCGGGTGCTGAGTCCACGTCTGCTACTTGGCCACAGACCGGAAGACTTCCTTCAAAATCACCGGATCCGCGCCCCGCCTGCCCCACTCCCGCGGATACCCCAACGAGGCCTCCAAGAACGGCACGCCGTCGTAGACCGTCTCGCGCGGAATGTGCAGGTGGCCGTAGACGACGGCGGCCGTGGGGAAGCGGACGTGCCAGTCCGCTGTCAGGTCCGTGCCGCACCACTGCGCGAACACCGGGTACCGGAGTACGTCGGTCGGGGTGCGTACCAGCGGGAAGTGGTTCACGAGCACCAGCGGCGCGTCCGGGTCGCACTCCGCGAGCCGTTTCTCCGTCAGGGCGACGCGCTCGCGGCACCAGGCGGCGCGGTCGGTGTGGGGGTGCGGGTCGAGCAGGAACTCGTCCGTGCACACCACGCCGGATTCGTACGCCGCCTTCAGCGCGTCCTCGCGGGTCGCCGCCCCCGGCGGACGCCAGCTGTAGTCGTAGAGCACGAACAGCGGGGCGATGGTGAGGGGCCCGTTCTCGCCTTCCCAGCGCAGATACGGGTCCTCCGGGGTGGCCACTCCCAGGCCTCGGCACATTTCGACGAGGTAGTCGTAGCGCCGCTGGCCGCGGGCCTGGACCGGGTCCTGCTTCGGCGTCCACAGTTCGTGGTTACCCGGGGCCCAGATCACCTGCTCGAAGCGGTCGGCCAGGAGACGCAGCGTCCACTCGACGTCCGCGAAGAACTCGCCGACGTCGCCGGCGACGAGCAGCCAGTCCCCCGGTGTGCGGGGCCGCAGCTCCTCCACCAGACGACGGTTCTTCTCGTGACCGACATGCAGGTCGCTTGCTGCTAACAGGAGGGGGCCATCGCGCACTGGGTCATGCTCGCAGAATTCTGCGATCTGCGTCGAGTCTTGGTCGTGCTGTGCGGTCGTGCTGTGCGCTACCCGAAGACGTCCGCGAGGTCGTAGGCGGCGGGCACGTCCAGCTGCTCGTACGAGCACGACTTCGGGTCGCGGTCCGGCCGCCAGCGCACGAAGCGGCCGTTGTGCCGGAACCGGTCGCCCTGCAACTGGTCGTAGTGCACTTCGCACACCAGCTCCGGACGCAGCGCGATGAACGAGACGTCCTTGCCCGCGTTCCAGCGGTTCAGGGTGCCGGGGCGGCGGTGCGCGTCGTCGCCGTCGGCGCCCGTTGTTTCGCCTCCGCCTCCGTCGGCGGCATCGACCCACGGATGCGGCTCGCCCTCGGCCGCCACGTACGGCGCGAGCTCGTCGATCAGCTCTTTGCGACGGGCCATGGTGAAGGCGCTGGATCCGCCGACGTAGTTGAGCACGCCGTCCTCGCCGTACAGGCCGAGCATCAGGGATCCGACGATCGGGCCGGTCTTGTGCAGCCGGTAGCCGGCGACGACCACGTCCGCGGTGCGCTCGTGCTTGATCTTCACCATGCTGCGCTCGCCGGGTGTGTAAGGACCCTGCGCCGGCTTGGCGACCACGCCGTCCAGTCCCGCGCCCTCGAAGCGCTGGAACCACGTCGTGGCCAGCTTCGGGTCGTCGGTGGCGCGGGTGACATGTACGTGTTCGTGCTCTGCCACCGACTCCAGCAGTGCGGAGCGGCGGGCGGTGAACGGCTCGGCGGTCAGGTCGCGGTCGGCCAGGGCCAACAGGTCGAAGCCGATGAACGAGGCCGGGGTGCGCTCGGCGAGCAGTTTCACGCGAGAGGCCGCGGGATGGATGCGGTCGCTGAGGCGGTCGAAGTCCAGTCGGTGGTCCACGACGACCACGATCTCGCCGTCCACGACGCACCTGGCGGGCAGCGCCGCCTTCAGCGACTCCACCAGCTCCGGGAAGTAGCGGCTCAGCTCCTTGCCGCCGCGGCTGCCGAGGACCACGTGGTCGCCGTCGCGGAAGACGAGGCAGCGGTAGCCGTCCCACTTCGGCTCGTAGAGGTAGTCGCCGGTGGGGACCTTGGCCGCGGACTTGGCCAGCATCGGTTCGACCGGGGGCAGCACCGGCAGGTCGAGGACGGGGTTAGCAGCGTCGCCTGCCATATCAGCTCCCTTCTTCCTGGTCGTTGCGGGCCTTGGAAGGCTGCACGCGCTTGGGCTCGCCGGGCATCTTCGGGAAGTCCGGCGGATACGGCAGGTCGCCCAGGCCCCGGTCCTTCTCGTCGCGGTCGGCCATCTCCAGCAGCGCGTCCAGGCTGTGCGCGACGTCGTCGATCTCGGCGTTGGCGTCGCCGTTCTTGGCCAGCAGGTCCGGGACGGTCTGCACCGTGAAGTCGCCGGGTGCCACGTCGCCGAGGTCGGCCCAGCGCACCGGCATCGACACCGGCGCGTCCGGGCGGGCCCGCGTGGAGTAGGGGGCGACGGTCATCCGGTCGCGGGCCATCTGGTTGAAGTCGATGAAGATGCGCTCGCCGCGCTCCTCCTTCCACCAGGACGTGGTCACCAGCTCCGGGCGCCGCCGTTCCAGCTCGCGGGCCAGGGCGATGACGGCGCGGCGGGCCTCGACGAACGTCCAGCGCGGCTCGATGCGGACCAGCAGGTGCAGGCCGCGACCGCCGGAGGTCTTCACGAAGGGCCGGATGCCGTGCTCCTCGAACAGCGCCTGCGCCTGGCGCGCGACCTCCACCGCCTCGGCGAAGCCGGTGCCGGGCTGCGGGTCCAGGTCGATGCGCAGCTCGTCGGGGTGGTCGGTGTCGTCGTCGCGGACCGGCCAGGCGTGCAGTTCCAGCGTGCCCATCTGCACCGTCCACAGCACGGTGGCGGGTTCGGTGACGCACACCTCGTCGCCGGTGCGGCCGCTGGGGAAGGTGACGCGGGCTGTCGAGGCCCAGTCCGGGAAGCCCTTCGGCGCGGACTTGGTGAAGAACGACTTGCCGCCCAGGCCGTCGGGGAAGCGGTTCAGCGCGACCGGGCGCCTGGCCAGGCCGCGGAACAGGCCGTCGGCGACGTTGGCGTAGTAGGTGGCGAGGTCGAGTTTGGTAACGCCGGCGTCGGGGAAAAGAAGTTTGTCCGGTGAGGAGATCCGGACGCTGCGACCCCCGGCTTCCACGTGCGCTTCGGCAGAACCCATAGTCGGCAGGCTACGGCCCGGCGCTGACATGCGCACCCCGGGCGCGTGCGGTGGGGCGTCGGCCCCCCTTATCCCCGGCCACAACCGCGGGCCTCCAGTCATGTGCATCAGAACAGTGACCTGTGCGCCACTTTCCGCGACCATTTTCAGTAGTGGGACGGGATGCTCCCGGCCCTGGCAACTGGAAACAAAGGTGCGGAAACATGGCGCGGGTGACGGTCGACAAGGAGAACCACCTTCCCGTCGACATCCACTACGAGGACCGGGGCTCCGGCCGTCCGGTCGTGCTGATCCACGGCTGGCCGCTGTCGGTCGGGCAGTGGGAGTTCCAGATCCCCGAGCTGCTGGCGGCCGGGCACCGGGTGGTCGCCTACGACGGCCGCGGGTTCGGGGCCTCGGCCAAGCCGCGCGGCGGCTACGACCCCGACACCCTGGCCGCCGACCTGCACATGCTGCTGGAGCACCTGGACCTGCGGGACGCGACGCTGGTCGGGTTCTCCTCCGGGGCCTGCACCGCGGTGCGCTACCTGAGCCGCTTCGGCAACCAGCGGGTGGCGCGGCTGGCGCTGGTCTCGGCCGCCGGGCCCTACCTGCGCCGCACCGACGCGCACCCCGAAGGGTTCCTGGAGGACGCCAAACTGCGGGAGTACCAGCGCTGCCTGACCGACGACCGGGTCAGCTTCCTGCACCGCTTCGCGACCAGGTTCTTCGAGGTCAGCCGCACCTCCGGGGCGCGACCGGTGATGCCGCAACCGCTGCACACCCGCGTCGTCATGCTGGCCGCCGCCGCCTCGCACCGGGGCGCGATGGAGACCCTGGGCCAGGCGGCGACCACGGACTTCCGCAACGACCTGCGCGCCATCACCGTCCCGACGCTGGTCGTGCACGGCGAGGCGGACGCCGTCCTGCCGCTGGAGGCCACCGGCGCCCGCATCGCCGAGGCGGTCACCGACTCCCGGCTGGTGCGGATGCAAGGTGCGCCGCACGGATTGATCGTCACCCGCGCCGCCGAGTTCAATCGCGAACTGTTGGCGTTCCTGGAGGGGTGACGGGAGCGGGCGGTCCGGTAGTGCCCACACCGGCCGCCCGCGGCCTCACCCTCCGTGTCGGGAGACAAAGCGGGGCCTCCTGCCGACCAGACCGTGGCGAGCCGCCGGTGCCGCAGGCGCTCAGCCGCAGACTGGCTGCCGCGCAGACGCCGCCGTGCCCCGACCGGGAGCCCTATTGCTTCGGCTTGGTCGGGATCTTCGCCAAGAGCACCTTTCCGACGCCGGTGACCAGCTGGGCCCGCTTGGTGTCGTCGCGGATGGCGGCATCCAGTGACTTGTCGGGCTGGTTGGGGTCGAGCTGGGCCATCGTGTAGGAGAGGTCGAGTTCGAACCCCGTCGGCCGCGGCGTGTGCAAGACGAACAGGTCGATCGTGTAGTCGGTCTGCGTGCCGTCGCTCTGGAAGTGCGGCCAGTCCTCCAGGAAGGCGTCGTCGCCCAGTTTCTCGGAGACGTCCCGGTACAGCGGCTTGCCGTCATCCACCTGCGCGCCGGTGTCCTTGGCCTTCTGGTCGGCCTTGTTCGAGGTGAAGTCGTGGGCCTGAAGCGGGTAGTCGAAATCCAGCGAGTCCGGATAGTCGCCCTGGTCCTGCACGGTGTCGCCGATCTTCAGAAGCAGGTTGACCTCACCGCGGTTGGCACTGCTGGTGTCGGTGCCCGGCGTCGCGACGGTGTAGTCGCATTCGAGCTGGCCGTTTTTGTCGCCGGTGGACTCCGGCGAATCGCTCGGACGGGTCACGACCGCGGTGGGGACGATCTGCCGCACCGCTGTTTGAACGTCCGCGACCGGGAAGTCCCCGCACGTCAAGATGCGCACCGCCACTCCCGGCAGCGTGGGTGACGGCGCGGCCGTGGCAGACGTGGCCCCGGCCCCCGGGTTCGGCCGGGCCGGGAAGCCCGGGCCCACCCCGGCGGTGTTCTTGCCGCCGCTACTGCTGCACGCCGCCAGGCTGGCAGCGAGTACGGTCGCACCAGCCAGCCGCACGACGGTCTTGGTCTTGGTCTTGCTCTTCTTGATCATGACGGATCCCCCCAGAACGTTGAGTATGGAGCGCCACCACCCCGTCGGTGGCCATCCGCCTCAGACGTTAGAGAAGACCCGCGGACTTGGTATCCGTGGGACCACGCGGTTTTCGGTGAGGAATGTGACAGGCCGACTATCCGGGGTTCCGATGCCGATGCCGATGCCGATGCCGCACGGGAACCACCACGATGAAGGCCTAGTTCCCCGACCCCATCCCCGCGACCAGCGCACAGTCGATCTCGTACGCCAGGCTCAGCTCCGCCACCGCCCGCGGGTTCGCCAGCAGCCGGCCGGTCCGCTCCTCCAGGCGCCGGAGGCGGTAGCGGACCGTGTTCGGGTGCACGAACAGGCGCTTCGCCGCCTCGGCGGCCGAGCCGTCGGAGTCGAGCCAGGCTCCGAAGGTGTGGAGCAGGAGGGTGCGGTCCTCGTCGGCGAGGCCGTCGAGGCCGCGGAGGACCGAGTCGGCGACCTGCGGCATGATGTCCGGCGCGCTCGCGGCGGCGGCGGAGAGCGGGTCGCGGCCGAAGACGACGACGGTGCGCCGTTCCTGGGCGCCCCGCATGGCGATGCGGGCCAGGCGCATGGCCTGGGACGTCGACAGCAGGTGGTCGTAGGGCGGGCTGACGCCGACGCGGCCGGTGCCCTCGGCCGCCAGGGCGGTGACCATCAGCTCGAACTGGTCCGCGGCCCTCGGCAAGTGTGCGACGCCGACTTCGACGTCGTGCATCAGGCGCCAGGCGGAGTCGATGCCCATGCCGCCGAGTTCGCGTTCGATGTGCGGCAGGCCGTATTCGCCGGCGTTGGCGACGCGCGCCGCGATGACGACGTACGGGCCGACCGTCGGCAGGCGCAGCAGTTCGGCCGCCTCCCAGACGTTGGTGTCGTCCAGCCGTCCCTCCAGCAGGGCTTGCACCAGGGCCGCGCGCTGCTGTTCCTCGCGGCGGGCCTGGTAGCGCAGTTCCTCCTTGTACGCCGCGGAGCTTTCGCGGGTGAAGGCGTCGAGGGTGTCCATCACCTCCGACGCCGCGCGCAGGGCCGCCTTCGTGGACAGTCCGACGGAGTCCGCGGTGGTCGCCAGCTCGTTCCACAGCACGGTGAAGGCGATCCGGTAGCCGTCCATGATGACGGTCAGCGGGATGCCCTCCATCGCGCGGTCGCGGCCGGAAGTGGCCGCGGGACGGGAGTCCGGGGGCATGTACCGGGTGATCGGCTCGAAGGCGAAGTGGATGTGGTCCTTGATCGTCAGGTGGAGCGCGTCGGGCTCGATCATGCCGATGTAGAGCGGGAACTCCTCGGCGACCCGGTTGAGCACCAGGTCCGTCAACTCGTCGGTGCGGGCCAGCATGAGGCTCGCGAGGCGGGCTATCTCGGCGTCTACCGGGGTCCGGGAAGCGATCTGCTGCACACACTCAATGTAGCGAGGGGAACACGGAGCGGAAGGGGAATCCGAGTCCTGATCCCCTCCGGTGGTGGTGTGGACGCCGCGCCGGCGCCCGTTCCCCGATATCCGATTCTCAGCGCCCGACCTTCTCGAACACCAGGTCGGCGATGGGGCGGCCGTCGCGCAGGCCGCGGCGCTCGTAGCCGGTCAGGGGACGGCCGACGGCCTCGCGCGGGGCGTAGCCGTCGTAGCGATTGCGGAGGCCGGGGTCGGCCTGAAGCACCTCGAGCATCTGCTCGGCGTACTCGGCCCAGTCGGTCGCGCAGTGCAGGACCCCGCCGACCTCCAGCCGGTCCCGGATCAGGGCGACGGTGTCGGGCTGGATGATGCGGCGCTTGTGGTGCTTGGCCTTGGGCCAGGGGTCGGGGAAGAAGACGTGCACGGCGGCCAGCGAGCCGGGCGCGATCGAGTCGCGCAGTAGGAACAGCACGTCGCCGCGGGCCACCCGGACGTTCGCCAGGCCGCGCGCCTCGGCCAGCGCGATCAGGTTGCCCAGGCCCGGGGTGTGCACGTCGGCGCCGAGGTAGTCGCGGTCCGGGTCGGCGGCGGCCATCTCGGCGGTCGCCTCCCCCATGCCGCAGCCGATCTCCAGCACCAGCGGGGCGCCTCGGCCGAACAGCGCCGCACGGTCGAAGGCGGCGTCCGGGGCGAATTGGGGGGTGTGGTACTCGTGGTGCGGATCGGGGATGGTGTAGCCGTAGAGCGGCCAGAGCCTGGTCAGCGCGTCGGCCTGGGTGGTGCTGGCACGGCCGCGGCGGGGGTGGAAGGTGCGTATCAAGCCGTGGCGGGCGTGGCGCTCGGGGGTGTGCGGGGTCGGCCGGGTCTGCTGGGCCTGCTCGACCTGGTGGGTCGCCTCGAGCTGCTGGACCTGGAGAGCCTGCTGGGCCTGCTCGATCCCGGAGACCTGCTCGATCTGCTCGACCTGCTGAAGCTGCTGGGCCTGCGTTATCGCGTCCGTCATCACCGGGTCGCCGTGCGCCTTGTCCACCCGCCCCAGCCTACCGGTGCGGCGGCCGCGACCTGCGCGGCCGCCGGAGCGACGCTCAGCGCGGCGTGAGCACGAACAGCGGGATCTGCCGGTCGGTCTTGGTCTGGTAGTTGTCGTAGTCCGGCCAGGTCTGGGTGGCCCGGGCCCACCACTGGGTCTTCTCCTCGCCGGTGGCCTCGTGCGCCAGGTACTGCCCGCGCGTGGCGCCGTCCTGCAGCTCGACCTCGGGGTGCGCGACGATGTTGTGGTACCAGACCGGGTGCGTCGGAGCGCCGCCCATCGAGGCGACCACCGCGTAGGAGCCGTCGTGCTCGACGCGCATCAGCGGCGTCTTGCGGACCTTGCCGGTCTTGGCCCCGGTGGTGGTCAGGATGATGATCGGCCGGCCCTGCATGGTGTTGCCCTCGGCGCCGTCCGTCGACTCGTACAGGTCGACGGTCTCGCGGACGTAGTCACGGGGGCTGGGGGCGTATTCGGAGTCTGTTGCCATGATCTCCAGTGAACTCCAAACCCGGTGACTTGTCTCGGCGGCATGCGGGAGGATCAAGCCATGGCGACCAAGTATCTGTTCTTCTGGGGACACACACCGAAGAAGGCCGGGGTGGTGGGCTCGGAGTGCCTGAGCCAGTGGTACCCGGCGCCGTTTGAGGTGGACGGCGTCCGGTTCGCCACGGCCGAGCACTACATGATGTGGGGCAAGGCGCGGCTGTTCGGGGACGAGGAGGCCGCCGCGAAGATCGTGGCCGCCGGGCATCCGCAGGAGGTGAAGCACCTCGGACGGATGATCACCGGGTTCGATGAGGACGCGTGGACCGCCGAGCGGCTGGCGATCGTGACGGCGGGGAACGTGGAGAAGTTCCGGCAGAACCCGGACTTGCTGGCGTACCTGCTGGGGACGCGGGAGCGGGTACTGGTGGAGGCCAGTCCGGTGGACCGGATCTGGGGCATCGGGCTCGCGGCGACCGACGAGAAGGCGCAGGATCCGGCGACGTGGCGCGGGCTGAACCTGCTCGGGGAGGCGCTGATGGCGGCTCGGGAGACGCTGCGGGAGACGCTGCGGGACGAGTGAGCGGGGCGGCTGCGACAGCTGCCCCACTCCGCCGGACTCCATCGGCGCCGGACTACATCGGCTATGCGTCCCGCAGCCGCAGCATCACCCCACCGAGCCCGAGCGCACCGAACGCCCACAGCGCCAGCACCCCGAGCCCCTGCCACGGGGACAGCGGCTGACCGGCCACATCGATCGTGGTCTGTACGTCCAGCCCGGCCTGCATCGGCGCGAGCTGCAAGGCGTGGCGGTGCCAGTCCGGATTCGAGATCACCTGAGCGAGCACCGGGAACAGGTACAGCAGCCCCAGCACCGCCCCGACGGCGGCGACCGAGTCCCGGAGCAGGGTCGTGACGCCGACGCCGAGCAGCGCGATCAGCACCAGGTAGAGCACGGAGCCGGCGGCAGCGCGCAGGGTCGCGGCGGTGGCCAGGTCGGCGTAGCCGTTGGCCGCGGTGAAGCCGTGCCCCGGGAGCAGCGCCAGCGCGACGAGCGCCGAGGCGAGCACCGCCAGCACGCCGGCCGCCGCGGTCACGGCCGCGACGACCGTGGCCTTGGCCGCCAAGACCACCTCGCGGCGGGGCATCGCGGCGAAGGTCACGCGGATCATCCCGGTCCCGTACTCCTCCCCCACGGCGAGCACCGCCAGCACCGCGACCACCGCCTGCCCGACCAGCACGCCGAGCAGGCCGACCTTCGCCGGGTCCTCGCCGCAGCGGGTCCCGTCGCAGGTCACTGTGGCCGCCGAGGCCGCGCTGAGCCCGACGGTCAGCAGGACGGCTGCGGCGAGCAGCCAGGCGCTGCCGACGACGGTACGCAGTTTGGTCCATTCGGCGTGCAGGGCGTCGTGCAGGGCGTCGCCGAACGCGTTCACACGTCCCTCCGGCGCAGCTGCCGGTGCGCGACGGCGTAGGCGGCGGCCGCGTAGAGGCAGAGCACTGCCAGGCCGAGCCAGGGCGAGAGCGGGAAGAACCCGTTCGTCGGCGTGTACGACGCCCTGACCTGCGGCCACGCGGTCACCGTCTGCTGTACCGCGAAGGCCGCGGCCGGGGTGACGCGGGCCAGCCACTCGGCGGCGCCGGCGGGCAGGACCGAGGCCACGGCGAGCAGGTACGGCAGGATGATCACCACGATCACGGCCGCGACGGCCGCCGCCCCGCGCCGCACGATGGTGGCGACGGCCAGGGCCAGCACCGCGGAGACGGCCAGCAGCGCGGCGGTGCCGATCACCATGCGGATCTCCGCCTGCGTGGAGGCGTAGTACACGTACATGCGCTTGCTGTGCTCCACGGCGCGCACCCCGGGGACCGCGATCGCGGCGGCCACCAGGCCGACCACGAACGACACCCCGCCGAGCGCCACGGCCTTGGCCGCGAGCAGCCTTCCGCGGCGCGGGCTGGCCGCCAGCGAGGTGCGGATCAGGCCCCGCCGGTACTCCGAGGTCATGGTCAGCGCGGCGACCACGATCACCGCGATCAGCCCGCCGAAGGTGCCGGCCAGGGAGCTCTCGGGGGTCTTGCCCTGGCCCTCGTCCGGCACCGACGGGGCGATGTCGCCGGTTCCGGTGACGGTGAAGCCGCCGCCCGCGCTCGGCACCGCGCCGGCCACGGCCTGGGGTCCGTGTGCGGCGCCGGGGCCTCCGTCGGCCGCGGCTGCGCTGCCGACCGCCGGGACGGTCCAGGCCCCGGGGCTCTGTCCGGTCACCGCGATCTGGTCGAAGGTGCCGGTGGCCAGGCTCGGGCCGGCGTTGGTCGAGGAGCCGCCGAAGGAATTCTTGACGACCGCGAAGTCCGGCGAGGTGGCGAACACGCCGACCTCGACGTTCCGCGGCAGGTTCGCCAGGTGCGCGGTGCCGATCTCGGTCCAGGCGGCACCGTCGGCGGAAGCGTAGCCGGTGAGGGTGTCGCCGGCGCGGGTCAGGCGCAGCCAGCGCGGCGTGGCGGCCGTGACGGAGGCGGCTGTAGCGGAAGCAGCCGTGGCGGAAGCGGCCGGTCCGGCGGTGTCGTGGGTGTAGTCGTACTGCATCCGCACGCCATGGGTTCCGGTGGCGAGCACCGCGGCGTAGGCGGAGCCGAAGTTGGTTCCGTCCTTGACCAGGATCCCGGCCTTCGACCACGGCTGGAGCCCGTCGGCCATCCCGGCGGTCGGATCGGCGGTGGGGTCCGCGGGGCCGCCGCCGTCGGGGAAGTACTTCCCGCCGAACGCGGTCAGCCGGGCCGTGATGGTGCCGTCGCCGGTCAGCGTGCGGTGCACGAAGGTGGACTCGTCGTCGACCTCCTGGCCGGTGGCGTCGTGCGGCGGCCCGGTCACGTGGCAGGAGCCGGTGGCGGCGCCGTTGACGTGGTCGCAGGCGATCTGGCTGCCCAGCGGGCCGAGCATGCCGAGCCCGACGGTCAGGATCGCGGCCAGCACCAGCCCGACCACCCAGCCGCGCACCGTGCGCAGCTTGGTCCACTCGGCGCGGACGAGGTACAGGAAGCTGTCGCGGCCGGGCATCACGCCACCTCCGGCGCGGTCGCGGCGCGGAACTCGACGGAGTCGCGGGTCAGGTCCATGTACGCCTCTTCCAGGGAGGCGCGGTGTGCGGAGACCTCGGCGAACGGCACGCCGCCGGCGGTCAGGACCCTGACGACCTCCTCGGCGGCCACGCCGTCCACGGTCAGCGTGTCCGGCCCGGTGACCGCGACGGTCCCGCCGGCCTTCGCCAGCGCCGTCGTGGCCTCGGCGCGCGAGGCGGTCCGCAGCATCACGCGACCGCCGGAGGAGCGCGCGATCAGGTCGGCGACGCCGGTGTCGGCGATGACCTTCCCGCGCCCGACCACGACCAGGTGGTCCGCGCAGCCCTCCAGCTCGCTCATCAGGTGGCTGGACACCAGGACCGCGCGGCCCTCGCCGGCCAGCGCCTTCAGGTAGCCGCGGATCCACAGGATCCCCTCGGGGTCCAGGCCGTTGAAGGGCTCGTCGAGCATCACCACCGGCGGGTCGCCGAGCATCGCGGCGGCGATGCCCAGGCGCTGGCGCATGCCGAGGGAGTAGCCGCCGGCCTTGCGGCGGATCGCCGAGCCCAGGCCCGACTGCGCGACGACCTCCTCGACGCGCTTGGCGCCCAGGCCCTGCGAGTGCGCCAGCCACAGCAGGTGGTTGCGGGCGCTGCGGCCGGGCTGGAGCGCGGCGGCGTCGAGCAGGGCGCCGACGTGGCCCAGCGGCCTGCGCAGCTTCGCGTAGGGGACGCCGTTGATCAGCGCCCGGCCCTCGTCGGGGGTGTCCAGGCCGAGGACGACGCGCATCGTCGTGGTCTTGCCGGCGCCGTTGGGACCGACGAAGCCGGTGACCTTCCCGGCGGCGACGTCGAAGGACATCCCGTCGAGGGCCGCGGTGGCGCCGAAGCGCTTGCGGAGGGCCTGCACCGCTATGGCGGGCGGTGGTGCGGCGGTCCTGGTTGTCATCGCTGTCATGTCCTGAAGGCTAGGAAAGCGGTGGTCAGGGAATCGTCCCGCGTGGGAGTGGTCTCGGGCGTCCCCCGCGTGGGGGACGTCGGTCCCCGGCGCAGGGGACGTCGGTCCCCGGCGCGGGGGAGGTGCGCGGGGTGGGGAGTCGATCAGAATAGGCGGCGTGCTTCAGGAACGCGGTGGTGGGACCACGACAACGACGGCGGTACTCGCCGCTGCCGCGGTCGTCGAGGCGGTCGGGCGCGGGATCGTCCACCACCGGACCGAGTCGTCGCTGGTGCTGCTGACGTCGCTGTTCCTGGCGTTGTGCGCGACGGCGCCGTCGGCGTTCCTGGGCCCGTTCGGGGCGGCGACGGCGGTGGTCGCTGCGGCAGTGCTGGCATTGACGGTCACCGGGGTGCTGCCGGCCGGGTCGGCGGTGGCGGTGGTCGTGGCGATGTTCCGGTTGGGGTGGGCCGCCGAAGCGTTCGGCAACGCGCGGGCCCGGCGGTGGGCGGGATTCGCGGCGGCGGGGTTGTCGGCGCCGTTCCCGGTGATCGCGCTGAGCATGTCGCAGGGTTCTGATGCCGGGGTGGTCGCGGTCCTGCTGACGGCGCTGGCCCCGGCGGCGGCGTTCGCGGGCAACGCCGCCCACGCGCGGTCCGAGGCGCGCGTCCACCAGGCGGCGCGGGAGGCTGTGGCGCGTTCGCTGGTCGAGCACACGGCGCGCGGCGAGCGGGCCCGGATCGCCCGGGAGCTGCACGACGTGGTGGCGCACCACATCTCGATGATCGCGGTCCAGGCCGAGACGGCGCGGCTGGCCACCCCCGGGATGCCGGCGGCCGGCGCCGAGCGGCTGCTGGCGATCGGCGACACGGCGCGCGCCGGGCTGACCGAGATGCGGCGGCTGCTGGGGGTGCTGCGGGAGGACGCGGGTCCGGCGGAGCAGGAGCCGGAGCGGCATCCGCAGCCGGGGCTGGACCAGCTGCTGGTGCTGGTGGACGCGGCGCGGCTGACGTCGGGGGCGACGACGCGGCTGATCGTGTCCGGGGCGCCGGCCGCGCTGGATCCGGGGGTGGAGTTGGCGGCGTACCGGATCACGCAGGAGGCGCTGACGAACGCGCGGCGGCATGCTCCGGGGGCGCCGGTGGATGTGGAGCTGCGGTTCACGGCGGAGGTGTTGCGGCTGCGGATCCGGGACAGCGGGCCGGGGCCGGAGCGTGTGCAGGCGGGTCAGGTCGCTGATCCGGGGACAGCTACCGGAGGTCACGGGGTGGCGGGGATGCGGGAGCGGGCTGCGGCTGTCGGCGGACGGCTTGCGGCAGGGCCTTCGCCGACCGGCGGGTTTCTGGTCGAGGCGGAGTTGCCTGCTGGTTCTGCCGCCGATTCGGCTGCTGGTGTATCTGCTGGCTCTGACAGGAGAGCGCTGTGAGCGGGGCACCGATTCGCATCGTGATCGCCGACGACCACCTGGTGGTGCGCACCGGGTTCGCGGCGTTGCTCGCGACGCAGGCGGACTTCGAGGTCGTCGGCACCGCGGCCGACGGCGAGGAGACGGTGCGGCTGTGCCGGGAGGCCGGGCCGGACGTGGTGCTGATGGACGTGCGGATGCCAGGCACCGACGGGATCGAGGCGACGCGGCGGGTGGTCGCGGAGGCCGCGGCGCGGGGTGCGCAGGGGCCGCGGATCCTGATCCTCACGACGTTCGATCTCGACAGCTACGTCTACGACGCACTGTCGGCCGGGGCGAGCGGGTTCCTGTTGAAGGACGCGACGGCGGAGCGGCTCTTCGAGGCGGTGCGGGTGGTGGCGGCCGGGGAAGCTTTGCTGGCGCCGGGGGTGACGCGGCGGTTGATCAGCGAGTTCGCCCGGTTGCGGCCCGGGGGCGGGGG
>NZ_JAACYW010000183.1 GCF_015356825.1 Catenulispora rubra | reverse complement strand
CACCCACACACAGGTCAACAGCGCCGCCTTTTCGCCCACCCCCATAAACTCATCCGGTGACACCCCCCGACCTGCACGAGTTCTTCGCCACGTCCGCGAGCGTCGCCGGAGCGCTGGTGGGCCTGCTCTTCGTCGCGATCTCGGTCTCCGGCGACCGGCTCGTCGACCACGTCGACGCCCGGACCTACCGCCTGCGCGCCTCCGGGACCCTGACCGCCTTCACCAACGCCCTGACCGTGTCGCTGTTCGCGATCCTGCCGGGGACCAAGGTCGGTTGGACGACGCTGATCGTGGCCGTGATCGGCCTGATGTTCGTCGCCGGCTCGGCGATCTCGATGGTGCGTGCCCACGCCCTGACCTGGCGGTACCGGCGTGACGTGGTCTTCGTGGTGACCCTCGGCGCGGCGTTCGTCTTCCAGCTCTGCTACGGCCTGGCCATCATCGCCAAGCCCGGCGACACCGACGCGGTGGACACCGTGGCCACCCTGGTCATCGTGTTCTTCCTGGTCGGCATCGCCCGCACCTGGGAGCTGATCGGCGGCCCGGCGTACGGCCTGACGCACGAGATCAAGGGGCTGGCAATGCGTGGTGCGGCGGGGGAGGAGCCCGGCGCGGCGAGCGAGCCGCAGGCGGCCGAGGACTGAGCCGCGGCAGCCGGCATGCCGCCCGACGCCTTGCAGGGCGCCGAGCGGCATCAGAGTTCTGATCAGCCTCGCTGTGCTCTCGACCGACGCCAGGCCACCGCCCCGACACCGGCCGCCCCGAACCCGACCAGCACCAGGCCGGCGGCGAGCGGAGCGGTGTTCGTGGACGACCCCTGACTCGGAGCCTGCGGCTGGAACCCGCCCGCGCGCCCCGCCTTGTCGTAGGCGCTGCCGGGCATCTTGTCGGCGTACCGAGTGCGGACCAGCTGGTGGTACCGCGCCAGGGACACCCCGCTTCCGACGGACTCGCGCGCGGTCTGGTTCAGCGCCAGGACACGCCCGCCGACCACCTGGTACCAGGCGCCGATCTGCGGCTCCTCGAAGACGGCGGCGCCCGGTGCGGCCTGGGCCGTGTACGTGGTCTCGTCCGAGCCCGACGCGATGTTGACGACCTTCCACCCCGCCGAGCCGACCCGCGCCGTCCACACGGACGCGTGGGAACCGCTCGCGCTCACGGTGTCGGTGGCCATGAAGGACAGCTGCGCCACGGGCGTGGCCGTCCCGGAGGACGACGTGTCCGCGACGAAGGCCGGTGCGAGGAAGTAGACCGGCACGGTTGTGCTGTCGATGCGGGGTGCCGCCGCAACGGCTGCTGCAGCGAGTTGTCGGGCGTCGCCCTGCGGCTTCCGGCCGCCGGAGGCGAAGAACTGGCCGACGGTGGGAAGCGCGCTGGTCGCGGCGTCGCGGGCGGCGGCGACGTCGGTGGCGGAGGGGACTGCGGGAACTGCGGGAACTGCTGGAGCGGCGGCCGCGTCGGCGTGGGCGACGCCGCCCATGGCGAACGTCATCGCTGCCACCGCAGCGGTCATGATGAGTCTCATCGTCTGCTGCCTCCTCACGCGCCGATGTAGTCGAGCGAGTGCGTCCACGAGAACGAACCGTTGCTCACGTAGTAGTTGTAGGAGCCCCAGTTGTAGCGATCGTCGGACGGCCACGGGTCGCCCCAGTAGACCCAGCCCCGGCTCTGGTCGTAGCCGTAGAGCACCTCCATGTGCCCGCCGCCCGACGACCACTGGATCCGGGCCATCACCGGCCGCCCGGCGTCGACCTCCCGGATGATCGACGAGTAGTAGAGGTAGCCGGTGACGTAGTTCCCCGGCGATATCCCGATCTGCTGGAACGCGTTCTGGTCGTCGGCCAGCGAGGCCTGCGAGTTCGAGCACGAGGCGTTCAGCGAGTTGCCGAACGCCATGTCGCAGAACTGGTTCTGCGAGTAGTTGTAGCCGTAGAACGCGGCCACGGTGTTGCCGGAGGCGGCCCAGCACCAGTTCGAGTACTGCTGGGACTGCATGGTGAGGTTCAGCTGGTTGGCGGTGGCTGCCGAAGCCGGCACCGCGACGGCGGTGAGCAACGCCACCGCCGTCGCGATCACGGCGGACCGCAACCGTCCGGGACGCTTGGCGTGAAGTGTGGGGGACACGCGGGACTCCTCTCGAGTCCGTCCGGGTGGATGGTGGCGTGAGCGTAGATCCGCCCTGACCAGCGGGAACAGCGCCTCGACGGCCGACGCGGCGACACGGTGAAGGCGGTCGCGGCGGTTCACAGCCCGGACCGGTGTGAACGTCCGGCCAACCCCCGGTCAGCACACCTTGACAGCCTCCTGAACACCGCAGTTGCCTGTCTCACTGTGAACATTCACACCGGTTCGCCCACCACCGCCACCGCCCTGCGCACCGGCTCGTTCGCCGAGGCCTTCCGCGCCGCCGTCGCCACGCGCGGCCTCTCGCTGGACAGCCTCCAGCGCCGTCTGTCCGAACGCGGTGTCCGGGTAGGCATCGCGACTTTGAGCTGCTGGCAGAACGGCCGCCGCCGACCGGAGCGCCCCTCGTCGCTGCGCGCCGTCTCAGTCCTCGAAGACATTCTCGGGCTGCCCTCGGACTCCCTGATGGTCCTGCTCGGACCGCCCCGGCCGCGCGGGCACGGCGTGGGACTGCCGGCCGGCTCACGGGAGTACCGCCACATCCTCCCCACCTGGGCCGCGCTGACGGACCTGCTCGCGTCCCTGGGCACCGTCGCCGACACCAAGCTCCACATCGCCGCCCAACACGAACAGGTCTGGATCGACGGCCAGGGCTGCTCGCCCCGCCGCGAGAACTTCCAGATCCTGCGGGCTCACCAGGACGGCGTCGACCGCTACGTCGCCATCGTCGACGCCGACCCCGACGCCGACATCGCACGGATCGAGGTCGAGGCGCTGGAGAACTGCCGGGTCGGCCGGGTCCGCCGCGACGCCGAGGCCGGGCTGCTGGTCGCCGAGCTGCTCTTCGACCTCACGCTGCGCCCCGACCAGACCCACCTGATCCGGTACGCGGTCACGGATCGCGCCGCCGTCGAGTGCCGCGACTTCCACCGCGGGTTCCGCTTTCCCGCCGGCCAGTACGCGCTCCAGGTCCGCTTCGACCCGGCGCGGCTGCCCGTCGCCTGCTTCGCGTACCGGGACGCGGTCGAGCACGAGCTGCCGATGACCGGCCACCACGCGGTGCACATCAACGTCGACCCGGTCCCGCCGGGCATCGTCGGCATCCGGTGGGACTGGCACTAGGCAAGGAGAACCCACCGTGGACCTGAAACTGAACGACAAGCGGGCCGTGGTCACCGGCGGCAGCCGGGGCATCGGCCTGGCGGTGGGCACGGCCCTGGCCCGGGAAGGCGCCGCCGTCGCGCTCGTCGGTCGTGACGGCCGTGCCGCGCAGGAGCAGGCGGCCAAGCTCGCCGCCGCCACCGGCGCGCGCGTGATCGGCATCGCGGCGGACACCGGCGACGACGCCTCGGTGGCCGCCATGGCCGCGGCCGCCGAGGAGCGGCTGGGCGGCGTCGACATCCTGGTCAACAACGCGGCCCGGACCAATCCCGGCGTGATCCCGGAGTCGGCGCTGGAGGAGGAGATCAACGTCAAGGTGCGCGGCTACCTGCGCTGCGCCAGGTCGTTCGCGCCCGGCATGGTCGACCGCGGCTGGGGCCGGATCATCAACATCGGCGGCACCGCCGCGCGCCGCACCGGCTCGGTCGTCGGATCCGTGCGCAACGTCGCCGTGGCCGCGCTGACCAAGAACCTCGCCGACGAACTGGGCCCGCAGGGCGTCAACGTCACGGTCGTCCACCCCGGCGCCACCAGCACCGAGACCGGCACCAAGGCCCTCGCGGCCAACGCCGAGGCCCGCGGGCTGACCCTCGAAGAGGTCCAGCGCGAGTTCGCCGCGTCCATCTCCATCGGCCGCATCGTCACCTCGGACGAGGTCGCCGCGGTGGTCGCGTTCCTGGCCAGCCCGCTCAGCGTGGCCCTCAACGGCGACCCGCTCATCGCCAGTGGTGGCGCGCTCGGTCCCATCTACTACTGAGCGCACCCCTGGCGGCCGGCTCCCTTAGGACGGGACAATGGGGCGATGGGATCGAAGCATCCGACCGGGGAGCCGGACCCCGCCGACGACGAACCCGTTTTCGAGCTGGTCGCCGAGCTGATCGACGACGATGCGGTGCTTCCCGGTGACAGCCCCCGCATCGCAGCCGCCGATCGCGAGACCATCGGCGCCGACGGTCGGCGGCCCTGGCATATCAGGCGTCTGCCTCGCGGCCTGCGCATCGCCGGCGCGCTGGCCGCGGTGGCGGCCCTGACCGTTGTCGCATGGCCCACGCCACGGGTTCATCACCCGACCCCGATCCCGAGTCCGCAGCCGACGCATGTCGCAGTCAACGCCGACCTCGCCAAGGTCAGCATCACCGGGACGACGCTGACGTCGGACGCCGGCGCCGGCAGCGCCGTACTGGGACTGGAGCTGGCCAACGGCGCCGCGTCCCAACTGGACATCGTCACCGCGGACGTCTTCGACGGCTCAGGTGCCCGCATCGGCACCACCTCGGCCTGGCCACCCGGAACGATCGCCGCAGGCAGCGCACTGTCCCTGCCGATGACGCTGCCGTTCACGTGCGACTCGATACCCGTCCTGCCGATCACGATCCGCTACAGCGTCGGCTCCCCGCAGGACACGAACATACGCCACATCTACGTATCGCCGCTTGCCGGCCACACCTGGGATGTCTTCAGCCACGAACAGGCCGCACACTGCGCATCCGCGACGGACAACGTGTATGTGGCCTCAGTCGACACCACCCAACGTCCCCATACCGTGAGCACCGGCCCCGGCTTCGATCTCACCTTCACCTTCGATTCCCTCGGCGAGGTGCCGTGGAGCGTGGACGGCATCATCTCCCAGTCGCCGGAGATCACCGTCACCAGCACTGACACACCGCTGACCGTGGCCCCCGGCCGCAGCGGCACCGCGACGATCCACGTGCACTTCCCCAGCTGCACCGCCCCTCGAACCTGGACAGCCGATTGGGGCCTCCTGCGGTTCACCGCCCGCGCAGCAGCCGCCGGCACCCCTGCCACGAGTGATCAGCCCTTCATGAAGATCATGCGGCCCACGTTGTTCAGCGCCATGGTCCAGAAGGTTTGCTCGGCCTGATCCGTGGGGTCGCCATCGGCCCAGGAAGTCCATTACGGCCGGGTCCCTTCACAGAGGCTCGCCGTGCAGCTCAGCATGCCGGACGGTGTCGGTCAGCTCAGGCGGTGCCGCAGCCAGAATGCCGTCGATCGCCTCCTTCGAGCGCTCCAGCTGCGCGATGGTCGCCGCCTGCCGATCCTGTTCCCCGGTCAGATGGGTGAGCATCTCCGGGCACATCGGCACCAGCCGGCCGCCCCGGTATTCGGTGCACGGCAGCACGGTGCGGATCATCGCGGTGTTCAGCCCAGCCGCGAGCAGGGCCCGGATGATTTCTACGCGCGGCACGTCGGATTCCTCGAACGTGCGGTGGCCCGCTCCAGTGCGCCGTGGTGTCAGCAGCCCGCGCTCCTCGTAGTAGCGCAGCAGCCGTTGCGCGACCCCCGTGCGGTCCGCGAGCTCCCCGATCTGCACGTGTGACCTCCGTCACATAGCCTTGTACTTCACATGGATGTCAGGTCCTAACGTCGAGCCACCCAACACAAGGCGAGATGAGGAGATTCCCATGGCAGGAGCAGTCGTCATCGGTGCGGGGCCGGGCCTCGGGGCCGCGGTGGCGCGGCGGTTCGCGCGCGAGGACATGCCGGTCGCGCTGGTCGCGCGCAGCCCTCGCGTCCTGGACCTGGCCGACTCGCTCAACGGCGAGGGTCTCAAAGCCCTGCCACTGCAAGCCGACAGCACCGACGAGTCGGCCCTGCGCGCGGCCCTCGACGCGGCCGTGGCCGCATACGGCGTCCCCGACGTGCTCGTCTACAACGCGGCGATCATCCGGCAGGACCGGCCCGGCGAACTGGACACGGCACAGCACCAGCAGGCGTGGACGGTGAACGTGGTGGGGGCCCTGCGGAGCGCGGCCCACATCGCGCCGGAGATGGCACGGCAGGGCCACGGCACGATCCTGCTCACCGGCGGCATGCCCCGGCCGGACGCCCGATACACGAGCCTGTCCCTGGGGAAGGCGGGCATACGTACCCTGACCCAGCTGCTCGACGAGGAGTACGGGCCCGTCGGCGTCCACGTCGCGACCGTCACCGTCGACTGCCACATGGTCGCGGGCACGGACTCCGATCCGGCGCTGGTCGCCGAGCACTACTGGACCCTGCACCGGCAGCCACGCGGACAGTGGCAGAGCGAGATCGTGCATGTCGGCTCGACTCAGGTCTAGGCGTCCCGCCGCTTCAGGAAATAGGCAGCGGACCCGAGCGCCAGCACCACATACCCCGCGAGAATCGCATACGCCATCCCGGCATCCGGCCGCGTCGACATGTCCGCACCGGCGGCGGTGGTGCTCAGACCCTCGAACACCGCCTGAAGGCCGAACTTCTGCGGACCGTCGCCGAACACACCGAAGACCATCGGCGACAAGAAGAACAGCCCGAACAGCGCGGCGACCGCGCCGGCGCTGCGCCGGATCAGGAACCCGAGTGCCAGGCCGATCAGGGCCATCGCGGCCAGGAACACGCCGCAGCCGACGACGGCGCGCGCCACGCCGGGGTCGTCGAGGGACACGTCCAGGTGCTTGGCGGACAGGGCGTTCTGGCCGAGCACGAAGGTCCCGAACGCCAGCACCTCCCCGACGGCGAGGGTGACGCCGCCGACGATGAGTGCCTTGGCGACGAGTACCTGACCACGGCGAGGCACGGCGGTCAGGGTGCTGCGGATCTGGCCGGTGGCGTATTCGTTGCCGGCGGCGAGGGTGCCGAGAGTACCCATGGCCAGCACGGCGAGGTAGAACGCGCCGGAGAAGCCGTAGCGGACGGGATCGAAGGCGGCGCGTTCGGCCTGGTCCCAGCCGTCCCAGGCGTCGGCGGCGTTCTGGTAGTCGGCGAAGCCGATGAACAGCGCGGCGGCGAGCGCGACCAGCGTGGTCAGATACGTGGCGCGGACGCTGCGGAGCTTCACCCACTCCGCGGCCAGCGTGCCCCTGGTCGTCGGCGCAGCAAGGGTCGTCAACGCGGCTGGCATGTCAGTTCTCCTTCTTCGCGGTCAGCTGTCCGGCGGCCCGGTAGTCGACTGCGGCATTGGTGGCATCGAGGAACGCCTGTTCCAGCGACGCCTGCCGCACGGTGAGTTCGTGCACGCCGATCCGGTGCGCGGCGGCGATCCGCCCGATCGCCGCCGCATCCAAGCCGGTGACCGCGAGCGCTCCGTCCTCACCGGTGCCTGTCGTGACACCAACCTTGCCGCCTGCCGCGGCCAGCAGCCGGGCCAACTCGGCCGGCTGCGAGCTCCGGACCAGAACGTCGGAACGTGCGCTCTCGGCAAGGAAATCCGCGGTCGGCACGTCGGCGATCAGCCGGCCCCGCCCGATGATCACCAGATGGTCGGCGGTGACGGCCATCTCGTTCATCAGGTGCGACGAGACGAACACCGTCCGCCCCTCGGCGGCCAGCGTCTTCATCAGGGACCTGATCCAGTGCACGCCTTCGGGATCCAGGCCGTTCACCGGCTCGTCCCACAGCAGGATCGGCGGATCGCCGAGCAGCGCCACGGCGACCCCGAGCCGTTGCTTCATTCCGAGCGAGAACCCACCGACGCGTTTGCGCGCCGCCTTCTCCAACCCGGTCTGCGCCAGCACCTCCTTCACCCGGCGCCGTCCGATGCCGTTGGTGACCGCGATGCCCAGCAGATGGCTGGCGGCCGACCTCGCCGGATGTGCCGCGTTCGCGTCGAGCAGCGCCCCGACTTGCAGCAGCGGCTTGCGGATCGCGGTGTAGGGGCGGCCCCCGATGGTGGCGCGGCCCCGGGCCGGGGCGTCCAGGCCCAGGATCATCCGCAGCGTCGTGGACTTGCCCGAGCCGTTCGGCCCGAGGAAGCCGGTGACGCGTCCGGGGCGGACCGTGAACGACAGCCCGTCGACCGCGACCGTCGTCCCGTACCGTTTCGTGAGGTTCTCCACCTCGATCATCAGCGGCTCCTTCCGAGCCTGGCGTCGTTTGTTTCGGCCTCCACGCTGCCCGTCGGCGCGAGCCCGGTCTTCCGACCGCCGACAGAGATCCCGCGCGCGTCGGCCGGGGATCTCTGTCGGAAGTAGTAGGTCGCTCGGCCGATGTCGGGCGACGGAACCGTCGATACGCTGGGGAAATGCGCAACGCCCCGCGTCCACCCCTGACCAGGCGGCTCCGGCGCCGTCACTGGATGGCGCTGGATGCCGTGTTCGCTGCTGCTTTGACGGTGGTCACCTGGCCCCGGGTCATGGACGCCTACCGCGTGTACGACCCGCATCACCGCGGCTATGGGAAGCCGTCTGTCGCGCAGCTGACGACGGTGCTGGCGTGCGTGGTGGCGGTCGGCGCGGCAGCGGCACTGCGGCGGTGGCGTCCGCTGGGCAGCGCGGTCGCGGTGTTCGGTGCGTGGGTGGTGATCGTCTTCGTCGCCGGGCAGTTGACGATCGCGAACCTGGCCGGGTTCCAGGTGATGCTGCTCGGCCTGCTGGTGACCTACACAGCGGCGGCGATACTGCGGCCGCCGTTAGGTCTCGGCGTGTTGGTGCTGGGGCTGATCGGTGCGGAGTTGACCGAGCTCGGGTCGCGGGAACTGTGGAACAACCTGGTCCTGGCCACGCTCGGACTGACCACCGCCTGGGCCGTCGGCTACGCGGTCAGCCGCTACCGGGCCTACGCTGCCGCGCTCCGGGAACACCAGGCCGACACGTTGAAGGCCGAGCTGGCCGAGGAACGGATCCGACTCGCTCGCGAGCTGCACGACGTCATCGCCCACAGCATGGCCGTGGTGAACGTCCAGGCCGGCTACGGAAGATTCGCTCCCGGCAAGGCGGAGGAGGCGCTCGCCGCCATCCAATCGGTGAGTCGGGACGCGTTGACGGAGATGCGGGGACTGCTGACGGTGCTGCGCGAGGGCGGCGTCGGCGGCGGCGAGGCGGTTCCGCTGGCGCCCGCGCCGGGCCTGGCCGAGGTGGACAAGCTGGTCGCGACGTCGGCTGAGGCCGGGGTCGCGGTGCAGCTGCGGGTGCAGGGGCCGGCGCGGGAGTTGTCGGCGGGGCTGGAGCTGTCGGCGTTCCGGATCGTGCAGGAGGCGTTGACGAACGTCGTGAAGCACGCGCACACCGGCGCGGCGCGGGTGCTGATCGAGTACCGCGCCGACGCGCTGGTGCTGGAGGTGGTGGACGGCGGTCGTGGCCGGGGCGACGGCGGTGGCGGGCACGGGCTGGTCGGCATGGCCGAGCGGGTCGGGCTCTATGGCGGGACGTTGGAGGCCGGGCCGCTGCCCGGCGGTGGGTGGCGGGTCAGGGCTCTGCTGCCGGTCGCGGAGGCTGTGGACGTTGCCGATGCCGAGCTGCCAGGCGCCGGGAAGCCGGGCGTCGCGCTGCCGGCCGCCGCCAAGCCCGAGGCGGCGGCGTGAGCGCGATCCGCGTCGTCGTGGTCGACGACCAAGCCCTGGTCCGTGTCGGGTTCTGCGGCATCGTCGACGCCGCCGACGGCTTCGAGGTGGTCGGTCAGGCGGCATCCGGTGCCGAGGCCGTCGACGTCGCGCGGCGTGAACTCCCCGACGTGGTGCTGATGGACATCCGCATGCCCGGCATGGACGGCCTGGAGGCGACAAGACAGATCGTCGCGGCAGGGCGGGCGCGGGTGCTGATCCTCACCACGTTCGACCTCGACGACTACATCTACAGAGCTCTGCGGGCCGGCGCCAGCGGCTTCCTGCTGAAGGACACGCCCCCGGAGGACCTGCTCGCCGCGGTCCGGGTGATCGCGTCCGGCGAGGCGCTGCTCGCACCCAGCGTGACCCGACGCCTGATCGCCGAGTTCGCCGCGCGCCCCGAGCCCGGCCAGGTCGCCGAGGCCGCCGGAGCCGAGCGGGACCGCGTGATCGGACTGATGACGGACCGCGAACGCGAAGTCCTCACCCTGATCACCCAGGGCATGACCAACGCCGAGATCGCCGAGCGGCTGTACGTGAGCACCGGGACGGTGAAGACCCACATCGGGCACCTGCTGGCCAAGCTCGACGCCCGCGACCGCGTGCAGCTGGTGATCCTGGCGTACAAGGCCGGACTCGCGTAGCCGCCACCTCCGACCAGCGCCGACGTCCTCTTCAAGGCCCAGCCCGCGCCGCTGTGGTTAGCTCCAGACGTGACTGAACTTGCAGACTTCGCCCGGGTCGCCGCCGGAGACCACGGCCTGTGCATCGCCTCCACGCTGAGGGCGGACGACACGATCCACTCCTCCCTCGTCAACGCCGGGGTGCTGGCCCACCCGACGCTCGGCCACGACGTGGCCGCGTACGTGGCGATCGGCGGCAGCAGGAAGCTGACTCACCTGCGCGCCCGCCCGCACGCCACCCTCACCGCCCGCACCGGCTGGGACTGGGCGACCGTCGACGGGACCGCCGAGCTCATCGGCCCGGACGACCCCTACGCCGGCATCGACGGCGAAGCACTCCGACTCCTTCTGCGCGCGATCTTCACAGCCGCCGGCGGCACTCACGACGACTGGCCGACCTACGACCGCGTCATGCTCGAAGAGCGGCGCACCGCCGTCCTGATCACCCCGGGCCGCGTGTACTCCAACTCCTGACAAGGCGATCACGCGAACGTCGAACGCTGTATCAGCATTCGTACGTACCGCGCGATCTAGCACCATCCGTAGCGCCGCGCGAGATCCCGCGCGGCGCCGATCAGCACCGCGAGCGCGGCGGAGTCGTTGTCCCGCCGCCAGACCAGCTGCAGGTCGAGGGTGGGCAGATCGTCGCTGATCGCGACGGGCGCGGTGCCGATCGGTCCGCGGCCGGCCACGCTCGCCGGCACCAGCGCGAAGCTGCGCTTGTCGCTCAGGTCGAGGTGGCCCAGGCCGTGGACCGGACTCTCCCAGTACTCGAAGCGCTCTCCGGTCGCTTCCAACGCCTTCATCATGAAGTCGTGGCGGCCGGGCGCCAGGCGGCGCGCCGGGTGGCACAGCCGTTGCCCGGCGAGCTCCCGCAACGCGACCTCGCCGCGCTCGGCCAGGGGATGGTTTTTCACAGACCACTGCGACGAGGCGCTCCGTGCGTAGCAACTCGCGTTGGTAGGTCGGGCGATCAGGGATGTCGCGCGAGAGTACGAGGTCGTATTCACCAGCTGAAAGCGCGGTATCCAGCGCCGGGCTCCAGCCTTCGTGGACGTCGACGGTGACGCCCGGACAGCACTCGGCCATCGCCGCGACCAGCTGTGGCACGGTGTCGAAGACCGCCGAGTGGATGTAGCCGACGCGCACGGTGCCGAGTTCGCCGCGCGCCGCCGACACGGTCTGCTCGACCATGCGGTCGGCCTCGGCCAGGATCCTGCGCGCCGAGGCGACGAACACCTGTCCCGCCTCGGTCAGGTGGACGGCCGGCCGTCGTCGGAAGAGCGTCACGCCCAGCTCGCGCTCCAGGTCGCGGATCTGTCGGCTCAGTGGCGGCTGCGCCATCATCAGGCGCTCGGCCGGCCCGCGACCTCGCGGCCATGGCCGACGTCTCCTACCGGCCGGCGGACATCGGCGCGGCGATCGCCTCCGGATCGTTCCGGACCGCCGGGATGGTCGTGGCGCCGTGTTCCATCAGGACCCTGTCGGCGATCGCCTACTCCAACGGCGACAACCTGCTCACCCGCGCGGCGGACGTGACCTTGAAGGAGCGGCGCCGTCTGGTGCTGCTGGTCCGCGAGACGCCGCTGACGCTCGGGCACCTGCGGGCGATGACGGCCGTGACGGAGTCCGAGCACCTGCGCAGCCTGCGTGAGTTCATATCCGAGCTGGAAGAGGTCGGCGAGGTCCAGTCGATCGACGCCGAGGTGGACTGGAACCTGGAGATCGGGGCGGTGATCCGCCGCTCCTATGACCTGCGGGCCCCGGCTCCGTTGTTCACGAACATCACCGGATATCAGGGGTCTGGGTTCCGCGTTCTCGGCGCGCCGGGCGGCCTGTCCGGCGCGGCGCGTCCTCTGGCCCGGATCGCTTTGTCGCTCGGGTTGTCCGCCGACGCCGGCGGTCAGGAGATCATCGAGACGGTCGTCGCCGCGCGGGACGAGCCGGGGATCCCGCCGGTCGTCGTGGACCGGGATGCGGCGCCGTGCAAGCAGAACGTGATGCTCGGCGCGGACGTCGACCTGTTCCGGTTCCCGACGCCGCTGATCCACGGCAACGACGGCGGCCGCTACCTCCAGACGTACGGCATGAACATCGCCAAGACCCCGGACGGGTCGTGGACCAACTGGTCGATCAACCGGATGATGATCCACGACGCGCGGACCCTGGCCTGCCTGATCCCGGCGCCGCAGCACCTGGGCGTCATCCGCGCGCAGCACGGCGTCATTCACCGCCCGCCGAGGCCGGGCCAGCTACGTCGGCGAGCACGCCATCGGCGTCCCGGATCCGGGCGCCTTGGGCGTGGCCCTGCTGTTCAGCGCCCTCGCCAAGGTCTACGAGCCGGCCGCGGCCGCAACCCTGCCCGATCCGCAGCGCTTCACCGTCCGCTAGGCGGTGCCCGCTGCCCGACAGGCGGCCCGATGATCGCGTGGCATAGTCAGTTCACTTGAATATATCGGCGAACTGACTATGCTTCACGCCATGACAGAACGTCGGCTCCAAGAGCCCACGGTCCTTCTGCTGACTGCCCTGGCCGATTCGCCGAAGCACGGCCACGCGCTGATGCAGGAGGTCGAGACCATCTCCGCCGGTCGGGTCCGACTGCGTACCGGCTCGTTGTACGGGGCTTTGGACCGCCTGCTTCAACAAGGCCTGATTCGCACCGACAGCGAGGAGGTCGTCGAGGGGCGGATGCGCCGCACCTATGTCCTGTCGGCGTCCGGGTGCGGCTGGCCTCCTGCTTTACCCGAAGGGCTATCGACGTCAGCTGGGGTCCGAGATGGCCGGCACCTATGTGGCGGCCACAGCCGATGCCAACCGGTGGGAAGTGCTCCGCGAAGCCTTCGATCTCGCCGGCCACGGTCTGCGGGTCCGGCTCGGCTACATGCTTTACCAGCTGTTCGACGGTCGCATGAACGGGCACCACGAGTACCTCCGCATCGACCCCGCGTTCGACAGGCATACAGCAGGCTTCGTCATGGACTACTCGCCGGTGCCGGTGCTCGTGGCGGCGACCGCACTCGTCCTGTCGGCCCTGGCTGGCCGGCGGTCCTGGATCCGGTGGACCGCGGCGGCCACAGTGGCCGTGGCAGCAGTCACGATTCTGGTGGTCTTCGAGCTCCGGCGCGGCGACCACATATTCGTCATGACGACCTTGGTGTTGGCGGTTCCCTCCGACGCCACCAGCTTCACCGGGCAACGAGTCCACGCCGTGGTGGCCGCAGTCCTGGCCTGCGCCTTGGCGGTCGGCCTGCGTGACGCGCTGGTTCCCGGCGCCGCGGCCCTGGCTTGTGCGCCCTGGCTGATTCAGCCACTTACCGGCGATCTCTACGACATCGGCTTCAGCGGGGCCGAGTAGCCCGAAAGCCCGGCCCGGTATCGATCGGGGCGGTTTGGCGCGCCCAAAAACGCTTTGCCACCGAGCGAACATGTCAGGAGCAACGGGGATGAATCAGATCGAAAACGACACCGGGATCACGATCGATCAGCTGGCCCGAATCCGGGCCGCGGGCGTGGCCGTGACGCAAAGGCCGCTGCGGGACGCGCCACCTGACCGGCGATTCCCCGCGGCCCTGGCCGCAGCGACAGCTCTGACGTACTCGCTGCTCGCACTCCGGCTGAACCGCTTGTACCGCACCGGGGGCTATGACCTGGGGATATTCACCCAGTACGCGAAGGCGTTCGCCGATGGTCGCCCACCCACCTCGCCGTGGCTGGCCAAGGGCGCGGCTCTGAGCCAGACCGGCCCGAACCTGTTCGGCGTCCACTTCAGTCCGATACTCGTCGTGCTCGGCCCCGCCTATCGGCTGTGGCCGCACACTGAGACCCTGCTGCTGATTCAGGCCGCGTTGGTGGCGTCATCAGTGTTCGTCGTCGCCCGGTGCGCCATCGGCAAGCTCGGGTCGCGGTCGGGCTGCCGCATCGGGGTGGCGTACGCCCTGTCGTGGGGTTTGCAGCAACTGGTCGGATTCGACTTCCACGAGGTCGCCTTCGAGCTGCCGTTCATGGCCTGCGCTCTGGCCGCGTATCTCGACGGACGTCACCGCGTGGCCGCGGTGTGGTCGGTGCTGTTGCTGTTGGTGAAAGAGGACATGGGACTGACGGTCATCGTCCTGGGCCTGCTGCTGGCTCGCCGGGCCCGGCGGACGGGGATCGCCGTGAGCATCATCGGCGCGGCGGTTGCCGCAGTCGTGATGATCGTCGTGATCCCGCACTTCGCGGCAACGGGAGGCCTGGGCCGACTCGGCCCCGGCCCCGGCCCCGACGCCGACGCCGGCTACGGCGCGACCCTGGCCCGACCATGGCTGATCCCGGTGAAGCTGATCTGGCCGCCGGTGAAGCCGGTGACCGTGTTCATGGTGCTGGCAGCCGGCGGCTTCGCGGCCGCGACCAGCCCGCTGATACTGGCAGCGGTCCCGACGCTGCTCTGGCGCTTCACAGCGGACACCCCGAGCTACTGGGGCGTGAACTACCACTACTCCGCCGTCCTGATGCCCGTGACCTTCCTGGCCCTGGTGGACGCACTGTGCCGCCGCCAAGCGCTGGATCAACCGCCGCCCAGCACCCGTCTTCCGTCTGCGGTAGCCGCGTTCGCCGCAGCCCTCTGCACAGCATTCCCCCTGCACAACCTGGCCACCCCCGGCTTCTGGCACACCCCGCCCCACGTCACGGCCGCCGACGCGGCAGTACACGAGATCCCCTCCGGCGCCCTCGTAGCCACCACCAACAACCTGGCACCCCACCTGGTCGACCGAACGACCGTCTACCCCCTGACCAGCATCGAAGGCATCGACGACCTACCCCAACCCATCGACTGGATCGCCGCCGACACCACCCTCCCCGACCTCCGCACCCCGAACGGCAAGGCCCTGCTAGCGCAGCTGGCCACGGACGGCTTCCAAACCATCAGTGCCGACGACGGCATCCTCGTCCTGCACCGCCCCTGACCCGCGACCTGGACGCGCCTCCGGTGCTTCGAACATCATGGCCGCTGTGAACTTCGACGAAGCGGCGCCTGATCTTCCTCACGACGTGCACCAACGTTGGCGGAACCGCGAGGCCCCCGACGGAGACTTCATCGTGTACTCCGACGGCTCGCTGTCGGTGATGAGCCTGGTGCGACTTCGTGCGCACGACAAGCGCCACGACCCGCGGTCGGAGGACTGGCACTGGTCGGAGACCCTGCGGGCCACTGTGTGGCGGGCCGTCGACTGGCTGGACGTCGACGGGACGATGGCCTCGTCCCGCCACGCCGGGTACCGCGCCCTCGCTGGGGAGTCGGCGAGCCATGGCAGCGTCGGCTGGGTCGCGCTGACCCTCGATGACGAGCAGCACACGCTGCAGTGGCTGGCAGTGGCCTGCTCCTCCAACCCGTTCGCCGAAGTCACCCTGGACGAGGCCACGGTCACCGCGACCAGCACCCTGGGGCGCGTCTGGGTCTTCCCGCGTGACGCCCCGCACCTGGTAGCGATTACCGCGGATCCGGACTATCCATGGCCGCGCACTGACGGGCAACGGTAGGGCTCTACATGACAAATACGGCTACTCGCCCTGGCGGGCCACAGCGGCAAGCTCGTCGAGCAGGGCGGTGACGACGGGGTCGGTCAACCGATAGCCGTCGGCGGTCTCGACGATCTGGCCGGAGGCGATGCGGGACTCCCACCACTGTTCGAGGAAGCCGGGGCCGTACCCGCCGGTGCTGAAGCCGTACGGCTCGGACACGAGGCTGAAGGCGATCATGAGCTCGTAGTCCGGCAGCGCGTAGGACCGCTCGTGTTGTGGTGGGGTCGTGAGGTACTGCTCGAAGGAGCCGACCCGGTTGAAGCTGGTGAACAGCCAGAACAGGTAGTCGTACATCAGCATGGAGTGCGCGTCGGCATGCAGGGCGAAGAACCCCTTGTCCTGCACGACGGCTTCTCCGAGCGCCCGCAGTCGCCGGTCCGCGTCGGGCAGGACGTCCGCGACCTCGCCGAAGGCGCGCAGCAGGATCGGGGAGAAGCTGCCCTCCCGCACCGTGGCCAGCGCGTCGAGCCGATCCTGCTCGGAGGTGTCGTAGACGGACTCGTCGACCAAGCCGGTCACGAACGCCTCGAAGTTCTCCGCGACCCAGGTGATCGCGAAGTCGTGCTCCTGATCGACATGCACCACGGTCGGCTCGCCATGCCTGCCGCACGCGCGGTAGTCGAGGGCGAGCATGTCGTGGCCCGCCGAGGGCGTGTCCGCGAAATACACACCGATGTCGGGGTACTCCCACGTCTCGATCCAGAACAGGCTGCCGAACTCACCCCCGAGCGATTGCGACCGGGTCCGTCCGATACCCCGGATACCGGAGATCTCCAGGTAACTCTCGGCCCAGTCACCCGGCTCGGCCATGGGGAAGCAGACCCGGGCCGGAACGCCGCCGTTGTGCGCGCTCATCAGCGCGATGTAGGAGTCGGGCAAACGGTACCCGCCGAGCTCCTCCTCCAACGACGCGATCAACTCCCGCGAGGGCGGCGCCTCTTCTACATACTCCTTAAGCGCATACGCCGAGTCGTCCCAGAAACCGGCCATGTCGAAGCCCTCGAAGTGTCCCACTGCGCCCTCCCGTACTCACCCGTCAGGCGATTGTAGATTCGCGGCCATGCCGTCGACTGCCGGATCGGGATGACATCCGGTGCGTCAGGGCGCACTCCCCGGATCTTGCTGTACCTGGTCGAGCAGCAGCTCGACGGCAGCCTTCGCCTCCGACACGGGCACACCCGCCGCCTTTCGCCATGTGTTGATCGCTTGGATCCGGTCGCCCGCACGTGCGTAGGCGACGGCGAGCCTGGCATACAGCGGGTAGCCCGGCAGCCGAGCAGGAATCGGCCTTCCACGTGGTGCACCCTCGCGACCGCTGGGGTCGACCGCATCGAGCGAAGAGTGCAGATCGCGGATCGGTGCTTGTTCCGCCGGCCCCGCGGTGCGCACCGCCAAGAGCTCCCAGCGGAAATCCGTCGGCTCGGACCATTCCTCGTCCAACCCGATGCCCAGCAGTCCGGGATCGTCGATCAGTTGGCAGATCCCGTAGAGGAGGTCGTGCTGCATCTCCCGCACCACATCGGTCAGATCGTCCGGGTCCACGCCGCAGGCCAGGATCCGCCGCAGCGCGTCCGCCCCGGTACCGGCGGGAACCCCGCCCTGCCGGCCGCCTCTGAGATCAATCCACGACGGACAACCATCGGAGTAGTCGTCCTCATCGACGACCATGCTCCACACAGTGGTCAGGAACGACTGGCGGGCATGTGCCGACCAGTCGTCAGGGTTGGAGTCTTCGCGTTCCACCATCCGCCAACACTGTCAGACGAAAGATCCCGCATGCCTCGCAGCCTCCTGTCATGCGACGGTCAGTTCTAGGCCACGCCCTGCGTGGCGGCGTTCGACGATGAGGGCGACGTGGCCGCCAAGCGTGCCGTGACGATCCGTGGCCAGGCCTCGCGTGCCGCGACGGTGACGGCGCCGACCAGCGTGGCCGCGTCGCCGAGCCTGGAGATCTCGACGCGTGGCGGATACGGGACGAGCTGGGCCAACCGGTCGCGGATCGGGTCGAGCATGATGCCGCCGTTGAGGCCGATGCCGCCGCCGAGCACGACCAGGGGCACGTCGACGACCAGCGCGATCATGGCGATCGTGCCCGCGATCCGCTGCGCTTCCTCCCGGACGACCCGCACAGCCAGCGGCCATCCGGCCCTGGCCGCCTCGAAGAGTCGCGCCGGGTTTTCGGGCACTGCCTCATCCCGGGATCCCGCGCGGTTCTTCGCGGCGGCGCCGTATCGGTCTTCGACCAGTTGTTGCAGGGCGTCGGCGGCGGGGCTGTGGGTCGCGAACGGCCGGTGTCCCGGGTAGTCCACCTCGCCGGCGGCCCCGCGCGCGCCGCGCCGCAGCCGGCCGTCCAGGATCAGCCCGGAGCCGACGCCGGTGCCGACCGAGAGGAAGGCGAAGTCGCCCTCGTTCTGCCCGGCGCCGCGGGCCAGTTCGCCGAGTGCCGCGAGGTTGACGTCGTTGTCGACCGCCAGCGGTCCGGTGAGGACGGTCGCCAGATCTTCGACGACCGGGTGTCCTTCGAGGCTTGGTTCGCTGCTCAGAAGCAGTCGGCCCGCTGCCGGGTCGACGACCCCCGCCATGGCGACGACGGTTCCGACGATTCCATCTGCGCCCGCGTCCGCGGGAGCGGGCAGGTGCGTCCGGACCGCGCTGACCGCGGCAAGCAGGGACGGGATGTCGTCACCGCCGCGCGGATGGTCATAGCGGGCGAGGATGGCCCCGCCGAGGTCGGCCAGCGCGCCGCGAACGAACTGGGCTCCGACGTCGATGCCCAGGACATGGCCGACCCCGAGCGCTGGTTCGTAGTAGATCGCGCCGTAGTGCGGGCCGCTGTCGGGAGGCGAGGATTCGCGAACGAGTCCGGCGGCGGCCAGCGCTTCGATGGCGCGGTTGGCAGTGGGTTTGGCCATTCCCAGCCGGCGG
This sequence comes from Catenulispora rubra, assembly GCF_015356825.1. GTDB lineage: Bacteria > Actinomycetota > Actinomycetes > Streptomycetales > Catenulisporaceae > Catenulispora > Catenulispora rubra. Next base: position 4,278 of record NZ_JAACYW010000183.1, on the reverse strand, counting down.
GCCACCTCGGCCCGTGACAACCGGCCGTTGTCCACGAGCGCACCGAGGACACTGCGGGCGTTGAGTTCACGCAGTGTGCCGAGGGTGGCGTTCTTGCTGGTCATGGGATGCATCATAGTGATGAGCGCTTACCGGCTTCCGTTCGTCGTAGCCCCGGAAAACCCGCAGGGCGGGGGCGAATCCCCGGCTCAGAACATCCGAACCGGGGCGTCGCGACTACCGGGGTCTTGCGGGTCAGTTCACTGTGACGTCGTCGTACGTCGTACTGGACGGGTCGGCCGAGCCCGAGTCGCCGTCGTCGTGGCTGGTGAGGGCGAGCGTGTAGGTGTCGCCTGCGGTGATCGGCGAGGTGATCCGGTGCCAGTCGGTGTCCGCCGGGCAGGTGTGCGGCAGGACGGTGGTGCCGGCATTGGTGGTCGTGTCGGCGAGGGTTGCTGTGGACCAGCCGTAGCCGACGTCGCCGTCCTGGCAGTCGCTGCGATACCAGAACGACAGGGTGCTGGTGCCTGGTGCGGCGGTGAAGGACTGCGCGATGGAGGAGTCGCCGTTGGTCTCCTTCTTGTACGACCCGACCAGCGCCGCGTGGCCGCCGGAGTGCACGGTGCCGCTGATGACCGAGGTCGTGCCGGAGCGGGTCCATCCGGTGAGGTCGCCGGTCTCGAAGTCTCCGTTGACCACGCCGCCGGTTCCGCCGCCCCGGCCCGTGACGGTCAGGGTGAAGGTGGCGGTGTGGGTGCTCGAAGTCCCGGTGCCCGTGACGGTGACCGGATAGGTCCCGGCCGGGGTGGCCGCAGACGTGGTGATCGTCGCCGTCGCGGAGCCGCCGGTCGTGACGGAAGCCGGGGCGAAGGTCGCGGCGGCGCCTGTGGGCAGGCCCGAGGTGCTCAGCGTGACGGGCTGCGCCGAGCCCGAGGTGGTCGTGGTGGCGACGGTCGTGGTCGCCGAAGCGCCGGCGGCGACGGAGGCCGAAGCCGGGCTCGCGGTGATCGAGAAGTCGTTGCTGGGGACGCTTCCGGCCACGGTGCCCCGAAGGACGGTGATCGAGAAGGGCTGGAACGTGTAGGACGTGGCGTTGCCCGCCGAGGAGATGGTCGTGTGCGCGGGGCCGTTGTCCGGGGATGCGGAGCCGTTGTTGCCGCTCTGGCTCCAGGCGTACTGCTTCGGGCCCCAGGAGTAGGAGTCGACAGCGCCGCTGAAGGCGTTGCCATCGCTGATGCTCACCGGGAACTTGTAGGTCGCCGTCTTGCTCTTGTTGATGATCATCAGGGCCCAGGTGCCGTCCGGGCGGTGTACGGCATAGGCGGTCAGCAGTTGCTGTCCGGTGGAGGCCGGGGTCGAGGGTACGGTGACCGGGTAGAGCTGCTGGGCGGCGTCGACCGGCTGGAGCCAGGTGTTGCCCAGGATGGAGCTGGCGAAGTAGGTGGAGGTGTTGCCCGTCCACTGGCCGTTCGAGTCCGCGGTGAACAGGTTGGACGCCATCCCGCTGTAAAGGTGCTGCGGCAGGGCCTGGTAGTTGTAGTCGGCGGCCAGGCCGCCGGTGAACATGGATCCCAGGAAGTCGGCCTGCCACAGGCCGTCTTGGACGCCGTCGCCGTAGGACGACTGCTCGGTCACCATCAGCGGGATGTCCGCCGGGATCGTCGCCCTGAGCTGCGCGAGCACGCCGGCTGAGCGGCCGGGTTCGTTGAGCAGCAGGTTGTAGGCGTCGGTGGAGTTCTTGACGTTGAAGACCGGATACTGCTCGAAGGAGTAGAACTTCAGGTCACCCAGGTGTCCGTCGGCGCGGAGCGCGGCGATGAAGCGTGTACCCCAGTCGGTGGCCGTCTTGTCCGTGTCGTTCCAGGCGGCGGCCGTGGAGTCCTGCAACGCGGGCCCGCCGAGGACCAGCGCGGGGTCGAAGGCGTGGATGGCGGCGGCCCACTGGGACCACAGGGCGGCGTAGTCCTCAGGGGTCGTATACTGCCCGTCGGCTTCCTCACCGACCTCCACCGAGGCGATCTTGCGGCCCTTGGCTTCGAGGTACTTGATCAGGTCGACCGCGTTCTCCGGCGTGCTGTACAGCACCGGGACCGGGACCATCACCGGCAGGTTCTGGGCTGCGCCGCTGTCGAAGACGGTGTCGATACCGGGCTGGTCGAACTGGCGGACGGAGGAGGCGTCCTCGACCGGGTCGTTGGAGGAGGTGTAGGTCGCGGACTGCACCGTCTCATCGCCGTGCTTGACCGCGTCGGTGAAGGTACCGCCGCTGGTATCGCCGGCGTACAGCTCCTTGATCGCGAAGCCCAGGCAGTTGCGGGCATCGCTGCCGTCGCCGTCGGCGCAGGTACCGGACGAGGCCTGCATCAGGACTCGTACGAACTCGGCCTTGGTGGAACCGATGGACACGGTGGCCGTGCCGCCGGTTCCGTGGGTGACCGAGCCGCCGGAGGCCGTCTTCCAGACGCCCTTGCCGGGGTCGTCGAACGGGCTGTTCGCGCCCGAGTCCGGCACCCAGGTCTGGACCTGGTACGACACCGCGTACGGATCAGCCCACGCGATCTTCACGGTGTTGATCGTGGCGGACTTGCCGAGATCGACGACGGCCCAGGTCGGATGCAGGGCGTTGCTCTGCCCGGTGTACTTCTGGTCGAGGTAGGGGTCGCTCTTCCAGAACGAGCTCGCGTTCCCGTCGTCCAGCCGGGAGATATAAGCGTTCTCCCCGCCGGGCAGCGACGTTCCACCGTGGGCGATGTCATAGCCGTAGGACTCGGCGACGGGTGCGGAGGCCGCGGTGCCGCTGCTGTCCCAGTAGCCCTTGGTCCCCTCACTGAAGGTTCCACCGTTGCCCCAGTGCCAGGCCTCCTCGCGCAGCTCGGTGACGAGCCGGTAGGACAGCGGGCGCAGGCCGCTGGTGGCGAGGTGGGCCATATTGCCGGGGCTCATGGCCTGCGCGGTGGTGAACAGGTCGGCGTCGAAGCCGGGCTTGGGGCGGGTGCCGGGCGAGCCCCCGGAGGGGTCGGTGTCGCCGTTGGCCAGGTTGTGGGTCAGCCCTTGGACGGCGTCGAAGGAGTCGATCGTCGTGCCGAGCCCCTGGAACGGGTTGAAACTCGCGGAGGAGGTCGCACCGACAGTGATCGCCGTGGCGGAACCGGCGGCCGAGGCGCTGTGCGGCGTGCCGGCTCCGGCCGCGACGAGTGCGCCGACGACGAGGCCGGAGGTGACCGTGGTCTTGCGTCTGAATCGTGGCATGGGGCGGTTCCCTTTCGTAGGGCTGATCCAGAAGAGGCCGTGGGAAACCGGGAGCTTGGATCTCACGTGGCGCAGAATCTAGTTAAGAGTCGTTACCATGTCAACGAGAGCGAACCTTGCTCGAACCGGCGAAGCGCACGGATCAAAACCACTGATAGGTCACTACTACCGGCGAAGGGCTTGGCGAAGCCCCAGCGGGAGCGCCCATTTTTGATAATGGCTCGATACTGGGAGTCCGCCGGCGGCGCCGAGTGCCCGGGTCCAGCCGCCGGCGGGGAACTCGTCGCGCAGAAGCCGGCACCGGCTCATGGGGCTGACTTCGCGGCAGGCTTCATCATCCGGTCGTTGTGACCGGCAGACGACAGTGGGCCCGCGAGCCGTGACGGCTCGCGGGCCCACCGCGATTGACGTGAGACTGCTGCCCCAAGACCAGCCGGCTGGTTTCGGGCCCAGACGGGGCTCGAAACCAGCCGTGGTCAATCGAAGGCGTCCAACAGTCTTACTGCTGGTCAGCTGCCGTTTTAGCGCTTGCGGCGCAGGCAACTGCCCTGAGGGTGTCTAGAGAGTTCTCGGCTCGGGAGTTTCGCTGGGGTGCGCCATGCTGACATGAGGTAGTCGGCGCGCTATGTCGTCGTTATGAGGTATGCGCAAGGTGGTGGGCTCGATGCCGCGGCCCGGGCCCGGCGTGAGCAGGTGCGGATGGCCGCGGCAGAGTTCATCACCGCAGGCGAGAGCGATGAGCAGGTGGCACAGCGGTTCCGAGTGACGAAGATGTCGGTCAACCGGTGGCGCCACGCCTTGGAGTCCGGTGGTCCCGGCGCGCTGGTCTCCAAGGGCGCAGCCGGGACCCGGCCGTTGCTGACCGTCGACCAGCAGCAGGAGCTGATGGCGCTGATCGAGGCCGGCCCGGCAGCGCACGGCTATGAGTGTCCCCCGAGTTGCCGGAGGTTCAAGATCATGTGGTGATTGATCCCGTGAGAGGAACCGATCCGATGGCACCGCCGAGGAAGTACCCGCCGGAGTTGCGGGAACGCGCAGTCCAGATGTATC
>NZ_JAACYW010000182.1 GCF_015356825.1 Catenulispora rubra | reverse complement strand
CCGCCAGCCCGGCCGGCGTGTCCACGGCCACCACCCGCCCGGCGTCGATGATCGCGACCCGGTCGCACAGCCGCTCGGCCTCTTCCATGAAGTGGGTGACCAGCAGCACCGTGACGCCGGCCGCACGCACCCGCTCGACCATCTCCCACGCGATCCGCCGCGCGTGCGGGTCCAGCCCGGTGGTCAGCTCGTCCAGCACCACCACCCGCGGATTGCCCACCATCGCCAGCGCCACCGCGAGCCGCTGCTTCTGCCCGCCGGACAGCTTCCCGAAGCGCGCCCCGGCCTTGTCGTTCAGGTCCCACTGCGTCAGCAGCCGCCCGACGTCGGCCGGCTCGCGGTAGAAGGACGCGTACAGCTCCAGCGCCTCGCGCACCTGGATCTTGGCCGGCAGCCGGCTCTCCTGCAGCTGCACCCCGAGCAGCTGCCGGACCTCTTCCCGGTCCCGGTCCCGGTCCGGGTCCAGGCCCAGCACCCGGACCACGCCGCCGTCGGGCGTCCGCAGGCCACTGATGCACTCGACGGTCGTCGTCTTCCCGGCGCCGTTCGGCCCGAGGATCCCGAAGATCTCCCCCGCGCCGACCTCGAAGGAGACGTCGGCCACGGCGGTGGTGTCGCCGTAGGTCTTAGTGAGGTTCCGTACCTCGATCGCTGCCATGCCTCAAGATTCGCGGTCGGGCACCCTGGAGCGGATCGACCGGCAAGCTCGTCCCGAGCGACGATGCGGTGGATACCGCATCCACCGATCGGTGGATGCGCGTCAGCCGTCAGACCGCGTGGTAGATGTTCTGCGCGTCCACGAGCCCGCGCCGGATCAGGTCCTCGGCCGAGTCCGCGGCCCGGTCCACGTTGTAGTCCAGCTCCTTCTTCTCCACCGAGGAGAAGTCCTTCAGCACGAAGTCCGCGGGATCCTGCCGCCCCGGCGGCCGTCCCACGCCGAAGCGCACGCGGTAGTAGTCCTTCGTCCCGAGTGCCGAGGTGATGGAGCGCAGGCCGTTGTGGCCGTTGTCGCCGCCGCCGAGCTTCAGCCGCAGCGTGCCGTAGTCCACATCGAGTTCGTCGTGCACCACGATGATTTGCGCCGGCTCGATTTTGTAGAAGTCCCGCAGCGCCTTCACCGGGCCGCCGGACAGATTCATGAACGTCTTCGGCTTGGCCAGCACCACTCGCGGCCCGCCGACCCCGAGCCGGCCCTCGACGACGTCCGCCCGCGCCTTGTGCGACTTGAACTTGCCACCGACGCGCGAGGCCAGCAGGTCCACGACCATGAAGCCGGCGTTGTGCCGGTTCCCGGCGTAGCCGGGCCCGGGATTGCCGAGGCCCGCGATCAAATAGAGCTGATCGCGGGCCTCGGCGGTGGTCATGACGACCAGGATAGCGGGGTTGGGAGTGCCTACTCCGCAGACTCCTGGGAGCCGGACTCGCCGGCCCCGCCCTCGGCGCTCTCGGCACCCTCGGCGGCCGCCTCGGCGCGGGTCACGACGACCTGCAGGACCAGCTGGTCCCCGTCGGTGATCAGCTCCGAGCCCGGGGGCAGCTCCAGGTCGCGGGCGAAGAGCTGGAAGCCCTCCTCCTTGCGGTCCACGTCGACCTCGATGCCGGTCGGGATGTGCGTGGCCTCGGCGGTGACGGTCAGGTTGTTCAGCGAGTGGTCCAGGACCGCGCCGCCGACGACCTCGCCGACGATGGTGATCGGGATGTCCACGGTGACCTTCTCGCCGCTGCGCACCAGCAGCAGGTCCACGTGCTCCAGGGTCCGCTTGACCGGGTCCTTCTGCACGTCCTTCGGCAGCGCCATCTGGCCCTTGCCGTCACCGAAGTCCAGGTTCAGCAGGACGTTCGGGGTCCGCAGCGCGATCATCAGGTCGTGGCCCGGCAGCAGCACGTGCCGCACGGACTCGCCGTGGCCGTACACGACGCCCGGGATCTTGCCGGCAGCGCGGGCACGGCGGGCGAAGCCCTTGCCGAACTCGGTGCGGTCCTCGGCGCTTATGCGGATCTCAGCCATTTCGTTCTCCTTGTTTCGTCGATAACGGCGCGGGGACGACCGTCCCACGCCCTCGCCGGACAAAGGTCCAGCTTAGCCTGCACAAACGAGTGCTCCGAACCAAAGTGGTCCGGAGCACTGGTGAGCCAGGCTCAATGCAAACTCAGTGGTTGTGATCGTCGAACATCGACGTGACCGAACCGTCCTCGAACACCTCGCGGATGGCCCGGGCCAGCATCGGCGCGATCGACAGCACCGTCATCTTGTCGAACCGCTTCTCGTCCGGGATCGGCAGCGTGTTGGTGAAGATCACCTCGCTGATCCGCGAGTTCTTCAGCCGGTCCACGGCCGGGTCCGACAGCACCGCGTGCGTCGCGGCGATGATGACCTCGGCGGCGCCGTTCTCGAACAGCGCCTCGGCGGCGGCGCAGATGGTCCCGGCGGTGTCCACCATGTCGTCGACCAGGACACAGGTGCGCCCCTTCACGTCGCCGACGATCTCGTGGACGGAGACCGTGTTCGGGATGTTCGGGTCGCGGCGCTTGTGCACGATCGCCAGCGGCGTGTTCAGGCGGTCGGTCCAGCGGTCGGCGGTGCGCACCCGGCCGGCGTCGGGGGAGACCACCGTCAGCTTCGACGTGTCGTACTTGCCGCGGATGTAGTCCAGCAGCAGCGGCAGCGCGAACAGGTGGTCCACCGGGCCGTCGAAGTAGCCCTGGATCTGGTCGGTGTGCAGGTCCACGGCCATCAGCCGGTCGGCGCCGGCGGTGGCGAAGAAGTCCGCCATCAGGCGGGCCGAGATCGGCTCGCGGCCCTTGTGCTTCTTGTCCTGGCGCGCGTAGCCGTAGAAGGGAGTGATCACGGTGATCCGCTTCGAGGAGGCGCGCTTGAGCGCGTCCACCATGATCAGCTGCTCCATGATCGAGTGGTTGATCGGAGCCGAGTGGCACTGGATCACGAAGGCGTCGCTGCCGCGCACCGACTCCTCGAAACGGGTGTAGATCTCCCCGTTCGCGAAGTCGTGCGCCTTCATGGGGGCGATCTCGACCCCCAGCTCTTCGGCGACTTCCTGGGCCAGCTCGGGATAGGCACGTCCGGTGAAGAGCATGAGCTTCTTCTCACCGGTGGTCTTGAGGCCGGTCACGGTGGGTTCTCCTAAGAGACGAGGGGCCGTAGCTCTTTCATACTCTCAGACGCAACGAGCTGTTCAGACCGTGTCCCCCTGCGCTTCCGCCTCGCTGCCTGTGGGATTCGTCTCAACGGCCGTCTGCACGCTCTGCGCGGCGCGCTCGATCGCACGCTCCGCCGCCTGCGCCGCGACCGATCCCGGACGCTTGCGCGCGACGTAGCCGGCGATGTTCCGCTGCCGTCCGCGAGCCACCGCGAGTTCGCCGGGACCCACCGGCATGTTCACCGCGGAACCGGCCGCGATGTAGGCGCCGTCCGCGACCTCCGCGGGCGCGATCAGCGTCGTGTTGGTGCCGACGAAGGCGTGGTCCCCGATCCGCGTCGGGAACTTGTCGTAGCCGTCGTAGTTGGCGGTGATGACGCCGGCGCCGATGTTGCAGCCCGCGCCGATCGTCGCGTCGCCGATGTAGGCCAGGTGCGGGACCTTCGTGCCGTCGCCGATCGTCGACTTCTTCATCTCCACGAAGCCGCCGGCCTTCGACTTGCGGCCGAGCTTGGTCCCGGGGCGCAGGTAGGTGTACGGCCCGACGTTCGCCTCCGGCCCGATCTCGGCGCCGTCGGTCGTGGCGTTGGTGACCCGCGCGCGTTCCCCGACGACCGTGTCCTTCAACGTGCAGTTCGGCCCGACGTCCGCCCCGGCGGCGATCCGGGTCGCGCCCTCCAGCTGGGTGTTGGGCCGGATCGTGGCGTCCGGCTCCAGGGTGACGTGCACGTCGATCCACGTGGTCGCCGGGTCGACGATGGTGACGCCCTCGACCATCCAGCGCCGGGTGATCCGCTGGTTCATCAGCCGCCGCAGGTCGGCCAGCTGCGCGCGGTCGTTGGCGGCCAGCACCTCGTGGTAGTCGGCGGCGACCACGGCGCCGACCGGCCGGCCGTCCCCGACGGCGATCGCCAGCACGTCGGTCAGCAGCTCCTCGCCCTGCGCGTTGTTCGTGGTGAGCCGGCCGAGCGCCTCGCGCAGGATCTTGCCGTCGAAGGCGAAGATCCCGGAGTTGATCTCGTGGATCGTGGCCTGAATCGGCGTGCAGTCCTTCTCCTCGACGATGCCGAGCACGCGGCCCTCGGCCGTGCCGTCCGGCTCCCGCAGGATCCGGCCCAGCCCCTTCGGGTCCGGCACCACGGCCGTGAGGTCGGTAACTGCGTTCCCGGCCTGCTCGTGCACGGCGATCAGATGCCGCAGCGTGTCCCCGGTGACCATGGCGCCGTCGCCGAGCAGCACCAGCACGGTGCCCTCGGGCTCCTCGCCGCCGGCGGTCAGCGCCTCCAGCGCCAGCCGTGCGGCCTGCCCAGTCCCGTTCTGCGGGTCCTGCACGACGATCCGCGCCTCCGGCGCGACTGCCTCGACGTGCGGCGCGACCAGATCGCGGCCCTTGCCCACGACCACCGCCAGCCGGCGCGGCGCCAGCTCCTGCGCCGCGGCCACGACGTGGCCGAGCATCGTGCGCCCGCACAGCTCGTGCAGCACCTTCGGCGTCGCGGATTTCATCCGCTTGCCCTCGCCGGCGGCCAGGATGATGACGGTCGGCGCGTGCTGGTCGGTCATGAAGTGACTCCTAGCGGTGGGTGCGATGCTGCGCGCCGCGCGGGGCGGCGTCGGTTCCCTAGGAGGGTAGCGATCGCGGGGAAGGGTTCGCGAGAAGCCCTCGCCGCACGGCAGACCAGGCGTCCCGGACGCCGCCAGAGCTCCGCCACCAGGACTCGAACCTGGACAAACAGATCCAAAGTCTGCTGGGCTGCCAATTACCCCATGGCGGATCGTCGTCGCCAGTTTCCCACATCCGGGGGTCTCCGCGCGCCGGGGTTTGGGGTCGGCGCGGGTCCGGAACGGGACGGGATCCGACACGGCCGAGACGTACTCCGATCCGACATCCAGGCGTCACCCGCCGTGTCATCCTTGTCACCCAACCTACGGCAGCGTAAGTTTCGGTCAGTCCCGCCCGATCCGCCAGCCCCGCAAGGGTGCTTCCCCCCTCGAGGCATGATCGCGATGACAGCAACCTCAGTGCCCCAGCAGTCCACCGCCGACGCCCCCGCCCTGGGAACGCTCGGGGGCGAGACCCAATCCTTCAAGGAGCGGATCGCCCTGAGCCTGTTCATCGGAGTCCCGTTCGTGGCCCTGGTGGCCGCCGTCCCGGTGGTCTGGGGGTGGGGGCTGACCTGGACCGATCTGATCATCTTGGTGGTGATGTACGCGATCAGCGGACACGGCGTCACGGTCGGCTTCCACCGCCTGTTCACCCACTCGTCCTTCAAGGCGAAGAAAGCACTGCGCGTGGGGCTGGCGATCGCCGGCTCGCTGGCGGTGCAGGGCCCGGTGATCCGCTGGGTCGCCGACCACCGCAAGCACCACCGCTACAGCGACCGCGACGGCGACCCGCACTCGCCGTGGCGCTACGGCGAGACCATGCCGGCGCTGATCAAGGGCATGTGGCACGCGCACATCGGCTGGCTGTTCGACCTGGAGCAGACCAGCCAGCAGCAGTACGCCCCGGACCTGCTCAAGGACCGGGCGATCGTGCGCGTCTCGCGCGCCTTCCCCTACCTGGCGCTGGCCTCGCTGCTGGTGCCGGCGGCCGTCGGCGGCCTGGTGACCTGGAGCTGGCAGGGGATACTGACCGCCTTCTTCTGGGGCTCGCTGGTGCGCATCAGCCTGCTGCACCACACCACCTGGTCGATCAACTCGATCTGCCACGCCGTGGGCGAGCGGCCGTTCCGCTCCCGCGACCGGTCCGGGAACGTGTGGTGGCTGGCGGTGCTGTCGATGGGCGAGTCCTGGCACAACCTGCACCACTCGGACCCGACAGCGGCCCGGCACGGGGTGCTGCGTGGACAGATCGACTCCTCGGCGCGGATCATCTGGGTGTTCGAGAAGTTCGGCTGGGTGCGCGACGTGCGCTGGCCGTCCCAGGAGCGGATCGCCATGAAGCTGGGCCGCGAAGCGACTCCGTGAGGCGACTCCGTGGCACGGCTCCGGAACGCGGCTCCGGAACGCGGCTCTGTGACACGGCTCCGTGACACGGCTCCGACGCGGCCACCGGGCGGGGTGCCCGGTCGCTTCTCCGGCATAATCGGAGGCAACCTCCGCCCCGGTCGCGTCATGTCGCGAGAAACCTGAGAGAATGCCCTGTGACTTCCCGAACCCCGGCACCGGCGTCCCGCACCCGGATGAGCGGCAAGGAACGGCGGGAGCAACTCATCGAGATCGGCAGGACCCTGTTCGCCGAGCGCGGCTTCGACGCCACCTCGGTGGAGGAGATCGCGACCAAGGCCGGCGTCTCCAAGCCGGTGGTGTACGAGCACTTCGGCGGTAAAGAAGGTCTGTACGCGGTCGTGGTGGACCGGGAGATGGCCAAGCTGCTGTCGATGGTGACCACGGGCCTGACCGGCGAGCACGCCCGCGAACTGCTGGAACAGGCCGCGTTCGCGCTGCTGGACTACATCGAGTCCAGCACGGACGGCTTCCGCATCCTGGTCCGCGACTCCCCGGTCACCACCTCCACCGGCAACTTCGCGTCCCTGATCTCCGACATCGCCTCCCAGGTCGAGGACCTGCTCGGGGTGCACTTCATGCACCGCGGCTACGACCCCAAGCTGGCCCCGATGTACGCGCAGATGCTGGTCGGCATGGTCGCGCTCACCGGGCAGTGGTGGCTCGACGTCCGCAAGCCGCCCAAGGCCGAGGTCGCCGCGCACCTGGTGAACCTGGCCTGGAACGGCTTGTCGCATCTGGAGGGCAACCCCCGGCTGATCGTGCAGGAGCAGGCCGAGGCGAAGGTCCGGCGGGCCGCCCGCAAGACGGAGCGCGCGGAGCGGGCTGAGCGCACCGAGCGCACGGAACGGACCGAGCGAGCCGACCAGGTTGCCGCGCCCGCGCGCACGCAGAAGGCCGCCGAGCGTACGCGGAAGACCAGCGAGCGGGCGCAGAAGGCCGCCGCGAAGCAGTAGTACCGCCGACGCGCGCTCCTAAGGCCTAATCCTCCCGGACCAGCACCGTCTCAGCCCCCGCCGACATGTTCGCCAGCACCCGTACGGCGGCCTCGTGCACCGTCACCGGGGCGTCCACGGCCTCCACATCGCCCCGGCTCAAAGCCTTGCGCCGCAACGTTTCCGACGCGGAAGCCAGCAGCGCGCGGTGCGTGTACTCGCCGCGCGTGGGGCCCTTCTTCCCCGTCGAGGAGTACAGGCGCAGCACCGGCTCCTCGCCACGGCCGGAGCTGGCCGCGACCTCTCGGGCGGCGCGCAGCAGCGCCTCGTGGGTCTCGTGGGTCTCCAGCCACGCCTCGTACTCGTCCTCGCGGCCCCCGACGGTGATCGTGCTGACCACCGACGAGATCTCCATCATGGAGTCCTCGATCAGGTCCACGAACTCGTCGCCGACGAACAGGATCCGGGCCTCGGCCTCGTTCAGGGCGTGGACCAGGTGCGCGCGGTCCAGGCGCCAGTCGAGCCAGGTGCAGACCAGGCCCATGTTGCTGGCCGCGAACAGGGTCTCGAAATGGACCGGGTGGTTGCGGGCGAGCACGGCGACCCGCTGGCCGCGCTGCAGCCGGTCGCTGCGGATCCCGGTCACGCACTTGCGGATCCGGGCGTCGAAGCCGGTCCAGTCCCACTCCTCGTCCCCGTAGGCGAGGACGGACCCGCGCGCGTTCTCGTCGAGGTTCACACGCACGATGTCGCCGAGCCAGTGGAACTCCACCGGGTCGCGCGTCTCAGTACTTTGCGTGGCAGGCATGCCCCGATTCTGGGCTGAATCAGTCCTGCGCGCCAGCAGTATGCGCGCGCAGGACTTACATTCCCCCCACGCCCTATCAGGCCAAAGTCACCAAAATCTGGTGCGCGTCCACGAACTGGCCGACGCCGCAGTCGACCGAGGCGACCACGCCGTCACGCCCAGCCTTCACGTGGTGTTCCATCTTCATGGCCTCCATGGTCACCAGGACCTGCCCGGCCTTCACCGGATCGCCGGCTGCCACGGCGATCGCGACCACCGTCCCGGGCACCTCGGCGGCGCCGTCATCTGCGGCGGAGGCGTCAGCGTCCGCCGGGAAGCGCGGCGTCGGCTTCCAGGCCGAGTGCCCGCCGTCGCTGTCGTCGATCCACACGACGGTGTCGTCCGCGACCCGCACGCGGCACAGCCGCTCGACGCCGTCCACCGCGACCCGGACCGAGTCAGGACCCAGATCCCTAAGTGATACCTCGTACTCGGCCCCACCGTGGATCAGGTACAGCGTCGAGCCGTCGAGCCGGTAGGTCACCGGCGTCTCCGGCGCCCGTCGGACGTCCTGCCGGGTCCACGCCGCGTTGGCGCCGTCGTAGGGGAGCAGCCGCCAGCCGGCCGGAGCGAAGGCGGTCGGGCCGCCGGCCGCACGGCGCCGGTGGACGGACACCGCGAGGGCCGCCGCGAGGTGCGCGGTGACGTCGGTCCGGTCTTCGGGCGCGGCCAGGGCGGGGTGCAGGTCGAGGAAGTCGGTGCGCGTGGTCCCGGCCAGGAAGTCGGGGTCCCGCAGGATCGCGACCAGCTGGTCGCGGTTGGTCTTCAGGCCCTGGATCCGCATGCCGGCCAGCGCCGAGGCCAGCTTCAGCGCCGCCTCGCTGCGGGTGGCACCGGTCGCGACCACCTTGGCCAGCATCGGGTCGTAGTAGTGGGAGACCACGCTGCCGCTGCGGACGCCGTCCTCATAACGGATCCCGGGTACGTCAGCGTGCTCATACAGGGCCAGGGTCCCGGGCGAGGGGATGTACTTGCGCGCCGGGTCCTCGGCGTAGAGGCGGACCTCGATCGCGTGGCCGTGCAGGCCTTCGGGGTCGGGCGCGGTCAGCTGCGCGCCGGAGGCCACCTCGAACTGCTTGCGGACCAGGTCCTGGCCCCAGACCTCTTCGGTGACCGGGTGCTCGACCTGGAGCCGGGTGTTCATCTCCAGGAAGTAGTAGGAGTCGTCGGTGTCGTCGAAGAGGAACTCCACGGTTCCGGCGCCGACGTAGCCGAGCTCGCGCACCAGCGCGCACGCGACCTCGCCCATCCGGGCCCGGACCGCCGCGCCGACCACCGGGGACGGCGCCTCCTCGACGACCTTCTGGTGGCGCCGCTGCACGGAGCACTCGCGCTCGCCGTAGAACACGGCGTTGCCGTGGCTGTCGCCGAAGACCTGGATCTCGATGTGCCGGGAGGCGTCCAGGTAGCGCTCCAGGAAGACAGTGCCGTCTCCGAACGCGGCTGCGGCCTCGCGGCGGGCTCCGGAGACCGCGTTCTCCAGCTCATCCACGCCCGAGACCAGGCGCATGCCCTTGCCGCCGCCGCCCGCGGAAGCCTTGACCAGCAACGGGAATCCGACGCCTTCACCGGCCTTGCGCCAGTCATCCGGCTCGTCGGTCGTCAGCAGCGCGTCCGGCAGCACCGGCACGCCGGCGGCCTTGGCGATGGCCTTCGCCTCGTGCTTGATGCCCATCTTCCGGATCGCGTCCGGCGAGGGTCCGACGAACACGATCCCGGCCTCGGCGCAGGCCTCGGCGAAGGCGGCGTTCTCCGACAGGAAGCCGTAGCCGGGGTGGACGGCGTCGGCGCCGGTTTTGCGGGCGGCTTCCAGGATCTTGGCGACGTCCAGATAGGACTCGGCGCTGGTGCTGCCGCCGAGGGCCACCGCGACGTCGGCTTCGCGCACGTGCGGCGCGTCGGCGTCCGGGTCGGAGTACACGGCGACGGTGCGCAGGCCCATCGCCTTGGCGGTGCGGAAGACCCGCCGGGCGATCTCGCCCCGGTTGGCCACCAGCACTGTCGAGAACGTCGGATACGTCGGCATGGCGTCACTGTCTCACAGGTTGGACAGACGTTAGGGGAGCTGTGAGCCGCGTCACCCTACATCCGGAAGGGTGCGAACTGGCGGGTTCCGACCACCGGTCCGGAGTCGATCGCGGACAGCGCGAGGCCCAGCACGGTGCGGCTCTCGCGCGGGTCGATGACGCCGTCGTCCCAGAGTCGGCCGCTGGCGTAGACGGCGTCGGACTGGCCGTCGACCATGGCCTCGATGAACTCGCGGGTCTGCGCGTCGGCGGCCTCGTCGTAGGGCTGGCCGGCCTTTTCAGCCTTCTGCCGCTGCACGATGGACATCACCCCGGCCAACTCCCGGCCGCCCATCACGGCGATGCGGTGGTTCGGCCAGGTGAAGACGAATCGGGGGTCGTAGGCGCGGCCGGACATGCCGTAGTTGCCGGCGCCGTAGGAGGCGCCGACCATCAGGGTCACGTGCGGGACGGTGGAGTTGGAGACGGCGTTGATCAGCTTGCTGCCGTCCTTGATGATGCCGCCGCGCTCGTAGCGGGAGCCGACCATGAAGCCGGTGATGTTCTGAACGAACAGCAGCGGGACCTCGCGGGCGTTGGCGAGCTGGATGAAGTGCGCGCCCTTGTTGGCCTCCTCGGAGAACAGGATGCCGTTGTTGGCCAGGATGCCGACGGGGTAGCCGTGGATCGAGCCCCAGCCGCAGACGAGCGTGGTGCCGTAGAGCGGCTTGAACTCGGAGAAGCGCGAGCCGTCGAGCACCCGGGCCAGGATCTCCCGGACCTCGACGGGGCGGCGCAGGTCCATCGGGGCGAGCGCCAGCAGGTCCTCGGCGGCGTACAGCGGTTCGTCGGGGCTCTCGGTGGGGCCGGGGCCCGCCTTGCGCCAGCGCAGATCGGCGACGATCTGGCGGCCGATGCGGATGGCGTCGCGCTCGTCGCGGGCGAGGTAGTCGGCCAGGCCCGAGACGCGGGCGTGCATGTCGGCGCCGCCGAGGGTCTCGTCGTCGGTGTCCTCGTTGATCGCCATCTTCACCAGCGGCGGCCCGCCGAGGTAGACGGCGGCCTGGTTCTTCACCATGACCGTGAACTCGCTCATGCCCGGCACGTAGGCGCCGCCGGCCGTCGAGGACCCGAACACGATGGACAGCGTCGGGATCCCGGCGGCCGACAGGCGCGAGATGCCCTTGAACGAGGCGCCGCCGGGCACGAAGATGTCCGCCTGCCGCGGCAGATCGGCGCCCGCGGACTCGGTCAGGGAGATGAGCGGCAGCCGGTTGCGCTCGGCGATCTCCAGCATCCGCAGCTGCTTGGCGACGCCCGCGGGGCCGACCGCGCCACCCTTCACGGTCGGATCGTTGGCGCCGATCATGCACTCGACGCCGGCCACGGTGCCGATGCCGGAGACCCCGCCGACGGTCTCGGCCGGATCGTGCGTGCCGGCGAGCGCGGCCAGTTCGAGGAACGGCGCGTCCTCGTCGAGGAGCAGGTCCAGCCGCTCGCGCACGAGCAGCTTGCCGCGCGAGCGGTGGCGCTCGGCGTACTTCTCACCGCCGCCGGCGAGCACTTTCTGCTGGAGTTCCCTGATGCGCGCCAGCGCCGCCAGCACCGCCTCGCGATCGGCGAGCGCCGTCTCCGAGGCGGGGTCCAGCTGGGAGCGGAGCACTGGCATGGCGGCCTCCGGGATGCGGTGCGGGTGCGGGGTGCGGTGCGGGATGCGGGGTGCGGTGCGGTGCGGGCACTACTCGTCGGTAACCTAAACCGGCCCGGGCAGGCACGCAATCGATCAGATCTCTTTGAGCATCCCCCCGTCGACGACGAACTCCGAGCCGTTGGTACTCCCCGACCGCGGCGAGGCCAACAGCACGATCGCGTCCGCCACCTCCTGCGGCTCCACGAACCGCCCGGTGCTCAGCCGCATCATCTCCGGCAACGTCTTGTCGAGCAGCGTGTCCCGATCAACGCCCATCGCCCCGGCGAACATGTCCGCGACACCACCCTCGTCGGTCCACCAATTGGTGCGCGTGACCCCCGGCGACACCGTGTTGACCCGCACCCCCTGCGGCCCGAACTCCTCGGACAGGCCCTTGGAGACATGACTGAGCGCGGCCTTGGCGGCGGCGTACTCGTAGTTGTTGGTCCCGGGCTGCCGCGCCAGGCTCGACGAGACATTGACGATCGTGCCGCCGCGCCCGACCAGATGCGGCAGCGCGACGCGCGTCAGCCGCATGACGGCGAACAGGTTGAACTCGAAGACGGCCTGCCAATCGGTATCGGTCCCACCCAGAAACGGCCCACGCGGCAACACGACACCGGGCGGCGGCCCACCGGCGTTGTTGACGAGGATGTCAAGGCCGCCGAAGGCTTCAACAGCCCGCTCCACAAGCTCGCCCGGAAACTCCGGATCCATAAGATCGCCGGCCACATGCAGCAGATTCGGCCCGGCCAGATCCCCCAACCCCGCCGACCCAGAACGCGAGGCGACGACGACGAACGCGCCCTCCTCCAGCAGAGTGCGAACAACGGCAAGGCCAATACCCTTGCTCCCACCGGTGACGACGGCAACGCGGCCACGCAACGCGAGGTCCATGCGGACTCCTTGAGCTCGATGAAGTGGTTGAAATCGCAACCACTCATCGATCGTGCGCCGCGCGGGGACGGCGCGCTGGCGGGCTTCGGACCGGTCATCACGGCAGATAGCAGACGGCCGGCAGCCCCACGCCGTGTGCCTCGCGCCACGCCCACTGTCGGCCGAACTTTATCGGCGAGTCTTGGCGTCGGCATTGACCGGCGCCGCAGCCGGCGGCGATCCTGACCTTGGTTTCAGCGGCGCGCGCTCTCCATTGAGGTTGGTGGCCCCCTTTGGGTGGGGCGGCCCTACCCAAGCCGCGAAAACGAATGTCACTGCGGGCAGCGCGCAGCCGCCGCGGCACGCCAGGCAGTCCCGTGCGGTCGGCTCGGGAGGCCCGGTCCGACCCGCGCCGCCAGCCGCCTACCCCCGCCGCGCACCGCCCGCGATCAGTCCCGGCGCCCGTGCCACCAGCTCCGCGCCGGCCTTTGCGACCGAGCCTGTGTCGTGCGGGGGCTGGGGGTCGTACTCGATCCAGAGCTGTACCGCCTGCGCGAATTCGTCGCCTTCGATCAGGCCGGCGAGGGTCAGGGCCATGTCGATGCCTGAGGAGACGCCTGCTGCGGTGACTACTTTGCCGCGGCGGACTACGCGGTCGGGGGTGTAGTGGGCGCCGAAGGCTTCCAGTTCGGGGATGGCGTTCCAGTGGGTGGTGGCGTCGAGGTCGGTGAGGATGCCGGCTGCTCCGAGGAGGAGGCTGCCGGTGCAGACCGAGGTGGTCCAGGTGGTGGTTTCGTGCATGCGGGCTATCCAGTCGGTCAGGGGCTTGCGTGCCGCGTAGTCGCGGGTGCCGCGGCCGCCGGGGACCAGGAGGATGTCGCAGGTGGTGATGTCTTCGGGGGTGGCTTGGGCTTCGAGGACGAAGCCGCCGTCGGCGCCGCGGACCGGGCCCGGTTCGGTCGCCACGAACACCACCTCGGTGTCCGGCAGGAAGCGGAGGACGTCGTACGGGCCGACGACGTCCAGGGGCATGAAGCCGGGGAACAGGGGGATGGCGAGACGGGCCATGGTCGACTCCTGACTGATTCTTGCTGGTTCTTATCTGTGGCTGCTTGTGGCTACTTGTGGCTGCTGGTGGTTGCTGGCGGCTGCTGCTTGCGGGAGCTGAAATGCCGCCGGTACTCCCCGGGCGTCACCCGGATCGTCCGGTTGAAGGTGCGGTGCATGGTCTCGACCGTGCCGAAGCCGCAGGTCCGCGCGATACGGTCGAGTCCGTCGCCGGTGCTCTCCAGCAGCCGCCGCGCCGCCTCGATCCGCGCGGCCTCGACGTACGCCGCCACCGTCATCCCGGTCTCGGCCCGGAACACCCGCGAGAAGTGCCGCTCGCTCAAAGCCGCACGCCGCGCCAACGCCGGCAGACTCAGGTCCTCGTCGAGATGGTCGGCGATCCACGTCTGCGCCTCGCGCAACGCATCCCGCCCCGGACGCTGCGCCGCCAGCTGCGTGCTGAACTGCGCCTGACCGCCGGGCCGCTGCACGAACACCACCAGCTGCTTGGCGATGGCCCGCGCCGTCTCCGCCCCGTGATCGTCCTCGACGAGCGCCAACGCGAGATCCACGCCGGCCGTGACCCCGGCGGACGTCCAGATCGGATCATCGCGCACGAAAATCGGATCCGCCTCCACGCGGACCTCCGGGAACCGAGCGGCCAGATCGTCGCACGACTGCCAGTGCGTCACCGCACGCCGGCCGTCCAACAACCCCGCCGCGGCCAGCAGAAACGCCCCGGAGCACACCGATGTCACGCGCCGCGCTCGACCTGCCGCAGCCCGAACCCACTCGACGTACTCGGGAGAATCGCAAGCGTCGCGAACCCCCATCCCACCGACCACAACCAACGTGTCGATCGGCGACGAGACGGCGGAGGTGGCGACGGAGGCGGAGGCCAAGCCGGAGGCATCGGCCAGCGTCCGATGCGGCACAACAGCCAAACCGTCAGACGCCACCACCGGATCAGCCGACGCAGCCACGACCTCGGTCGCGTACCGGCGTCCGCCGTCCAACGGAAACAACCGATCAGCCTGCGAGAACACCTCCAACGGCCCGCTGAGATCGAGCAGCTGGAACCGCGGAAAGACCAGGAACACCACGCGGCGGCTCATATCTAAAAGGGTCGCCGCCGCCGACGGAGTCCGCAACGACACGTGAGTGACGAATCCGGCCACGAGGGCCGGCCGGATCCGTCACGCAGGCCCAGCAGGCCCAGCAGGCCCAGCGGGCCCAGCGCACCTACCTCACCCCGCCCCCTGCGCGGTGATCGCCGCGACCATCGCCTTCCCCACCTCAGGCCCCAGCACCTTGTAGTGACTCGTGACGTACGCACTCGAATCCAAGTTGCTGATCGCCCCCGCCGGGAACGCGTACCCCGGCCCCTGCATCGGCAGCATCGCACTCCAACACGACTCCGGCGTCGACAGCGCCCCGTGCCGGCCGATCGCCCCGAACTCGTCGCGCACGTCGGGATCGCGCACCGTCCCGGTCGTGTCCGGCTCGTTCCCGGCCATCCGCGAAGCCAGCTCGTACGCGATCCCGACCATGTTGTCGTGGTGCGAGTACGTCACGACCACCGGCCCCTGCAACCGCCCGCCGAACAACCCCGGCCGGAACAACCCGTCGTGCACCCCGTCCCACTGCTTGGCGAACCCGAACTGCGAGAACGCGCCCTGGATCAGCACCGCCGAGGACACCGGGAACGGCTCGCAGTTCGCCAGCGCCGAGGCCATCACCCGCGCCCCGAAACTGTGCCCCGCCAGGTGCAGCCGTACCTGCGGCCGCGCCGCGCGCACCGCCGCCAGCACCGGCACCAGCCCCCGGCCGACGGCACCGGACCGCGCCTTCATCTCGTAGTAGGTCGACAGGTTCATCACCGCCGAGATCCCGTCCTCCAGCGGCCCGAACTTATCCAGCAGCGCCTCGGGGTCCAGGCCGAAGAACGTGGCCTGGTGGTCGCCGGGGTTGGCGTACTCCGCCGCGTCCGGCAGGCCCACGATGCTGGCGCTCACCCGCGCGCGGACCCGGGTGACGAACGACGCCGCGGAGCGGCGGCTCGGATCGTTGACGAGCGCGGCCGCCTCGGGGTCCGGCGGGTCGTCGAATCGCTTGGACGGCCACAGGATCCCGAGCACGGCCAGTCCCGGCGGCGCCCCGCCGACCTGCGCGATGGCCGCGGTGAGCCCGGTGTAGAGGTCCTGCGCACGCAACGGGTCGTCCAACCAGCCGTGCGAGAGCACGAGCAGGTCCGTCACGTCCGCGCCGAGGGCCACCTCCGGGGCGACGCCTCGCAGTAGGGGATCGGCCACTTGACCGTCCGCTCCGAATGACAACTCTCCGTATGCGAATCCGTTGAGGGTCACACCTGATTTGTCCCGCTCCGGACGGTCGGCGAAAAGTCCCGAGGCGGTTAATCTGAGATCACACCCGAGAAGGAGATTCCAGCCGTGGCCGACGACGTCCAGACCCCGAAGCTCCGTGAAGCATTGCGCGGCATCCCCGTCTACAAGGCGGGAAAGACCCCCGACACCTCCGCCTTCAAGCTGTCCTCGAATGAGAACCCTTACCCGCCGCTGCCGGGCGTGCTGGAGGCGGTGCAGAAGTCCGCGGAGAGCTTCAACCGCTACCCGGACATGGGCGTGTCGGCGCTGAGCGCGGAGATCGCCGAGCGGTTCGGCGTGCCGGTGGAGCACGTGGCCACCGGGACCGGCTCGGTCGGCGTGGCGCAGCAGCTGCTGCAGGCCACCTCGGGCCCGGGCGACGAGGTGATCTACGCCTGGCGCTCCTTCGAGGCGTACCCGATCATCACGCAGATCTCCGGCGCCACCTCGGTGCAGGTGCCGCTGGCCCCGGGCGAGCACCACGACCTGGACGCGATGGCCGCCGCGGTGACCGACCGCACGCGCCTGATCTTCGTGTGCAACCCGAACAACCCGACCGGCGTCGCGATCTCCAAGGACGACCTGGTGCGGTTCCTGGACCGAGTCCCGAGCGACCTGCTGGTCGTGATCGACGAGGCGTACCGCGAGTTCGTGCGGGACGACAGCATCCCGGACGGCGTGGAGATCTACCGCGACCGCCCGAACGTCGCGGTCCTGCGCACCTTCTCCAAGGCCTACGGCCTGGCCGGTCTGCGCGTCGGCTTCGCGATCGCGCACGAACCGGTGGCCGCCGCGCTGCGCCAGACCGCCGTGCCGTTCGGCGTGAACAGCCTGGCGCAGGTGGCCGCGATCGAGTCGCTGCGGGCCGAGAAGCAGTTGCTGGAGCGCTGCGAGGCGCTGGTCCAGGAGCGCACGCGGGTCACCGAGGCGCTGCGCGAGCAGGGCTGGACCGTGCCGGAGAGCCAGGCCAACTTCATCTGGCTCCGGCTGGGCGAGCGCACCGCGGAGTTCGCCGCGAAGGCCGAGGCCTCCGGCATCGTGGTGCGGCCGTTCGCCGGCGAGGGCGCGCGGATCACCATCGCCGAGGTCGAGGCGAACGACATCCTGCTGCGGGTCGCGGCCGAGTTCCGGGACTAGCCGGGACTAGCCGGAAGGTAGACAACAGGCGGGGTGGCGGCGGCAGCACCGCCGCCACCTTCCCTTGTACAAAGCGCCGTCCCGCGACCTTCGGCCTAGACTCGGATCGATGTCCGAATCACGTGAATCGCCCGGAATAGCCGACCTGCAGGACGCCCTGGCCGCGTCCCGCCGCCGCGAGTCCTGGCTGTCGGCGGCCTCGGACGTCATCACCCTGATGCTGATCGCCGAGGACCCGCACGAGGTCCTCACCCTGGTCGCGGAGCGGGCCCGCGAGGCGTCCGGCGCCGACCACTGCTCGCTGCTGCTCCAGCACGAGGACGGCAGCTGGCGCATCGACGTGGCCACCGGGCTGGCCGCCGACAAGGTGCGCGGCGCGGCGGTGGAGCCGTACCGGCGGTCGGTGAAGGTGGCGATCACCGGTCGGGCGTTCGCGATGGAGGCCGGCGACGCGCACCGCGAGGAACTGGCGCCGCCCTACCGGGCGTTCGGCGCCGTCGTCTACGCCGCACTGGCCCAGCGCGACGACCGGCCGATCGGCACGCTGGTCCTGGCCAACGCGCCGGGCGGCCGCACCTTCGACGACGAGGACGCCCGCCTGGCCACCGCCTTCGCGCACCAGGCGGGCCTCGCGCTGGCGCTGACCGAGGCCCGCGCCGCCGAGGACCGGCTGGCCGTCTACGCCGACCGCGAGCGCATCGCGCGGGACCTGCACGACCTCACCATCCAGCGGATCTTCGCCGCCGGCCTGTCCCTGCAGACCCTGAGCCGCCGCCTGAGCACCCCCGGCCCGGACCTGCCGTCCGCCACCGAGCGGCTGGACGGCGTCATCGACGAACTGGACGCCGC
The DNA here is from genome assembly GCF_015356825.1 of Catenulispora rubra. Taxonomy (GTDB): domain Bacteria; phylum Actinomycetota; class Actinomycetes; order Streptomycetales; family Catenulisporaceae; genus Catenulispora; species Catenulispora rubra. Next base: position 5,185 of record NZ_JAACYW010000182.1, on the reverse strand, counting down.
GATCGCCGAGATCCGCACCACGATCTTCGACCTCCAGCTCACCGCCGACCAGGAGGCCACCTCGACCCGCGCGCGGGTGCTGCGCGAAGCCTCCCGCGCGGCCCGGATCCTCGGCTTCGAGCCCTCGGTCCGCTTCACCGGCCCGCTGGACTCCCTCGTCGGCGGCGACACCGGCGCGCACCTGGTCGCCGCGGTCCGCGAAACCCTGGCCAACGCGGCCAAACACGCCGGCGCGACCCGGGTCGAGGTGGTGGTGACCGTGGAGACGGGACCCGCGACCACGCTGACCCTCGACGTCCTCGACGACGGCGGCCGCCCGATGCCGCGCTGGCGCCCCAACCCGCGCACCTCCCGCCAGGGCCTGTCGAACCTGGCCGCCCGGGCCCGCGAGCTCGGCGGCAGCTTCCACGCCGGGCCCGCCGACGGGGACCAGGGCACGCGCGTGACGTGGCGCGTGCCGCTGTAGCTGTAGCTGTAGCTGTAGCTGTAGCTGTAGCTGTAGCTGTAGCTGTAGCTGTAGCTGTAGCTGTAGAGCTAGTCCTAGCTCTTGGCCGGATAGCGCACCCGATCAACGCCCACGCACCAAAAGAGCCCGGCTGCGGCGACCACACGCACCGCAGCCGGGCTCCTCCCCCGATCCAGGCAGGTCAGAAGGCAGATCAGAAGCCGGATCAGCAGGCGCGAGTCAGACCACCTGGATGGTGGCCATCATCCCCATGTCCTCGTGCTCCAGGTTGTGGCAGTGCGCGACGTACCGCCCCCGGTAGGAGTCGAACCGCACCGCGAAGGTGATCTCAGAGCCCGGAGACAGCTCCACGGTGTCCTTCCAGCCGTGGTCGTACTCCCCGAGGCCGCCGGAGCCGCGGCCGGTGACCTGGAAGTGCGCGCCGTGCAGGTGGACGGGATGCCGCTCGACGGAGGTCACCGTCCACTGCTCGGTCTTGCCGAACTCCGGCTTCAGCAACGGATGTGCCGGGTCGAAGGCCTCCCCGTTCATGTGCCACTGGCTGCCGTCCAGCGCGAAGACCAGGCGCCGCTTGGCCCCGTCCACCGTCAGCTTCTCGATGGCGGACAGCGTCCCCGGGACCGAGGAGTCGTCGGAGGCCTGGGACGTCACCTTGAACTGCATCACCTGGCCGGCGCCCCCGCTGTCGGCGGAGTTCTTCAAGGTCACCGTCGAGCCGACCGGGTACTTGGAGAAGTCCACGACCACGTCGAAACGCTCGGCGGGGGACATGTGCAGCGTCGAGTGCGTCACCGGCGAGGCCAGCAGGCCGCCGTCGGAGCCGACCTGGATGAAGGTGCCGCCGCCGGGGCCGTCCAGCTTTAGCTCGTAGCGGCGCGCGTTGGAGGCGTTGACGATCCGCAGCCGGTACTTGACCGCCGCGACCTCCAGGTACGGCCAGGGCGCGCCGTTCACCAGGATCACGTCGCCCTGCGCGCCAGCGGCGATCGACTTGTCCATGCTCGGTTTCCCAAGCAGCGTCGGGTCCTTCTCCGGATAGATCAGCTGGCCGTCGGCGTCGAAGGCGCGGTCGGAGATCATCAGCGGGATCTCGCGCTCGCCCTTGGGCAGCGGCAGTTTGTCGTCCTCGGCGTCGCGCACCACGCAGAGCCCGAACAGACCGCGCCAGACCTGCACGCCGCTGAAGTCCATGCGGTGGTCGTGGTACCAGAGCGTGGCGGCGCGCTGGTTGAGCGGGAAGACGTAGTCCCGCCGCACCGCGGTCAGGTGCGCCTGCGGGTCCGCCATCGACGGCATGCCGCCCATGCCGTCCATCCCGGGCATCGACCCGGCCATACCCGGGTTCGCCATGTCCGCGAGCGCCTGCGGGAACACCAGGTCCGTCGGGAACCCGTCATCGCTGGGCGGGGTCAGGCCGCCGTGCAGGTGGGTGACGATCGGCACCGGCAGCTGGTTGGTCTGGTGCACGACCATCGGCGTGCCGGCGTGCACGTCCAGGTACGGCCCCGGGAACGTCCCGTTGTAGCCGAAGATCTTCGTCTTGTACCCGGGCAGGATCTCGACCTCGGCCTGCTTCAGCGCCATCGAGTAGTGCACGCCCTGGGCGTCGGTCGAATCCGGGGCCAGGGGCTTCAGGATCGGCAGCGGCACGGTGTAGGGCTGCGGCAGCTTCGCCTTGCTCGTCAGGGTCCCGGGGTTGATGCCGTCGCTGCCGGGCTTCGCGCAACCGGCGAGCGCCGGCGCGAGCACCGCGGCCGCTCCGGCGCCGCCGAACAGCCGCAGCGCGCCTCGGCGGGACAGGCGGAGGCTGTTCATTCGGCGACCACGGGCTTGTGCGGGCGCATGATCATCGGCATGAGCTGCGCGACGCCGCCCATCATGATGACGCCGAGCGGGATGTGGATCCACATGACGTGGCCGTATCCGGCCCCGGTCTGCAGGATCTCGACGAGGAACAGCGCGGCCGACGTGGTGAACGCCGCGCGCGGGACCAGGCCCCGGCGCCAGGCCGGGACCGCCAGGACGGTCATGACCAGGCACAGAGCCACCACGATCGTGGCGTTGGTGGCGTGCATGTCGATGGCCGAGTCCTGCCCCGAAAGGAACAGCCCGGCCATGATCGGTTGCAACAGGAAGGAAAGCGCGTGGAGCACAGCGACCACGCGCAGAGCCGGAAGCATTTAGTACGTCCCCCTCGACGTATTCGTCTCTCACCGTTCGCGATGACCTCACGAGACTGGCACGGGGAATTGATCTACGCGTCCCTCAGCGGGAGTCAGCAGGCGTACTCCACCGGAAGTACCCCGGCCGTGCCGCCGCGGGCGGTGCGTATCGCCGGCGGGACGTAGGCTGGACGGGCCATGACGAACGACGCCCCCGCCCCCGACCACGCCCGGACCGCGCCCCCGGTCGACCAGCTCGACCTGGCCGCCGTCGAGGCGCAGCTGAACCGCACGCCGCGCGGCGTACGCCGGGTCGCGCACCGCTGCCCGTGCGGCAACCCGGACGTGGTGGAGACCGCGCCGCGGCTGCCCGACGGCACGCCGTTCCCGACGCTGTTCTACCTGACCTGCCCCAAGGCGGCCTCGGCGATCGGCACCCTGGAGGCCTCGGGCCTGATGAAGGAGATGACCGAGCGGCTGCAGACCGATCCGGAGTTGGCCGAGGCCTACCGCGCCGCGGACGAGGAGTACCGCGCCCGGCGTGACGAGATCGAGGTGCTGGAGGGCTTCCCGACCGCCGGCGGCATGCCGGACCGGGTGAAGTGCCTGCACGTCCTGGTCGGCCACGCGCTGGCCGCCGGCCCCGGGGTGAACCCGCTGGGCGACGAAGCGCTGGCACTGCTGCCCGAGTGGTGGAAGGCCGGCCCCTGTGTGGAACCGGGTGCATAGCGGAACATGAACGACATGACGAAGCGCGTCGCCGCGATCGACTGCGGCACCAACTCCATCAGGCTGCTGATCGCCGACGTCCACCCCAAGACCGGCAAGACCGAGGACGTGGTGCGCGAGATGCGCATCGTCCGGCTCGGCGAGGGCGTGGACGCCACCGGGCGGCTGGCGCCGGCCGCGCTGGAGCGCACCTTCGCGGCCTGCCTGGAGTACCAGGACCTGATCGAGCGCAACAGCGGCGGCACGCCGATCCCGCTGCGCTTCGTCGCCACCAGCGCCACCCGCGACGCCGAGAACCGGCGGGAGTTCGTCGAGGGCGTGAAGGGCATCCTGGGCGTGGAGCCGTACGTGGCCACCGGCGACGAGGAGGCGCGGTTCTCCTTCACCGGCGCCACCTCCGAGCTGCCGCACGACCGGCACCAGGCGCCCTACCTCGTCATCGACATCGGCGGCGGGTCGACGGAGTTCGTGCTCGGCGACGGCGAGCGCGGGGTGATCGCGGCGCGCAGCGTCGACATGGGCAGCGTGCGGATGTACGAGCGGCACCTGAAGGGCGCCGCGGTCGCGACCGAGGCCCAGGTCAAGGCGGCCCGCGCGGACATCGAGAAGCTGATCGACCGCGCCGCCGACGCGGTACCGCTGGACGAGGCGCGCACCCTGGTCGGCCTGGCCGGCACCGTGACCACGCTCGGCGCGGTCGCGCTGGACCTGGAGGAGTACGACTCCTCGCGCGTCCACCTCTCGCACCTCTCGCTGGGCCGGATCCGGGACCTCACCACCCGGCTGCTCGGGATGACCGCCGAGGAGCGCAAGGCGGTCCCGGTGATCCACCCCGGGCGCGCCGACGTGATCGGGGCCGGGGCGCTGATCCTGCTGGCGATCATGGAGCGGGTGGCGCCGAGCCTGACGGTGCCCGAGGTCGTGGTGAGCGAGCGGGACATCCTCGACGGGATCGCGGCGAGCATCGCCTGAGGGCTCTGCTTGAGGGCTCTGCTTGAGGGCCGGAGTGCGGGCCCGGCCGTCTGCGGACCCGACTTGATTGAGGGCCCGGCCGTCTGACCTGCGAAGTGCACCCCGAGGCCGCTGTCACCGCGTATCCACCAGTGACATCGGCCTTCGGGCTTTCACACGAGGGAAGCGGGTCGGGGTGGACCAGGCGGTCAGGGAGCAGGAGTTCACGGAGTTCGCGATAGCACGCGCCGAAAAGCTCCGCCGGACGGCGTTCCTGCTGTGCGGGGACTGGCATCGCGCGCAGGACCTCACGCAGATCAGCCTGGCGAAGGCGTACGCGGCGTGGCACCGGATCCACGGTGACCGGGCCGTCGAGGCCTACGTGCGGCAGATCATCGTGCGCGAGTTCCTGAGCCAGCAACGCCGCCGGTCCTGGCACGAACAGCCGTCCGACGCGCTGCCGGAGCAGGCGCTGGACGGCGGGCAGGAGCGGGCCGAGCTGCGCTTGTCGCTGCTGGCGGCGCTGGCGCGGCTGGCGCCGAAGCGGCGGGCCGTCGTCGTCCTGCGGTACTGGGAGGACCGCAGTGTCGAGGAGACGGCGTCAGTGCTTCGGATGAGCAGGTCCGCGGTGAAGTCCGCGAGCCTGCGCGCCCTGGCCGATCTGCGGGTCCTGCTCGACGAGGACCTGCGGGTCTGAGCACCCCGCGGCCCATTTCCCACGGACGCGATTGGAGTTTCCTCATGACGTCTGAAGACAGTTTCCGCGACCGGCTGGAAACCGAGCTGGGTGCGTTGCGCGCGCCGGCGATCGGCGGCATCGCCGGCGAGGCGCTGGCGCACGGCCGCCGGATCCGGCGGCGGGAGCGGGTGGCCGGCG
>NZ_JAACYW010000181.1 GCF_015356825.1 Catenulispora rubra | reverse complement strand
GTCTAGGACTGTGAGGAGGCGGGTGGCGGTGTCGCGCAGGGCGCCTGTGCTGCGGGCGCTGATCGGCAGCATGACCGGGATCGGCTCGACCTCGACCTGATCGGCAGCATCAGCATCAGCCCCAGCCCCAACCCCAGTTCCGGCACCAGCCTCGACACCGATCCTGGTGGCGGTCTCGGTACCGATTCCGGCGGCGGTCTCGGTTGCCGCTTTGACTTCGGCCTCGGCTTGGGCTGCGGCCCCGACGTCGGTCTGGGCTGTATCAGGTGTCTGAGCGGGCTTCTCTTTGTCAGCCGGTGTGGTGGCGGGGGGTTGTTCCAGGATCAGGTGTGCGTTGGTGCCGGATACTCCGAAGGCTGAGATCCCGGCCCGGCGTGGTTGTCCGGTTTCCGGCCACTGCACCGGTGTCGTCGCCAGTTCCAGTGGTCCGGCTTCCCAGTCGATGTGGTGGCTGGGTGCGTCGACGTGCAGGGTCTGCGGGATGGTGCCGTGCCGCATGGCCTGCACCATCTTGATGATCCCGGCCGCGCCGGCTGCTGCCTGGGTGTGTCCGATGTTGGACTTCAGCGACCCCAGATACAGGGGCCTGCCGTGCGGCCGCTCGCCGTAGGCGGCGTTCAGTGCACCGGCCTCGATCGGGTCACCCAGCGTCGTACCGGTGCCATGCGCCTCGATCACATCGATGTCCGCCGCGGTCAAGCCGGCGTTGGCCAGCGCTGCGGTGATGACGCGTTGCTGCGCGGGGCCGTTCGGTGCGGTGAGGCCGTTGCTGGCGCCGTCCTGGTTGACGGCCGAGCCGCGGATCACCGCGTGGATGTGGTGGCCGTTCGTGACGGCGTCGGAAAGGCGTTCGAGGAGGAGTAGCGCCGCGCCCTCAGCCCAGCCGGTGCCGTCGGCCGCCTCGGCGAACGCCTTGCACCGGCCGTCTGCGGACAGTCCTCGCTGGCGTGCGAAGTCGACGAACATGGCCGGGGTGGCCATGACCGTGACGCCGCCGGCGAGGGCCAGGTCGCAGTCGCCGTTTCGCAGTGCCTGTCCTGCGAGGTGCATGGCGACCAGGGACGACGAGCACGCGGTGTCGATCGTCATCGCCGGGCCGGACAGCCCCAGTGTGTACGCGACGCGGCCGGAGACGACGCTCGGCGTGTTACCGGTAAGCCAGAACCCTTCGACCAGCGGGAACTTCTGGTCATCGGTCGAGGTGGCGTATTCCTGGCCGATGACGCCGGTGTAGACGCCGGTCTGCGTCCCGCGCAGTGTGGTGGGGTCGATGTTGGCGTCTTCCAAGGTCTCCCAAGCGAGCTCCAGCAGCAGCCGCTGCTGCGGGTCGGTGGCGGTCGCTTCGCGCGGCGACATACCGAAGAACGCCGAGTCGAACTCACCGGCGTCGTAAAGAAAGCCGCCTTGCCGGGTGTAACTGGTTCCGCTGTGGTCAGGATCCGGGTCGTACAGCGCATCGAGGTCCCAGCCCCGGTCCTCGGGGAAGTCGCCGATCGCGTCGCCGGAGCCGTCCAGCAACGTCCACAGCTGCTCCGGGTTGGTCACGCCGCCGGGCAGCCGGCACGCCATCCCGACGATCGCCAGCGGCTCGTCGGCTGACACGCGGCGCCGCTCGGTGGCGGCCGTTGCCGGGGCGGCCGGTGTCGCCGAGGGGTGTGTGAGGAGTCGGCACACTTGCGCGGCGAGCGCGATCGGCGTCGGGTGGTCGAAGATCGTGAGCTGCGATGCCGGCGCCTGTACATCCTCGGCCAGCCGCTCCTGGAACTCCACGGCGGCCAGCGAGTCGAATCCCAGATCCTTGAAGGCCGACCCCGGATCCAGGGCGTGGCCCGAGGCGTGACCGAGGATGTCGGCCGCCAGCGACAGGACGAGGTTCAGCGCTTCCGGCTCCCGGTCCTTCGCCGACAGGCCGGCGAGACGGGCTGCGGGCGAGGAGTGCGGCGTCGGCGCCGGTTCGGGCCGAGGACTCTCGTCGGCCGCCGCTGCGCCGAGCTCCGCCGTCGTCGCTGCCTCCGACACCGCCGACACCGCCGCCCCCGACGTTTCGCCAGCATCGTCGTCGAACCAGTGCCGACGCCGATCGAATGCGTAGCCGGGCACCCGTTCCCGTGCTCCCGCGATTCCGCCGGTGAGCTCGGCCGCCCACCGCACCGGCACACCGCTCACATACGCCGACCCGACCGCCGAGACCAGCGCCTCCGCCTCGCCGCGGTTGGCGCGGCAGGTCGGTATCACGACCGCAGGCGCCGGTGAACTCTCGGCCTGCGCACCGAGTACCTCGCGTGCCGACCTGGTCAGGACGGCGGTCGGTCCCACCTCCAGAAACGTGTCGACGCCGGCCGCCCTCAGGGTTCGAAGACCGTCCATGAAGCGGACCGGGCGCCGGATGTGGGCCGTCCAGTACTCGCCGTCCAGCCGGCCGGGCTCGGCCAGGTCCCCGGTGAGGTTGCTGACCAGCGGAAGCGCCGGCGTGCGGAAGACGATGTGGCCGATGGCCGAGCGGAAGTCGTCCAGCGCCCGGTCCATGTGCCGGCTGTGGAAGGCGTGGCTCACCCGGAGCGGTTGGGCCTTCTCGCCGGCGGCCCGCCAGCGTTCGACGATCTCCGCGACCGCGTCATCGTCCCCTGACACCACCACCGACAGCGGCCCGTTCACCGCCGCGATGTCGGCGCGGGTCCCGTAGCCGTCCGCGAGCAGCGCCGCGACCTGCGCCTCGGTGCCCTGCAGAGCGGCCATCGCGCCCCGCACGGTCACCGCCTGCATGGCCGCCGCCCGGGCCGCGACCAGATCGCAGGCGTCCGGCAGGCTGACGGCGCCGGCGACGTGGGCGGCCACGATCTCGCCGATGGAGTGGCCCATCACGTAGGCCGGGACCACGCCCCACGATTCGAGCAGCCGATGGCAGGCCACTTCGAACGCGAACAGGGCCGGCTGCGCGTACTCGGTCCGGTCGAGCGGTCCCGCGTCCGGGCCTTCCTGGTCGGCGAACATCAGCTCGCGCAGCGGACGGTCGAGCCGGGCGTCGAAGTGCTCTGCCATCTCGTCCAGCGCCTCGGCGAACCGTGGGAACGCCGCGTACAGCTCGCGCCCCATACCCGGTCGCTGGCTGCCCTGCCCGCTGAACAGGAACGCCGTCGTGCGGTGCCCGTCGGCCCGGCCCCGCACGACGTTCGTGCCCGGCCGGTCGGCGCCGAGCGCGGCGAGCCCGGCCAGCAGACCCTCGCGGTCGGCGCCGCCGACGACGGCGCGATGCCCGAACTCCGTCCTGGTCTCGGCCAGGGTCCTGGCGACCGCGCCCAGATCGGTGTCGGGCCGGTCGTCGAGCCACCGGTGCAGCCGGTCGGCCTGCGTCCGCAGCGGCACGTCGCCCTTGGCACTGAGTACCCAGCTAACGCCGGCCGGCCCGGGGTCCGGGGTGTCGGCGGACCGTGTGGAGGCCGCCGGCTGCGCGAGGATCACGTGCGTGTTGGTCCCGCCCATACCGAACGAGCTGACGCCGGCGATCAGCGGCCGGTCCGGCGCCGGCCAGGCGCCGAGCTCGGTCTGGACCCGGAGCCGGAGCCGGTCCAGCGGGATCCGCGGGTTCGGCTCGACGAAGTTCAGGCTCGCCGGGAGCTGCCGGTACTTGATCGACAACGCGGCTTTGAGCAGGCCGACGATGCCGGCGGCGGCTTCCAGGTGCCCGACGTTGGTCTTGGCCGAGCCGACCGCCAGCGGCCGCCCGGCCGGGTGGGCCGTGCCGAGCGCGGTGCCGAGCGCGGCAGCCTCGATCGGGTCGCCGACCGGGGTGCCGGTGCCGTGCAGCTCGACGTACTGGACGTCGGCCGGGTCCACGCCGGCCTCGGCGCAGGCCTGCGCGATGACCTCGGCCTGTGCGGCCGCGCTCGGGACGGTCAGGCCGTCGGTCGCGCCGTCGTTGTTGACGGCGGTGCCCTTGATGACGCAGTAGATCGAATCGCCGTCGCGCACGGCCTGCGCCAACGGCTTCAACAGCACCAGCCCTGCGCCTTCGCCGCGGGCGTAGCCGTTGGCCCGCGCGTCGAAGGTGAAGCAGCGTCCGTCCGGGGACAGCCCGCCGAAGCGCTCGGCGCCCACGGCGCTGTCGGGCAGCAGGTTCAGGTTCACGCCGCCGGCGATCGCGAGCGTCGATCCGCCGCGCAGGCTCTCCACGGCCAGATGCACCGCGAGCAGTGAGGACGACTGCCCGGAGTCCACGGTCAGGCTCGGGCCGCGCAGTCCGTGGAAATAGGAGACGCGGTTGGCGATGATGCTCCGGTGTGAGCCGGTGAGGGTGTAGCGGTCGATGGCCGGGATCCCGCGGCGGGACTGCATCCGCGCGTAGTCTTCCCACACGGCGCCGACGAACACGCCGGTCCGGCTGTCCCGCAGGGTCTCCGGGACGATTCCGGCGTCCTCCAGAACCTCCCAGCTCAGCTCCAGCACCAGGCGCTGCTGGGGGTCCATCGCGGCCGCCTCGCGCGGGGAGATGCCGAAGAAGGCGGCGTCGAACCGGTCGACCTCGTCCAGGAACGCGCCCTGCGCCGCCCCCCGGCCGACGGTGAATCCGCGGTCCGCGGGGGCCGGGCCGACCATGCTGGTGCCGGCGCGCAGCAGGCGCCAGAAGTCGTCCGGATCCGACGCCCCGGGCAGTCGGCACGCCAGTCCGATGACGGCGACGTCGTCGGCGCCCGCCCCGCCGGAGCCGGGCGATGCGTCAGTTCGATGGCCCACAGCCTTCGTCCCCTTCCGAACATCGGACCCGCGAGGGCTCGCCACGGCGGGGCGGCCCTACGGCCGCGGCGGCTGCACGGACACAGCGATGGTGAAACCTGCAGGATCCGGTGATCGACTGCCGGTTGACACTCAGCAGACTGCCCCGGGCGGCCTGAGGCTGTCGTCGCCGAGATTGCTCGCACCCGCGATGCCGGGGCCCCGGCGATCAGGGCCGTCAGAGGGCTGATGGAAGTGGGTGGATATGGCTGGCTGCGACGCTTTCGGCGTGGTCCGCACCACCATGGGTACCGCCGCCCGTCGGCCGCACGCGGGATGTGTCCGGCGCGTCTGTCCGCCGCGCGGGCGGGGCTATCCCTCGGTTCCGCAATATCGGCCTTTGCTGCTTTTGGTGTTCATAACGGACCGCCGGGACAAAAGGTTGGCCAGTCAGGATGTGGATCAGTAGCTGATACCGCCGGCGGGGGGATAGCAAGAATGAAGAAGACTGCCGGGTTTGAAGTCATCGAACATTGTTGCAGCCGCGGTAAGCGGTCGTCGGCGGAAAAGCCGGCTTGCTTTCGTTGCTCTCGGAGGCCCGGTATGGAACCGATGATCCGTAATGCTTTGAGCTTGATGCACGAGCGCTACTCGGACAACCTGACCCTTGATGACCTGGCTTCGGCGGCCATCATGAGCAAGTTCCATTTCATCCGGATCTTCCGGGAGGCCATGGGGGTCACTCCCTGTCGCTATCTCAGCGCTCTGCGTCTCCATGAGGCGAAACGACTGCTGCGGTCGACCCGTATGAATGTTTCGGACATATCATCCAAGGTCGGATACAGCAGCACGGGCAGTTTCACCCGCCGGTTCACCGACTCTGTGGGCTACTCGCCGATCCAGTACCGCAACAGCGTGGTGTACGGCCGGGACGTCGCGACGGCCCGCGAGCGGCGGTCCGACGACGCCGCGGTCGACAGCGGAACGCTCGGTGGCCTGGTCTGGGGCTCGGTCCGGGCGCCCCGGGACGTCGACGAGGTCTTCGTCGGGATCTTCGACACCCCGATCCTGGAATGTACGGCGATCGCGTCCCGGCTGCTGGAGGGCACCGGCGCGTTCCGGCTCCGCGCGCCGGCCGGGCGGCCGTACTACGTCCACGCCGTGGCCTGGGGTGTCGAGGGCGCGGCGGAGTCGGGTCCGTGGAGCGACGAGAACGGCGGCCTGCTCGTGGCCAGCGCCGGTCCGTTCACCGCGCCGTCGGAGGTGGTGACGCGGGTGGAGTTGGAGCTCGTCCCGCACGGCTGGGGCCGGCCGCCGGTGCTGCTCTCCCTTTCGCAGGCGCGCCGCAAGGTCCTCACCCGCCGCACGGTCCGGCCCAGGACGCCGATCGGTTGCGTGGCCCGGCCCGCGGGGGAGTCCGGGACGCTGGTGGCCGCTTTCGCCGACGCGGTGGCCTGAAAGCGCGTCGGCGGTCCGCGGCTCCGTCGTGGAACTGCGGACCGGCCGCTTTGCTCGATGTTTCCGTCTGATTGCGTTTCGCCGATACGCCTCGGCCTGTTCCATGCGAATTCCGGCAGTTTCAATCCCGGCCCGGCAGCGCTTTTGCCGGTGGCGGTACTGTATTTATTTGAGCTTACTCCGCCCGGTGCCGGCGTTAATCACAGCTGACGGGGTGAATGGTCTGTTCTCTGCCGCGCATCCGCGCGAACCCTGGCGCCGAGACAGCGGCGGTGAATAGCGAACAAATAGCGGAACAAACGGTACCCACCTGTGTCGGCCCCGAGCGCGGGGCCGACACAGGTGGGTGGTGTCATCGCAGCGATAGACGGCTATCGGCCCGCCGGGGATTTCCGGGCCGCCAGGAGCCAGCGCACGACGCGGTCCGGCCGCATGATGACGGCGGGCGGGGCGAGCATGTGCTGCACGTCGACCATCACCCGGTGCGCCCCGACCGAGGTGTGCGTGGCGCGCAACACCTGCTTGACGTAGCGGTTCACCAGGCCGGTGCCGAAGGCCTTCGGCCCGGTGGTCTCCGGGTAGAAGAAGTCTCCACCGGTCGCCAGCTGCCACGGGGTGTCGATGATCCTGCCGGCTTTGCGGTAGTACGCCCGGGCCATGGCGCCGGTGGCGCCGCCGGCCCGGTCCAGGCACTCGCCCAGGGCCACCGCCTCCAGCGCGGCCGTCGTCATCCCCTGACCGTACAGCGGGTTGAAGCTGCACACGGCGTCGCCGATCGCGACGTACCCGGCCGGCGGCCGCCGCAGCTTCTCAAAGCGCCTGCGCCGGGCGGCGGGATAGGTGAACTTCTCCGCGTCTCCGGAATCCAGCGGCTCGGCCCGGGACAGCAGCTCGGCGATGCGGCCGTCCGGCAGTTCGGCCGCGAACTTCTCGAAGCCGGCCGGGTCCACCGGCGCGTGCGTTCCGTGCCAGCCGCCGAGGGTGACGATCCACCGGTCGCCCTCGACCGCGAACGCGGCGGCGGCCCGCTTGTCGTGCGGCGGCAGCGCGGCCAGCAGGTGCAACAGGGCGCCGCCCGCCAAGGTGTCGCCGGGCGGGCGGCTGAAGTAGCGCGTGGTGTATCCGACCCCTACCTTGACCTGTTCCGAGCCCGGGGTCTGGCAGCCGAGCTCGGTGAGCCACCGGTCGGTCCGGCCCCCGCTGCGCCCGGTGGCGTCCACCACCAGGTCGGCCGGCAGTTCCCGGCCGTCCTCCAGCAGCACGCCGGTCACCCGGCCCGGCGCGCCGGTCAGCCCGACGACGGCGGTCCGATCCTCGACGACGACGCCGTCCAGCCCGCGCACCCGTTGCCGGATCCGCTGCTCCAGGAACGCCCGGGTGCAGCTGATGCCGGTCATGCCGCTGTCGAAGCGGATCCGCGGCGCGCCCATCTGGAAGAAGACCAGGTCCCGGCCGGGGTCGAAGGAGACCGCGCCGTTCCGGAGCAGTTCGGCGTCCAGCCCCGGGAACAGCTGTTGCAGGGTTCTGCGACCACGGATCAGCAGCGCGTGGGCGTGGCCGGAGTGCGGTGTCCCGCGCCTGGCCTCGGGCTGTTCCGGCAGCGTGTCCCGGTCCAGGACCGTCACCTGGGCGTAGCGGTCGGCCAGGACCCGCGCCGCCGCCAGTCCCGCGATCGACCCGCCGATGACCACGGCCCGTCCACGCATGGTGTTCATAGGCCCTCCAAGGACGTCTCAGGGATGTCTGTGTGCCCTTGAGTGTCGTTTCCGGCCCTGGTCCGTCGCGCCTCCGGCATTGCTGCGATCGGCGGTGTCGACATATCAGGGCGATGACAGCGGTGGTGGGTCGAGCTCCCGCACGGCGTCGACCGGCTGTCACCGCCGGGTCCGATGGCGGACCGGGCCCGCGTTCCGCCCTCGGCGGCCGCCCCGGTTTCCGAGGTGGCTGTCGCGCGGTCTGCCGATCACCTCCGGCACTCTCGGTATGACGTCGTGGCCGTCGGGGATGAGATAGGCCGACCGGGGCAGGCCCGGCTTCGGGCGAAGCGCCAGGCTCACGGACGCCGTCTCCCCGACGTCCACGGTCACCGGCTCGACGATCGCGGTGAGCAGGCCGTGGCTGTTGTGCGTGACCGCCCGCACCGACCAGCGCCCCTGCGGAACGTCGAGCAGAACGCTGTCCCCGGTCAGGACGACACAGTGGGCCCGCTCGTTGCTGCCCAGCGGAAAGGCGGCGATGCACACCGGCTCGTCGCAGGCCGCGTCGGCGCACGTCAGCTGCACACGGATGGCCCCGTACGTGAACGAGGGCCGGCGGTCCGCGGCCAGCAGCTCCACGGTGCCGGCCCCCAGCTCGGCCAGGCGGCGGAAGCGTCCCGGCGGCATCCCGAAGGTCCTGGTGAAGCGCGACGTGAAGGCCCCCAGGCTGTCGTAGCCGATCGCCATGCAGATGTCCGCGACGCTCGTGGTGCTCCGCAGCAGCCGGGTCCGGGCCGCCTCCAGCCGGACCATGGTCAGGTACGCCCCCGGTGACACGCCGGTCTCCTTGCGGAACTGCCGGGCCAGGTGGTAAGGGCTCAGGTGGGCCATCTCCGCGAGATCGGCCAGCACCAGGCTCTCAGGGTATTGCTCTCGGATCCCGGTGACCACTTGTTCTATCTCTTTGCGCATTCTCATGCCTTTCGCCCCGTATGACCGCTTGAGTCGGCATGGCCCCAGATCCTTCGGGAGCCGACACATTGGGTAGCTCCAGTAACTCAAAACTTCTCCTCCCGTGGAAGCCGCGGGCTTCGCCGAGATTGCGCGGTTGGCCACCGGTTCGCCCGTCGGATCCTCGCTCGCAATCTGCGCGAAGACATCGCAGGCCGGGCGAGGCAGTCTTCAACGTGTCGGCTCCGGGGCCACACAGCCGCCGAACCGGTCCGGAGCCGGGTCTGCGAGGTGCGTCGAGCGGCCCGAGAGCCGACCCGAGCCGGTTCGGAGCCGGTGGGGGATTCCGTCGGCGAGCCGGCCGCGGGCACGTCCCGCGTCGAGATGCGGCCCATCCGTGCCGATCAGGCTTCGAGGATCGTCGCAGGGAAGGAACTGGCATGCGTCTGGAACTCCTGGGTCCGCTGCGTATCTGGCTGGGCGACCGCGAGATCACCCTCGGCGCGCCCAAGCAGCGGGCGGTGTTGGCAATGCTGGCGATGCGCGCCGGCGAGATCGTCGGGGTCAAGCAGATCATCGACGGCGTCTGGGGTGACGAGATCCCCACTTCGGCCGCCAACTGTGTGCACACCTACGTGGCCAGCCTGCGCCGGATACTGCGGCCCGAAGAGCGGCTGCGCGGCGGCCGGCTGCTGGCGTCCACCGGTGGCGGGTACGTGTTCGACGTCGGGTCGGACACCGTCGACGTCCAGCAGTTCAGCGCGCGCGTGCAGCAGGCCCGGGCGTTGCGGAGCGCCGGCAACCTCACGGACGCGGTCCTGTTCTACGAGGCGGCACAAGGGATGTGGCGTGGTGAGGCCCTGGCCAACGTCCCGGGCCCGTTCGCACACTGGGAACGCGCGAGGCTGCACGAGACCCGGATATCGGTGTTGGAGGAATGGGCCACGGTCATGGTGGCCGAGGGCCGGCACGCGGAGACCATCGGCGTCCTGTCCGACGTGGTGAACTGGGAGCCCCTCCGCGAACGCCTGCGCTGGCTGCTGATGGTGGCCCTGTTCCGTTCCGGACGGCGGGCAGACGCCCTGCGGGTCTACCGCGACACCCGCAAGGTCCTGAGGGACGAACTCGGCATCGAACCGGGCCCGGAGCTGGGCAAGCTGCACGAGCAGATCCTGGCGGGGCCGGCTCCCGCGCCCCGGCGGTCTGGTACCGCGATCGCGGTGACGGACCCGGCCACGGTCCTGGCGCCGAAACCCGCTGTCTTGACCGTGCCGGTGCCC
This sequence comes from Catenulispora rubra, assembly GCF_015356825.1. Lineage (GTDB taxonomy): Bacteria > Actinomycetota > Actinomycetes > Streptomycetales > Catenulisporaceae > Catenulispora > Catenulispora rubra. The sequence goes on along the minus strand of NZ_JAACYW010000181.1, from coordinate 13,105 downwards.
ACATCGCCGTTTCCGGCAGTGGCCGCCGAGCCGGCGACCCCGGCTCCGGCTCCGCAAGGCGCCGTGGCGCTCGCGGGTTTGGCTCAGGCCGTTGCGGAGCCCGATGCGTCCGGCGATCCGCACACCGTCGGTACGCACGACGGTGCCCGTGCCGGTGTGGACGGACCGGCCGCGCTGGCGATGCCGTGGCCGGCCCAGCTCCCGCCCAGCGCCCGCGGGTTCGTCGGACGCGCGGCGGAGCTGGCCCGGCTGCGCGGCCTGGTGGACCGGTACCGGGTCCCGGGCATGCACACCGCGCTGGTCATCGAGGGCGCGCCGGGCAGCGGTAAGACCGCGCTGGCCCTGCAGGTGGCGCGCGGCATGGCCGACCGCCACCCGGACGGTCAGCTGTTCCTGGACCTGCGCGGCTCCGAGGCGCCGATGGGCGCCGCACAGGCGCTGGCGACCCTGCTGCGCAGCCTCGGGGTGCCCGACGCGCGACTGCCCGCCGACCTGGCCGGCCGGACGGCGCTGTACCGCAGCATGCTGCACGGCCGCCGGGTCCTGCTGGTGTTGGACGACGCCGCGGGCCCGAGCCAGGTGCGGCCGCTGATCCCGCGCGGCCCGGCCTGCGTCATCGTGACCAGCCGCCGGGACCAGACGGTGCTGGCGGCCCGGGAGGGGGCGCTGCGCCTGGCGCTGGGCCCGCTGGCCGGGCCGGAGGCGGTGTCGCTGCTGTCCTACCTCATCGACGACGAGGCCGCGGCCGACCACCACTCGGTGCTGGGCGAGCTGGCCGAGGCCTGCGGCCGGCTGCCGCTGGCGCTGCGGCTGGCCGCCGAGTCGGTGGCCTGCGGCACCGGGCCGCTGGCCGACCGGGTCAGGGCGCTGACCGAACAGGTGCGCGGCGGGCGTCCCCAGCCGTGCGTCCCCGGCACGGGTCCCGGCTCCGCGGCCGCGGAGGTGGTCCGGGCCATCGCCACGCTCACCGGCGCCGACGTGCTCAGTCCGGCGGCGGCCTGAGGCGGTGCGATCCCGTCCCGGGGCCGCCACCGCCACCGCCGGCGGGCCGCCCGCCGGACCCCCGCCTGTGGCGGCTGTATCTGTCCAGGCGGTGCCAGATGCCCCGCCCCACCGGAAGGAGCAACCGTGTCCCCATCGAAAGCCGACCCGAGCCCGGCACCGGCCCAGTCCGAGGAGTCGCCGCGCCTGGTTCGGGCCGACGTGTGCGTCGTCGGCTCGGGCATCGTGGGCCTGACGAACGCCCTGGCGCTGACCAAGCGCGGCCTGTCGGTCGCGCTGGTCGACCAGCCCACCCCCAAGCAGATGGCCAGTTTCAAGGTCGGCGAGTCGCTGCTGATCTTCTCCAACGCGTTCCTGCGCGTGCTCGGCGAGTTGGACGTCGAGTTCGAGAACTCCTTCGCCAAGCACGGCTTCTGGATGGCCTACGGGCTGGAGGGCAAGCGCGAGTTCGACGAGACGGTGAGCGAGTGGGCCTTCGAGAGCGAGCTGCCCGACCACTGGATCACGAACCTGACGGACCCGGCGTTCGCGCGGGTGATGTTCGGGGACTGCCAGATCGTGCGGCCGGAGATCGAGGCCGCGTTGCGGCGGCGCTGCCGGGACACGCCCGGCATCACCTTCGTCGACGGCCTGATGCGCGACGTCGAACTCGGTGCCGACGGCGCGGACCACACGGTGGCCTGGAGTACCCGGAACCAGGAGCAGGACGGTCAGGTGCGGGCCCGCTGGCTGCTGGACTGCTCGGGGCGCAGCCGGGTACTGGCCCGCAAGTTCGGCCACGACCTGCCGTTCCAGGACGACTTCCGGACCAGTGCGGCCTGGGCCCAGTTCGCCAACTGCGGTGACGACACCTTCGACGAGCGCTGGGTCTACAAGTTCCCCGACGGGCCGACGGTGCGGCGCGACCAGAACACCGTGCACCTGTGGGGCGACGGCTACTGGATCTGGCTGATCCGGCTCAACGACGACCGGATCAGCGTCGGGGTCAGCTACCGCAGGCAGCGCCCGCCCGAGGAGGGCAACGCGCGCGAGGTGTTCTGGAAGATCCTGCGACGCTACCCGATGCTCGACTGGCTGGTCGAGCAGGACTTGCTGGAGTTCAGCGCCTACAAGGACGTCCAGCACCGCACCGACACCTTCGTCTCGCCGAAGCGCTACGCGATGGTCGGGGACGCGTCCTCGATCATCGACGCCTTCTACAGCCAGGGCATCTCGCTGTCGATGGTCGCCTCCTGGCACGCGGCGAACATCATGCAGGCCGACGTGACCACCGGGAAGCTGGACACCGGTTACATCCGCCAGGTCAACAAGGCGCTGGTCGCCGACTGGCGGATCATGCGGTCCATGGTGCGGGCCAAGTACAGCGGCGCCGTGGCCGACAACCGGTTCTTCATGCTCGACCACACGATCGACCTGATGATCTTCGTGGCCGCGATCCTCGGCCGGTTCCGGGTCTCGCGCTGGCTGTTCGAGACCGGCGGGCGTACCGACGCCGAGGTCGCCGAACATGTGAAGATCCGCAAGGGGCTGCGCGGCCGGATGTACCTGTCGCAGTCGCTGCCTTGGTCCTTCCTGCCCCCGAGCGTGGTGGCCGGGGCCGTCGAACGCTGGCACCGCGGGCTGGAGAAGCGCGCCCTGTGGCGCTTGGAGAACGGCGTCGAGCTGCCGAAGGCGAAGGCCGCGATGCGCCCGAACGCCGCCCTGCCCGGCGTGTGGCGGTTGCGCAAGCTGCACCGGTACCCCGGCGGAGACATCTCGCTGCCGCCGTTCAAGGAGCCGAAGCGGGCCGCCATCTCCGGGACCGAGTACCGGCCGCCGGCGATGATGGTCAACGGCACCATCTTCCTGATCACCGCGAGCATCGCCACCTGGCGGGACATCGTGGACACCCGGATCCGGAAGACGAAGGCGATGTTCCGGCGCTCGCGCTGAACGTGTCGCGGTGACCGCGCGGGACCGCCGGGCGGTCCTTGCGCGGTCCCGGAATCGAACGGCACCGCCGACTCGCGGGCCCGCGTCACCGAGACTCACCGCCGCTTCGCGTGGCGTACCCCTCGGCCGTCCGCGGCCTACGACGTCCGCGGGCCCGGCACCTCGGCCTCCGAGCGCCGCACGGTGATCACGAACACCGAGGTGATGAAGCCGAGCAGGATGAGCCCGGTGCCGCCCCAGAACGCGGTGGAGACGCCGTGCGTCAGCACCGCCTGGCCCCACGGCCGGGCCGGCAGCGTGCCGCTCTCGGCCACGGCGGCCTTCTGCGCGTCGGTGGCCTGCGCCATGAACGCGGCGAACTGCTTCCCGCCCTCGTGCTCGGCCGCGGACCCGAACAGCGTCACCAGGACCGAGAGCCCGAGCGCGCCGCCGACCTGCTGCATCGCGTTCAGCAGCCCCGAGGCCGCGCCGGCCTCGTGCGCCGGGATGCCCGAGACGGCGGTGAGCGTCACCGGTGATGAACGTGGCGCCCAGCCCCAGCCCGAACAGGATCGCCGGGCCCAGCAGTCCGCCGGTGTAGTGGCTCGTGGGCTTGATCTGCGCCAGCCACGCCATCGCCGCGACGGTCAGCGCCGTGCCGCCGACCAGGAACGGCTTGGGACCGATCCGGGGCGGCAGCGGTTGCGCGGCGCCGGCCGCGACCAGGATGGCCAGGGCCGTGGGCATGAAGGCGAAGCCGGCCTTGATCGGGCCGAAGCCGAGCACGTTCTGGATGAACTGCACGTTGAAGAAGAACATCCCGAGCAGCGTGGCGCCCAGGGTGAGCATGGTCAGGTAGCTGCCGGCCCGGTTCCGGTCGGCGAACAGCCGCAGCGGGGTGATCGGTTCGGCCGCCGTGCGCTCGGTGACCAGGAACGCGGTGAGCAGCACCGCGGCGGCGGCGAAGGCGCCGAGGGTCCAGGCGTCGCGCCAGCCGTGGTCGCAGGCCCGGATGAACCCGTAGACCAGCGCGGTGACGCCGGTCGTCGAGGTCAGCGCGCCGACCAGGTCGAAGCGCCCGGGTCGGCGCGGGGACTCCGGGATGCTCAGCGGGGCCAGCAGCACGATCGCCGCGCCGATCGGCAGGTTCACGAAGAAGACCCAGCGCCAGCCCAGCCACTGCGTCAGCAGGCCGCCGGCCAGCAGGCCGATCGCCCCGCCGCCGCCGGAGACACCGGCGTACACGCCCAGCGCCCGGGTGCGCGGGGGACCTTCCCGGAACGTGGTGGTGATCAGCGCCAGCGCGGTCGGTGAGGCGACCGCGGCGCCGGCGCCCTGCAGTGCAGGGCGCTGCAGGGCGCCGGCGCCCTGCAGCGCCCGGGCGGCGAGCAACTGCCACGGCGCCTGCGCCAGCCCGGCCAGCGCGGAGGCCGCGGTGAACAGCGCGATGCCGGCCACGAAGGTGCGCCGGTGACCCAGGACGTCGCCGATCCGACCGCCGAGCAGCAGCAGGCCGCCGAAGGCCAGGGTGTAGGCGTTGACGACCCAGGACAGGTCCGCCGTGGTGAACCCGAGCGTGGTCTGGATGTGCGGGTTGGCGATGGTGACGATGGCCGCGTCGAGCACCACCATCAGCTGGCACGCCGCGATGACGGCGAGCGCGACGCCCGGGCGGGCCGCCCGGTGCGCGTCCGGCGCGCCGCCGGCGTCGTCGGTCGTGGCCTGGTTGACACTCCCGTGAAGTTCCTCCCGCGGATCGGCTCCACGGCCCTGCCCGCGTCCGCGGGCCCGCCCCGCGGACACCCCCGACGTCGCAGTGCCCTGTCTTGGGTAGCACGCGCTGAGTGGGCGTTTCGCCTCCGTGACTGCTCCTGTCGGCCACCGGTGCGGCGAATCGGTGTCGCGGCAAAAGGGGCTGCGGGGCCGCGGGGCGGCGGGCGACCGGTGATCTGGAGCGTTCAGATCGGCTTGCGCCATCCTCCAGACCCCGGCCCGCACACTGACACCGCTGCACCATGCCCACCGCCTTTCGACCATGCGGCGGACCGGGCCAACGACGATCGGGAGGGTCCTGCATGCCGTCCAACCTCTACGGCGTAGCCGACGACTATGACGTCATCGTCATCGGCGGGGGTCCCGCCGGCGCCACCACCGCCGGGCTGCTCGCCCAGGCCGGCCGCTCCGTGCTGGTCCTGGACCGGGAGCGCTTCCCGCGCTACCACGTCGGGGAGTCCCTGATCCCCGCGTTCATGCGCCCCATGGAAGAGCTCGGGCTCACCGAGCGCATGGACGCCCGCGGCTTCGAGCGCAAGTACGGGGGCACGCTGGTCTGGGGCAACGAGCAGATCCCGTGGGTGTTCTCGTTCATCGAGGGCGGCCACTCGCACGCGTTCCACACCCGCCGGGCCGACCTGGACACGCTGATCCTGGACCGGGCCCGCGAGCTCGGCGCGCACATCGTCGAGGACGCCACCGTCAAGGAGCCGATCGAGGAGGACGGCCGCGTCGTCGGCGTCCGCTTCCAGGTCCGCGGCACCGACACCCAGAACACCGTCCGGGCCAAGCTCGTCGTGGACGCCTCCGGTCAGGCGCGGCTGATCAGCCGTCGCTACTCGGAGGTCACCTGGCACCCCGAACTGCGCAACGTCGCGGTGTGGAGCTACTTCGACAACTGCGAGCGGCTCCCGGACGAGGAGTACACCAACATCCTCATCGAGGGCCTGAACGAGGGCTGGTTCTGGGCGATCCCGCTGGACAAGAAGAACATCAGCATCGGCTACGTCACCCGCGCCGAGCTCGCCGGGGACAGCGACACCAAGCTGCCGGAGCTGTTCTTCGCCGAGATGGAGAAGTCCACCAAGCTCAAGAGGATGATGAAGGACGCCCGGCAGTGCGCGGGCTTCCGCACCGCGCGCGACTGGTCCTACACCAGCCACCAGTTCTTCGGCGACGGCTGGGTCTGCGTCGGGGACGCCGCGGCGTTCGTCGACCCGCTGTTCTCCACCGGCGTCGCGCTGGCCACGCTGGCCGCCAGCATCCTGGCCAAGATCATCGACCGGGTGGTGGACGCCCCGCAGATCCAGGCCGAGGCCTTCGGCCGCTACGCGCAGGCCTACCACGACTTCTTCGACGAGATCCGGGTCTTCGTCGAGCGCTTCTACGACCGCACGAAGTACAAGGAGTTCTACCACAGCCTGGCCCAGGAGCTGGTGGACCCCGACCACGAGAACACGCCGTCCCAGGCCTTCGTGACCCTGATCTCCGGCCTGAGCGGCAAGCACCCGATGTTCCACATCAACCTCGACGACCTGACCGAGGCCGCGTCCGCGGTGAGCGCGGGCTGAGCCGCCGCTCCGGTCGGCTTCCCCGTACGGGGATCGGCCGTCGGCCGGGCGGTTCGTCGCCGAGCCCGGCCACGGCCGACGGCCGATCCCCGCACCAGGTGCGAAGACGACTCGTCCACACCGGAAGAGAAAGGTGAAGCAGACGTGCCCGCAACCAAGGACGCTGATTCCGTCCGCTATGACGTCGCCATCCTCGGCAGCGGTATGGCCGGCGGCATGCTCGGCGCCGTGCTCGCCCGCAACGGGGTCAGCGTCCTGCTGATCGACGCCGGCACCCATCCGCGCTTCGCCGTGGGCGAGTCGACGATCCCGTACACCTCGGGCATGACCCGGCTGATCGCCTCCCGTTACGGCGTTCCGGAACTGATGCCCCTGTCCAGCTTCAAGGGCGTGCGCGGCAAGGTGTCGCGGAACTGCGGCCAGAAGCAGAACTTCGGATTCGTGTACCACCGGGAGGGCCGCTCCCAGGATCCGCGCGAGGTGAACCAACTGGTCGTGCCGGCGGCCCTGCGGACCGAGACGCACTTGTTCCGGCAGGACATCGACGCGTATCTGTTCCACCTCGCCGTGAAGTACGGTGCGCAGCCGTTGCAGGGCACGCGGATCGCCGAGGTCGACATCGACCCGGATTCCGGTGTGGTCCTCAAGACGGACCGCGGGGCCGAGTACCGCGCCTCCTACATCGTCGACGGCAGCGGGTTCCGTTCGCCGCTGGCCGAGAAGCTGGACCTGCGCGAGACCCCGACCAGGGCCCGCACCCATTCGCGCTGCGTGTTCACGCACATGGTCGGGGTGAAGCCGTTCGACGACGCGCCGGCCGCGGCCCGGCACGGCCAGCCCAGCCCCTGGCACCACGGCACGCTGCACCACGTCTTCGACGGCGGCTGGCTGTGGGTGATCCCGTTCGACAACCACGAGCAGTCGATGAACCCGCTGTGCAGCGTGGGCCTCACGCTCGACCCGCGGGTGTTCCCGAAGACCGACATCGAGCCCGAGCGCGAGTTCCAGGACTTCCTGGCCCGCTTCCCGGAGATCGCCTGGCAGTTCAAGGACGCCCGCGCGGTGCGGCCGTGGGTCTCCACCGGCCGGCTCCAGTACTCGGCCAAGCAGGTCGTCGGCGAGCGCTACTGCCTGACCTCGCACGCCGCCGGCTTCATCGACGCGCTGTACTCCCGCGGCCTGACCAACACCCTGGAGCTGGTCAACGTCCTGGCCTGGCGGCTGATCGCGGCCAGCAAGGACGGCGACTGGTCGCTGGACCGGTTCTCCTACGTCGAGGCGTTGCAGCAGGGCCTGTTCGACTTCCACGACGACCTGGTGTTCTCCTCGTTCGTCGGGTTCGGCGACTACGACCTGTGGAACGCGGTGAACCGGACCTGGATGCTCGGCACCATGCTGGGCAACGTCATGCTCGAGGACGCCTACTACCGGTTCGAGAAGACCGGCGACGACAAGGTGTTCCTGGAGCTCGAGGACAGCATGCGCCCGGGCTCGCCGCTGCCGGTCAGCGAGGGCTTCAACGCGATGGGCGATCTGACTCGCGAGCTGTGCCGGCAGGTCGAGGCCGGCACGGTGGCCGCCGGCACGGCGGCCGAGCGGATCCTCGGGCACATCGCGGACGCCGACTTCATCGCCCCGTCCTTCAAGCTCGGGCTGCCGGAGACGCACTGCTTCAACATGTCGCCCGGCAAGATGGCCAAGAACGCGATCTGGTGCCGCAGGGACGCCCCGCCGGAGATCGGCAAGCGCATGATCAACGCCAGCAAGGGCCTGGTCCGGACCCGCTTGTCCCGCGACTGAACCGCCTGGCGGCGGTCCTGTGACCCCGCCGGACGGTCGCTGATCCTCTGTCCGCACCGGCTTCGCTGTCCCCGGGCCCGCGGACAGAGTCCGCCGGCGGCGTCGTCCCCCGTGGCGCCGCCGGCTCCCTTCCATCCGGACTCGCGGGCCTCGCAGATCTTGCAGACCTCGCGGGCTTCGAGCCTCCACCCGGCGGCCGGTCCTGCCGTACTCAGCCGGTCCACGTCGCGGTCGGCGCGGCCGTGCGCCACGACGTCTGAACATGTCCATCGCACAACGCCGGGAGAACCTTCATGGACCCCACCCGAACGCCGACCCCCGCCTCGTGCGGTCCGGCCGCCGGAGTACCGATCGCCATCGTCGGGATGGCCGGCCGCTTCCCCGGAGCGGCCGGTCCGGAAGAACTGTGGACGCTGTTGTCCGGGCGCGGTTCCGCGATCGGCCCGGTCCCCGCCTCGCGGTGGGACACCTCGGCGCCGCTGGACCCGGCCCGCAGCGTGCAGGCGGTCGGTGGCTTCCTGGACGGCGTCGAGGAGTTCGACGCCGACTTCTTCGGGATCTCCCCGCGCGAGGCCGCGGCGATCGATCCGCAGCAGCGGCTGATGCTCGAATACGCGTGGCGGGCTCTGGAGGACGCCGGGCAGCGTTCCACGGCCTTGGCCGGGAGCCACACCGGCGTCTACGTCGGTGCCTCCTGGCACGACTACGAGATGCTGCGGATCGCGCGCGACGCCCCGCCGACGCCGCACAGCCTGGTCGGCAACGCGCTGGACGTCATCGCGGCGCGGGTGTCGTACTTCCTGAAGCTGCGCGGTCCCAGCATGACCGTCGAGACCGGCTGCTCCTCCTCGCTGGTGGCGCTGCACCTGGCCGTTCAGGCGCTGCGCGCCGGGCAGATCAGCGGCGCGATCGTCGGCGGCACGAACCTGATGCTGGACCCCTTCGTCACGGTCGGGCTGACCCATTTCGGCGCGCTGTCCCCGGACGGACGGTGCGCTGCTTTCGGTGCCGGGGCCAACGGTTTCGTGCGCGGCGAGGGCGTGGCCGCGCTGTATCTCAAGACCCTGGACCGCGCCCTGGCCGACGGCGACCGGATCCACGCGGTCGTCGCGGCCACCGCGGTCAACAACGACGGTGGCGGCGACAGCCTGGTCACCCCCGGCTATGCGGGGCAGGAGGATCTGCTGCGGCAGATCTACGACGGCGCAGGGCTGCCGGCCGGGGCGCCGTTGTACGTCGAGGCGCACGGGACCGGGACCGACCGGGGCGACCCGATCGAGTCGCGGGCGCTCGGCGAGGTGATCGGGCGGGCGCGGCCCGGACCGCTGCACGTCGGGTCGGTCAAGACGAACATCGGGCACCTGGAGGCCACCGCGGGTCTGGCCGGGCTGTTCAAGCTGGTGCTGGCGCTGCGGCACGGGTTCCTGCCGCCGAGCCTGCACTCCGAGACGCTGAATCCGGCGATCGACTTCGCCGAGCTCAACCTGTCGGTCGTGCGCGAGCCGCTGGCCTTGCCAGCCGGGCAGACGGTGTACCTCGGCCTGAACTCCTTCGGGTGGGGCGGGACGAACGCTCATGTGCTGCTGCACAGCGCTCCGGAGGCCGCGGCGGCGGAGGACGGGTCCCCGGCCATGCCGGATGCCGGTCTGCCGTACCTGATCCCGTTGTCGGCCCGGGACGGTGCGCGGCTCCGGGAGCGGGCCGGGCTGCTGGCGCGGGAGTGGCCGGCCTCGGAGCCGGACGTGACGGCTCTGGCCGGGACCTTGGCCTGGCGTCGGGATCATTTCGCTGAGCGCGCCGCGCTGGTCGCGGCCGAGCCTGAGCGGGTGCCCGCGATGCTGGCCGCTCTCGCGGGTTCCGGCGCTGGGGACTCGGACGTGTCCGATGCCGCCGCAGCCGCCGATTCCGGCGCCGCGTCCGCCCCGGTCGAGGGCCTGACCGTCGGCCGGGCGGTGCTTCCGGCCGGCCGCGTCGCGTTCGTCTTCCCCGGCCAGGGATCGCAGTGGAGCGGTATGGGGCGCGACCTCTACCGTGACAGCCCTCTGTTCGCCTCCGTCGTGCGGCGCTGCGCCGAGGCTTTGCGCCCGCACGTGGACTGGGATCCGACGGCCGTGTTCGACGGCACCGCCGACGACACCTGGATGAGCCGGATCGACATGCTCCAGCCCGTCCTGTGGGCGATGTCCCTGGGCCTGGCCGAACTGTGGCGCGCGGCGGGCGTGGTGCCCGATGTGGTGCTCGGCCACAGTCAGGGCGAGATCACCGCGGCCACGTTCGCCGGGATCCTGTCGTACGAGGACGGCGCGCTGGTCGTCGCGCGCCGCAGTGCCATCGCGCGCCGCACGTCCGGCCGCGGCCGGATGCTCGTCGTCGACCTCGATCCCGCCGCCGCGCGTGCGGCGCTGCTGGGCTTCGAGGACGACGTCGCCCTGGCCGTGCACAACGGCCCGACGTCCTGCGTGCTGTCCGGCGGGGAGGACGCCGTTCTGGCGTTGAAGGAGATCCTGGAGGCCGAGGGCACGTTCTGCCGTCTGGTGAACGTGGACTACGCCTCGCACAGCCCGCAGATGGAGGAGCTGCGTGAGGACCTGCTCACCGCGCTGGCCCCGATCGCGCCGGGGGAGGGGGACATCGCGATGTTGTCCACCGGGCGCGTGGCGCCGATCCAGGGTTCTGAGATGTCGGCGTCGTACTGGGTGGAGAACCTGCGCGACCCGGTGCTGTTCGCCGACACCCTGACCCTGGCCCTGGACCAGGGGGTGACCCACGTGCTGGAGATCAGCCCGCATCCGGTGCTCGCCCCGGCGATCGAACAGCTCGGCGCGGTCCGTCCGCAGCCCCCGGTGATCATGACCTCCCTGCGCCGCGACGCCGGCACCGTGACGGACGTCGCCAGGGCGCTCGCCGCCGCGTATGTCGGTGGCCTGGAGCCGTTCGGCACGCTGCCGCGGGGCATGAGCGACGCGCCCGGCACCGGCTACCCGCTGCACGGGGACGTGCACTGGATTCCCGAGCGCGCCCACCGCGCCGGCACGCCGCACGGCTTCGACCCCCGGCCCGAGCCGGTGCCGGGCGATCCGGGGACGTGGATCGCGGAGCTCACCGTCTCCACCGAGCACCTGCCGTGGCTCTCGGACCACCGGGTGCTCGGCACGCCGGTGCTGCCGGCCGCCGCGATGCTGGTCGCCGTCGCCGGGACCGCGCGGCGGCGGCTCGGGCGGCTGCCGCGGAGCCTCGGGGCGGTGACGTTCCCCTCGGCCGTGGGGCTGGGGGAGGAGCCCGCGCGGATCGCGGTGCGGTGGAGTTCGGACGTGGCGAACGGCGCCGGGTGCGAGGTGCTGGCTGCCGACGGTGATGCTGGTGGCTCCGGCGGCTGGCGTACTGCCGCGCAGGTGCGCGTCGACACCCGGCCGCTCCAGTCGGCGCCCGACGACGCACCTCCAGAGCCGAGCAGCGAAGAAGACGAGGCCGCAGCCAACGAGTTCTATCGCACTTGGGAGGAGCGTGGGCTGGAGTACGGTCCGGCGTTCCAGACGGTGCGGACGCTTCGGGTGGATGCGGACGGCGCCTGGGCCTGCGGGTGGGTCGAAACCGACGACGGACCGGTATCGGGCCTGGCCCATCCCGCGCTGTGGGACGGCGTTCTGCAAACGGCGCTGGCACTGGTCGGCGGCCGGAGCGCGGTCGTGCCGGTGTCGATCGAGCGCCTGCTGTGGCACGCCGAGCTGGAGGAGGGCGCGTCCCGGCTGTGGGCGCGCGCCACGCGCCGCGCTGACGGGCTGTTCGACATCGGCGTGTTCGCCGCCGATCTCAAGGCCCTGATGACAGTGGTCGGACTGCGGCTGAACCCGCTGGCGTCCGGGGCCGGCGGGGTGCTGGAGGATCGGGCGCTGCACCGGCTCGTGTGGGAGCGGGTTGAGGCAGCCGAGGCCGTGTCGCCGGCGCGGGTACGTCTGGTCTGCGGCGGTGCGGGTGCCGAACCGCTTGTCGCTGCGCTGCGCACCGCACTGGGGCCGGCGAGCGCCGATGCCGATGCTGACGCCGACGCGGTCGTGTTCGTGGCCCCGGACGCCTCCGGCGGCGTGGACGATCAGGAGACGGGCCTGGCACGGCTCACCGAGACGGCCCGCGAGGCGCTGAGCGCGACGGGCGCGGTCCCGCCGCTGGCCGTGGTGACGGTGGGCGCGGTCGCGGTGGCGGCGCAGGACGTCCCGGATCCGGGCGCCGCGCTGTACTGGGGCTACGGCAGGGTTCTGGCACGCGAGCACCCGGAGTTGGCCGTACGGCTGATCGACCTGCCGGCGGCCGTCGCCGACCAGACCGCGAACCAGACTGCGAACCAGACTGCAAACCAAAGTGCCGACCCGGTCGTGAACCCGGTCGCCGGCCGGGCTGCTGCCGACCAGATCACCGACCAGATCACCGATCAAGCCGGGAGCCGAGTCGCCGACAAGGTCACCGAGCCAGCCGCCGCCCAAGCCGCCGCCCTGATCCGTGAACTGGCCGCCGTCCCCGACGAGGACCAGGTGGCACTCCGAGGCGTGCACCGCTTCGCCGCACGCCTGGACCGCGGCCTGTCCGGACCCGACGCCGCCGCTGAAGCCCCCGCCCCGGCGCCGCGTCGCCAGCCGTTCCGCGTCCAGCCGCCGGATCCGGCGCGCCGGGTCGGGCCGCGCCCGGTGCCGTTGGTGCGCGGTGTCCCCGGTGCCGGACTGGTCGAGGTGGCCGCCGAGGCCGTGACCCTGGACGCGGCCGGCTCCCCGGCGCGCGCCTTCGCCGGCACGGTCAGTGCCGTCGGCCCGGAGGGCAGCCGGTTCCGGGTCGGGGATCGCGTCGTCGCCTTGGCGTGCGAGCCGGTGGGCTCGCACGCGGTCGTCTCGGACCGGCTGACGCACGCGCTGCCGGCCGGTCTGGATCCGGTGGCCGCCGCCGGAACCGCGGTCACCGCCGTCGTGGCGTGGCACGCGCTGGCCGTCGCGGCCGGGGTCGCCGAGGGCGAGACGGTGTTCGTGCACGACGCGCCCGGCGGGCTCGGTCGCGCGCTGGTC
>NZ_JAACYW010000180.1 GCF_015356825.1 Catenulispora rubra | reverse complement strand
CCACCGAACCCCGCCCGCACCTGCCCACCCTGCTGACCCAGGCCAAGGACCTCACCGTCGAGCTCCTGCACCGCCGCCTCGCCGAGCAGGGGTTCGCCGGCGTCCGCTACCGCCACGGCTCCGTCTTCCGCTTCATCGACCCCGAGGGCTCGCGGCTGACCGAGCTGGCGGAGCGCTCGAAGCTGAGCAAGCAGGCCATCGGCGAGCTGGTCGACGAGCTCGAACGGCTCGGCTATGTCGAGCGGGCGCCGGATCCGCGCGATCGCCGGGCGAAGATCATCAAGCTGACCGGGCGCGGTGCGCAGGGCCAGGCCGCGGCGGCGGCGATCGTTACCAGCATCGAACAGGAATGGGCCGCGCACCTCGGCGCGGAGCGGATCGTCGAGCTGCGGCGCACGGTGCAGGACATCATCGCGTTACACGGCCGATGGGAAGACCAGTCCGCGCCAAGCTGACGGCAAGCGGGATGGACGAAGGTGTCGTCCGAGCACCTTGCAGACAACTTCGACAGAAGGCTGTCATATGTCCACGCTTTGCAAACCTTCGGTGAGCGTGCCGGAACATGTCATCACCCTGGCGGACACCCTCGCGTTCGCCGAGCAGGCCCACGCCGGCAAACCGCAGCTGGGCCTGGCGCTGCGGCTGATCAGGAACACCGGCGTGCAGAAGCGCCACATCGTCCAGCCGATCGCCGACACGCTGCGCCATCCCGGGTTCGAGGAGCGCAACCGCATCTTCGAGGTCGAGTCCAAGCGGATGCTTCCGCCGGTCATCGCCGAGGCGCTGGCCAACGCCGAGCTGACGGCGCCGGACATCGACGCGATCATCTTCGTGTCCTGCACCGGGTTCCTGATGCCCTCGCACACCGCCTGGCTGATCAACACGATGGGCTTCCGGTACGACACGCGGCAGATCCCCATAGCCCAGCTGGGATGCGCGGCCGGCGGAGCCGCGATCAACCGCGCGCACGACTTCTGCACCGCCTATCCCGGCAGCAACGTGCTGATCGTCTCCTGCGAGCTGTGCTCGCTGTGCTACCAGCCCACCGACGACGCGGTCGGCAACCTGCTGTCCGACGGGCTGTTCGGTGACGCCGTCGCGGCCGCCGTGGTCCGGGGCAGCGGCGGGGTCGGGGTGCGGCTGGAGCGCAACGCCGCCTACCTCATCCCGGACACCGAGAGCTGGATCTCCTACTCGGTGCGCTCGACCGGCTTCCACTTCCAGCTGGACCGCCGCGTGCCCGGCACCATGGAACCCCTCGCCCCGGTGCTGAGCAGCCTGGCCACCGCGCACGGCTGGGACATCGCGAACCTCGACTTCTACATCATCCACGCGGGCGGTCCGCGGATCCTCGGCGACCTGAGCAAGTTCCTCGGCGTCGACGACAAGATGTTCCGGCACAGCTGGTCCACCCTGGTCGAGTACGGCAACATCGCCAGCGCCGTGGTCTTCGACGCGCTGCGTCGGCTGTTCGAGGAGCAGTCGATGACGCCGGGCGCCACCGGGGTGATCGCGGGGTTCGGCCCCGGCATCACGGCGGAGATGGCGGTCGGCCGGTGGTCCGTGGCAGGCACGCCGCCGGTCTCGACGGCGCGGGTCCAGTCGAACCACGGGCAGCCCAACCACGGGCAGCCCAACCACGGACAGCCGAACCACGGCCGGCCGAACCACTCCCGGCCCAACCACGTCCAGCCGAACCACGTCCAGCCCTTGGAGACAGCGTGAGCGACGAGCAGTTGCGCCCCGACCGGATCATGGAGATCGCGAACGGCTACTGGGCCACCGGGGTCCTCGGCGTCGCGGCGCGGTATTCGGTGTTCACCCATCTCGAAGCCGGCGTGGACACCGCCGAGGCGCTGGCCGCCAAGACCGGCCTGGCCGAGCGCGGCACCCAGACGCTGCTCGACGCCCTCGTCGGGCTCGGCCTGGTCCAGGTGCGCGACGGCTACCGCAACAGCCCCGAGGCGTCCGCCTTCCTGGTCGAGGGCGAGCCGGCCAGCCTGGTCGGCTACGCCGGGCTCAAGCTCGGCGAGATGGTCAAGATGACGGTGCTGCCCGAGGTCTTCTCCGGCGGGGGGCCGCTCACCGAGCCGATGGTCGAGGTCGTCGACAACCCGCACTGGGAGCACGTCGTCCCGGCCATCGCCGCGCAGTCCGTGCCGGTGGCGCACACCGCCGCGGAGATCCTGAAGCTCGCCGACGCCGGCGCGATCTCGATCCTGGACGTCGGCGGCGGCTCCGGCATCTTCTCCGGGACCTGGCTCGCCGCGAACCCGGTCGCGCACGCGACCCAGCTCGACTGGGCGCCGATCAACGCGATCGCGCGCCGCCTGGTGGGGCCGGAGGTGGCCGACCGGTTCGACGTCATCGACGGCGACTTCCACACCGTCGAGCTCGCCGCCGCGGCGTACGACGTCATCGTCTACTCCCACGTCGCGCACCAGGAAGGCCCGCAGGACAACGCCGCGAACTTCCTGAAGCTGCGCGGCGCCCTCAAGCCCGGCGGCACGCTGGTCATCTGCGACTACGTGGTCGACGACGACCGCGGCGGGCCGCCCTTCGCGCTCGCCTTCGCCTCGGAGATGCTGCTCAAGAGCCGCAAGGGCGGGACCTGGCGGCGGGCCGACTACACGGCCTGGCTGGAAGCGGCCGGATTCACCGACGTCTCGTTCCACCTGACGCCCTCGCCGACCACCATCGTCCTGGCCCGCTGACCCCGCACCGCCGCCACGGGTTTCCGTCCGGCGGCGGACAGCGCACATCTCAGCCCGCTGACAAAGTGGCGCGCGCCGACTCCGTGGTGCACCGTACTGAGTATGCGCGGTGACATGGAGTTCCGGGTGTTGGGATCGGTCTCGGTGCGGCGGGACGGCGCGGAGCTGGTCCACGCGACCGGCAAACCGCGCCAGGTGCTGGCCCTGCTGCTGATCAACGGTCCGCACCGGGTGTCGGCCAAGTCGCTGATCACCGAGCTCTGGGACGACGCGCCGCCGCGGCGCGCCATGACCACCCTGCAGACGCACGTCCTCCAGCTGCGCAAGGAACTCGCGCGCAACCTCGGGGTCAGCCGCGACACCGTCGCCCAGGACCTGCTCCAGACCCACGACGGCGGCTACCGCATCGCCCTGGGTACGGCGGAGTTCGACCTGCCGGAGTTCCACCGCCTGCGGTCCATGGCGCAGGCCGCGCTCAGCTCCGGCGATTCGCTGGTCGCCAGCCGGGTGCTGAGCGAGGCGCTGGGCCTGTGGCGCGGACCGGTCCTGGCCGACGTCGAGCACGGCCGGCTCCTGCACGCCGCGGCCGCCGAACTCGACCGGGCCCGGCTGGAGACGCTGGTGCTGTTCTTCGACACCCGGCTGAGCATGAACCGGCACCGCGAGATCCTCAGTGAGCTGACACGCCTGGTGGTCCGCCATCCGCACCACGAGGACCTGCACGCGCGCCTGATGCTGGCCCTGTACCGGTCGGGATACCGGGTCCGGGCCCTGGAGGTGTACGAGGAGCTGTGCCGGAACATGCTCAACGACCTCGGCGTGCGCCCCTCGGCGTCGATCGCGCGGCTGCGGGGCCGGGTGGCGGCCGATCCGGCGGCCGCGGACGGTGACGGGTCCGCCGATCAGGCTGACGTGCTCCACGTGCTCCACGGTCCCCAGGAGAGCTCGCGCGGCGGTGGCGGCACGCTGGGCTCGCCTGGCAGCGGCAGCACCGGCATCCTGTCCGGCAGCGGCTCGGAGTTGAGCACCGCCTGGTAGCACTGCTGCAGCTTGGGGGAGGGCTCCAGGCCGAACTTGCCGACCATCTCCCGGCGCAGGCCGTGGAACGCCTCCAGCGCGCGGGTCCGTTCGCCGGAGCGGTACAGCGCGATGATGAACTGCGCCTGGAGCTCCTCGTTGAACCGGTCGTGGGAGGCCAGGTCGGCCAGCTCGCCCAGGATCTCGCGGTGCCGGCCGGCGCGCAGCTCCAGCTCGATCCGGTGGCCGAGCATCATGGCCCGGGACTGCTGCAGGCCGGCCAGCTCGGCGCGGATGCTCGGGCCGGGGTCGACGTCGGCCAGCGCCGGGCCCTGCCACAGGGCGAGCGCGGCGCGGAAGTTGTGGGCCGCGGTGGCCAGGTCGCCGTCGGCCATCGCCACCGCGCCGGTCTGCTCCAGCCAGCGGAAGGCGCGCAGGTCGAACTGGGACAGGTCGGCGACGAAGACGTAGCCGTTGCGCGTGGTGCGCAGGATCTGCTCGCCGACGGCGTCGGTACTGCGGCCGGTGGCCCGGGCGAACTTCTTGCGGAGCTCGAAGACATAGGTCTGGACCGCCGCGCGCGCGGTCTTCGGGGTGTGGCCGTCCCAGAGTTCGTCGATCAGCGTGGACAGCGGGACGACCTGCGCGTGGTTGAGCAGCAGCAGCGCGAGGATCTGTTGCGGTCGCCGGGCCACGGGGGTGATCGCGATGCCCGCGTGGGAGACATGGAGTGGCCCCAGCAGCCGAACCCGCATGCCGATGCTCCTCTCGGACGTGCGCGCACCGCACGGTGCGACGGCAGATGCCGGAGAGGAGTCCCCCGAAACACGGATCGCCACAGGCGATCCGGTGTGCCGTCCGCTGTGCGTTTGTCCGCGCTCTTCGGTGCCCCGCAGCCGGCGCGGATCGGCCGACCCGCGCCCACCCGTACTGAGAAGTATGTACGAGTTCTGATATTAATGCGCAGCTCATCGCGCCGTCAAGGTGCTTGACCTTTGCCTGGCGCCAGGAATTGCCCCGGCCCGCTCCGCGCGCCAAGCCGATCCCAAGCGGGCGTCGGGGTCCGGGCCAAGGACGGTGTCCGACGCTGGGCCGGAACAGACTTGGAGGGATGAGTGCATGTCCGCTGAAGCCACGCTCGCCCGGTTCCGTGAGTACATGGTGGGACCGGCCCGGTTCATGAATCTGTTGTCCTGCTTCGAACTCGGTGTGGTCGACGCGCTGCGGGACTTGCCCGGTCTGACCGCCGCCGACCTGGGCGCCGTGGTCGGGGCGAAGCCGGACGCGATCGAGCAGCTGTTGTTCCTGCCGGTCAAGGAAGGCTTCATCGGCCACGACCCCGCCACCGGCGGCTATCACCTGGCCGCGCTCGCCGAGCTGACGGACCTGGATCTGCGCCGGGTCCTGGAGTTCATGGACAAGATCAAGGTCACCACGCTGCGCCAGCTGTTCTGGCTCACCGAGAGCGTGCAGACCGGGACCGTGGTCGGGCTGCGCGAGCTGTACGGGTTCGACGGCGACCTGTACGCGGCCATGGGGGTGCACGCCGAGCTGCGCGAGTCGTGGTCGCGCCTGATGGACACGGTCACCGAGCGGATCGACCCGTGGTTCTTCCAGAACATCGACGTCCCCTCCGGATCGCGGGTGCTGGACCTGGCCGGCAACACCGGCCTCGGGGCGATCCACACGCTGACCCTGACCGGTGCCACCGAGCTGCACGTCACGACCTTCGACCTGCCGGAGAAGGAAGCGGAGTGCCTGAAGAACTTCCGGGAGGCCGGCGTCGCCGAGCAGACCGCGTTCGTCGGGGGCGACGTGTTCGTCAGTGTGCCGACGGGTTTCGACGTGGTGCTGGTCAAGCACTTCCTGAACATGTTCGACAAGTCGGAGGCGGTGAAGATCCTGCAGGCCGTCCACGAGGCGCTGAAGCCGGGCGGTCGGGTCCACATCCTGGTGCCGGTGTACACCGAGGACCTCACGCAGTCCCGGACCGTCGACTACTACCCGACGTTCTTCCTCGGCGCGGCCATCGCTCAGGGCGGGCCGCAGAAGGTGTCGACGTTCAGCGCCTGGCTGGCCGAATGCGGCTTCACGGATATCCGGGCCGTCACCCAGGACCTCGCCGAGCTGCCGCCGGACGCGCTTCCGCTGCACGGCATCCTGACCGCCGCCAAGCCCGCCTGACGTGCGCCAAGCCCGCCTGACGTCCACCAAGCCCGCCTGACCCGGTTGCGACAATCCGAAGGGATCAGTTCCTTGAGCTCCGATGCCACTCTCGCGCGGTTCCGTGAATACATGGTGGGACCCACGCGGTTCATGAACCTGCTGTCCTGCTACGAACTCGGCGTCGTCGACGCCCTCCGGGACACCCCCGGCCTGACCGCGGCCGGCCTCGGCGCCGCGGTCGGGGCGAAGCCGGACGCGATCGAGCAGCTGTTGTTCCTGCTGATCAAGGAAGGCTTCGTCGCCTACGACGAGACCACCGGCGCCTACCGGCTCGACGCGCTCGCCGAGCTGTCCGACGCCCAGCTCAGCGGTGTCATGGCCCTGATGCACTTCATCAAGACGGTCACCCTGCGCCAGCTGTTCCACCTGACCGAGAGCATCCAGACCGGCACGCTGGTCGGGCTGAAGGAGTTCTACGGCTTCGACGGCACGCTGTACGAGGCCGCCGCCACGCACAAGGACCTCGGCGAGGCCTGGGCTTTGGCGATGAACACCACGACCCAGCGCATCGACCCCTGGTTCTTCGAGAACATCGACGTCCCCTCCGGCGCCCAGGTGCTCGACCTGGCCGGCAACACCGGCCTCGGCGCGATCCACACCTTCCAGCACAAGAACTCGCCGGGGCTGCGCGTCACCACCTTCGACCTCCCGGAGCGGGAGGAGGACTGCCTGAAGAACTTCCGCGAGGCCGGCGTGGCCGAGCACTGCTCGTTCATCGGCGGCGACGTCTTCGACGGCGTGCCGAAGGGCTTCGACGTGGTGCTGATCAAGCACTTCATCGACATGTGGGACAAGGCCGAGGTGCTGCGGATCTTCGAGGGCGTGCACTCCTCGCTGCCGGTCGGCGGGCAGGTGCACATCCTGGTGCCGATCTACCCGGAGAACATCGCGGACACCGACAACTACACCATCGACTTCTTCCCGAGCTTCTTCCTGGGCTGCTCGATGGGGTACGGCGGGCCGCAGAGGCTGTCGACGTACCGCGCGTGGCTGGAGGAGGCCGGGTTCACGGTCACCCAGACGCTCGCGAAGGACCCCGCCGACCTGCCGCGCTACGCGCTGCCGGTGCAGGGCATCCTCTCCGCGACCAAGAGCGGGTGAGCCGGCATGACCGCGCGCTTGTTCACCTCCGAGTCGGTGACCGAGGGACACCCCGACAAGATCGCCGACCAGATCAGTGACGCGATCCTGGACGAGCTGCTGAAACAGGACCCGAATTCGCGGGTCGCGGTCGAGACGCTGATCACCACCGGGCAGGTGCACGTCGCCGGCGAGGTGGCCACCGAGGGCTACGCCGACCTGACGGCCGTGGTCCGGGAGAAGATCCTGGCGATCGGGTACGACTCCTCGGCCAAGGGCTTCGACGGTTCCTCGTGCGGGGTGTCGGTCTCGCTCGGATCGCAGTCCCCGGACATCGCTCTGGGGTTGGAGCGCTCGTACGAGGCCCGGCTGGACGGGATCGTTCCGGAGGAACTGGACTGGCAGGGCGCCGGGGACCAGGGCCTGATGTTCGGCTACGCGTGCGGCGAGACTCCGGAGCTGATGCCGCTGCCGATCGCGCTGGCGCACCGTTTGGCGCGTCGGCTGGCCGACGTGCGCAAGGACGGCGTGCTGCCGTACCTGCGGCCGGACGGCAAGACGCAGGTCACCGTCGAGTACCGCGGGTCCGAGCCGGTGCGGCTGGACACGGTGGTGGTGTCGACGCAGCACGCGGCCGACGTCGATCTGGACGGGCTGCTGACGCCGGACGTGCGGGAGTTCGTGGTCGAGCCGGAGCTGGCGCGCCTGGGACTGGCGGGTTCGGGGCTCGACGTGTCCAGCTACCGGCTGCTGGTGAACCCGACCGGCCGGTTCGAGGTCGGCGGGCCGATGGGCGACGCCGGGCTGACCGGGCGGAAGATCATCGTGGACACGTACGGCGGGATGGCCCGGCACGGCGGCGGGGCGTTCTCGGGCAAGGACCCGTCGAAGGTGGACCGGTCGGCGGCGTACGCGATGCGGTGGGTGGCCAAGAACGTGGTCGCAGCCGGCCTGGCCCGGCGCTGCGAGGTGCAGGTCGCGTACGCGATCGGGATGGCCGAGCCGGTGGGCGTGTTCGTGGAGACGTACGGCACCGGCGTGGTGCCGGACGTGAAGATCCAGGAGGCGGTGCTGCGGGTCTTCGACCTGCGGCCGGCCGCGATCATCCGCGACCTGGACCTGCTGCGGCCGATCTACTCGGCGACCGCGGCCTACGGCCACTTCGGCCGGGAGCTGCCGGACTTCACGTGGGAGCGGACCGACCGCGCCGAGGCCCTGGCCGCGGCGGCGGGTGTGGCTGCGGGTGCGGCCGCAGGTGTGTGAGCGACGAACGGGATCAGGACCATGAATCGCAGTACGGGAGCCCGCACCGCCGGAACCCGCATAACGGGTCTGGCGGTGACGGGCTCGATCGCGACCGACCACCTCATGACCTTCCCCGGCCGGTTCGCCGACCAGCTGGTCGCGGACAAGCTGCACGCGGTGTCGCTGTCCTTCCTCGTGGACACGCTCGACATCCGGCCCGGCGGCGTGGCGCCGAACATCTGCGTCGGCCTGGCCGCGCTCGGGGTGCGTCCGCTGCTGGTCGGCGCGGCCGGGGCGGACTACGCGGCGCACAGCGGCCGGCTGGCCGACCGGGGCGTCGACACCTCCGGGGTGCACATCTCGCCGACGCTGCACACGGCGCGGTTCCTGTGCACGACCGACGCCGACGGGAACCAGATCGCGTCGTTCTTCTCCGGCGCGATGAGCCAGGCGCGGGCGATCGCGCTGGCGCCGCTGGCCGCCCGGGCCGGCGGCCTGGACCTGGTGCTGATCGGCGCGAACGATCCGGAGGCGATGCTCGCGCACACGGATGAGTGCCGCGAGCGCGGGTATCCGTTCGCGGCGGATCCGTCGCAGCAGACCGCGCGGATGAGCGGGGAGGAGATGAGACGGCTGATTTCCGGGGCGGCGTACCTGTTCACGAACGAGTACGAGGCGGCGCTGATCGAGCAGAAGACCGGCTGGTCGGCGGCGGAGATCCTGGCGCAGGTCGGGGTCCGGGTGACGACGCTCGGCGCGCGTGGGGCCCGGGTCGAGACCGGAGACGCGGTGGAGCTGCACGTGCCGTGCCCGAAGGAGGACGCACGGGTCGATCCCACCGGCGTCGGCGACGCGTTCCGCGCGGGCTTCCTCGCCGCGCGGACGTGGGGGCTCGGCTTGGAGCGCGCCGCGCAGGTGGGGTGCATGTTGGCGACGGTGGTGGTCGAGGCGATGGGGCCGCAGGAGTATGAGGTGGACCGGCTGCGGTTCCTGGAGCGGTTCGGTGCGGAGTACGGGGTGGCGGCGCTGGCTGAGGTGGAGCCTTGGTTGGCGGTGGTTGCGCAGGGGGTGTGATGGGGTGATCGTGATGCTGCGGCTGTGATGCTGAGTTGGGGCTGTGGCGCCGGGGCTGCGATGCCAGCGCTGTGCTGCGGTGACTGTGGCGCCGGGCTGCGATGCCAGCGCTGTGCTGCGGTGACTGTGGCGCCGGGCTGTGATTCTGGCGCTGTGCTGCGGTGACTGCGGCGCCGAGCTGAGATTCTGGCGCTGTGCTGTGCTGCCCGTGATGCGGTGGCACCTGTTTCGGTGTTTCCATTGCTGGAGCGCCGGGTCGACCGACCGGCGCTCTTGCGAGAGGAGCCCCACAGGTGGCAAGCGGTGCGGCGGCGGCGATCGTGTCGGACCAGCCGGGGTCTTTCGCCTGGGGCGTGTGGAACAAGCGGCATCCGATTCTGATCAAGCAGATCCGCGACGCCTATCCCTACCCGGCCGAGATCCAGCACGCGCTTGAGGCGCTGCTGGAGGAGACGATCGCCGGCGACATCCAGCGCCTGCTGCCCGACGCCCACGACTACGCGCTCTGGCAGGAGTGGGACCGCGGCTGGTACGGCGGCTCGTGGCTGTCGGCGCCCTTCCTGTGGGCCGAGTCGTACTTCTACCGCAGGCTGCTGGAAGCGGTCGGGTACTTCCGCCCGGGGCCGTGGCACGGCGTGGACCTGTTCGGCCCGGCGAAGCAGGCCGAGTTGGCGACGCCGGTCGTGGCCTCGGAACTGGCTGCGCTGGATCAGGTGGCGGCGATGCCGCTCGCCTCGCAGCGGCGCGCGCTGCTGGCGGCGGCGTTGTGGGGCAACCGGGCCGACCTCGGCTTCCGGATCACCGCCTCGCCGGAGGGACCCGCGACCGATCTGGTGGCCGACGACAGCGCGCGGATCTGGGCGCTGCTCGACGCTTCCCCCGCAGCGACCGTGCACCTGATCGCCGACAACGCCGGCCGCGAACTCCTCGCCGACCTGATCCTCGTCGACCACCTGCTGACCACCGGCGCCGCCACCAACGTGGTGCTGCACGTGAAGCCCCAGCCGTACTACGTCTCAGACGCGACCGGCTCCGACGTGCTCGCCGTCCTCCGCCGCATCACCACCGCACCCGGCACCGCAGCCGCCACCGGCCAGCGCCTCTGGACCGCGCTCACGGACGGCACCATCACCCTGCGCACCCACGCGTTCTGGTGCGCACCCCTGTCATACCGCCACCTGCCACCCGACCTCACCGCCGACCTGTCCCACGCAACCCTGACCATCCTGAAGGGCGACCTGAACTACCGCCGCCTCATCGGCGACCGAGCCTGGCCCCCGACCACCCCCTTCGCGGAGCTGACCGCCTACTTCCCATCGCCAGTGGCAGCCCTCCGCACCCTGAAGTCCGACGTCGCCGTCGGCCTCACCCCGGAAACCGTCGCCAAGCTCGACGCCACCGGCACCGCATGGCGGACCAGCGGCGAGTACGCGCTGATCCAGATGCGGCCGTAGCCGGCAGCCTGACCGCCGGCGAAGTTTCCGAACCCACGCAAAAAGGCCCTGCCGCACCAGCGCGGCAGGGCCCATCCTCAAAACCTCAGCGTCAGGCGTTCGCCTTGACCTTCTCGGTCTCCTCGATCAGCACCACGAGCGCCGCGATGAGGCCGGCGACCAGGTTCCGCGAGGTCTCGTCGACCAGGTTGCCCTCGCCGTCGAAGCGCTCCCAGTTGTTGCCGACGTGCACCTCGGGCTTGGTGACGACCTTCGCGTCCAGCCAGTGGAAGACGTCGCGGAGGTGGTTCTGGGCGCGGACGGTGCCGAAGCCGCTGCCGGAGGCACCCATGACGGCGACCGGCTTGCCGGTCAGGACCGACTCGCCGTAGGGGCGGGAGGCCCAGTCCAGGGCGTTCTTCAGGACGCCGGGGATCGAGTAGTTGTACTCGGGGCTGGCGATCAGGATGCCGTCGGCGGCGGCGATCTTGGCGCGGAACTCGGCGACCGCGGCCGGGACGTCGGACTCCAGGTCCTGGTCGAAGAAGGGCAGCCGGCCGATGCCGTCGTAGATCTCGATCTCGACGCCCTCGGGCGCCAGCTGCTTGGCGGCGCGGACCAGGGCGGTGTTCGTGGAGGCCTTACGGAGGGCGCCGGAGAAGGCGAGGATCTTGGTGGTCACTTCTGAGCTCCCGGGGTCTGGGTTCTGGGGGGTCTTACACGTCTGACATGGGGTGACGCGGGCCGGGACGGGTCCGCGCCGGGGTACGTCGGTAACACTGCGTGAGCTGGTTACCTTTCGTAAGGTTGAAGGTAGGGGCCGCGCTTACGGTTGTCAAGTCGCCTACGGAAGGTAAGCTTGGGTCATGGCCGACAACACCGCGAAGCAGCACGAGGAGCACCTGAGTTCCTTCTGTCCGCGCTTCCACACCGCGGTGGAGATCATCGGGCGACGCTGGTCCGGGGCGATCCTCCGGGCCATGCTGGCCGGCTCCACCCGCTACACCGACATCGCGTGCTCCGTCCCCAAGCTGTCCGACCGCCTCCTGTCCGAACGCCTGAAGGAGTTCGAGCAGGTGGGCCTCGTCGAGCGCGTCGTGATCCCCGAGACCCCCGTCCGCGTCGAGTACCACCTCACCCAGAAGGGCGCGGAGCTGGAACCGGCGTTCCAGCAGCTCGCGGAGTGGGCCGAGAAGTGGATCGAGCTCCCGCCGCTGCCCGAGGGCGTCGAGTGCCAGGAGTCGTTCTTGGAGCCCGGCGAGGGACGCTAATCTGACGCTTGTCAGGCGTGATCACGGCCACAAGCCGGCGGCACGCAGCAGCCACCGCGAAGTTGGGGGACGACGATGTCCGCAGCTGACCAGTCCGCAGCCGACCAGCCCGCCGCGTTCGGGGAACTCCTCTGGACGCCGACCGAGGCGCAGCGACTGGGCTCGCCCCTCCAGCGGTACCTGGACTGGCTCCCCAAGCAGGGCGTCGGCCCCTTCCCGGCCTACGCCGACGCCTGGCAGTGGTCCGTCGAGCATCCGGCGGAGTTCTGGGAGAGCCTGTGGCGGTACTTCGACGTGCACGCCGCGACCCCCTACACGGCCGTCCTCCCCGAGGCCGCGATGCCCGGCGCGCGCTGGTTCCCCGGCGCCACCCTGAACTTCGCCGAGCACGTCTTCCGCGCCGCCTCCGACGACCGCCCGGCCCTGCTGTTCGCCGAGGAGGGCGCCGAGCCGGTCGAGGTCTCCTGGGCCGAGCTGCGCCGCCAGGTGGCCGGACTGGCCGCCACGCTGCGCGCCTGGGGTGTCGGCGTCGGCGACACCGTCGCGGCCTTCCTGCCCAACACCCCGCACGCGATCGTCGCGCAGCTGGCCGTCGCCTCGCTCGGCGCGGTCTGGTCGGCCTGCGGCCCCGACTTCGGCACCCAGGGCGTCCTGGACCGCTTCGCGCAGATCGAGCCGAAGGTCTTCATCGGAGTCGACGGCTACCGCTACGGCGGCAAGCGCATCGACCGCCGCAACGAGTGCATGGAAAGCCGCGACGCGCTGCCGACGGTCGAGCACACGGTCTGGGTGGACTACCAGTTCCCGGAGGGCCCGGCGTGCGCGGAGAGCATCCGCTGGGCCGAGGCCGTCGCCGGACTCGAGGGAGATTCAAGCGCGCAGCCCGAGCTGGACTTCGCAGCCGTCCCCTTCGACCACCCGCTCTGGATCCTCTACTCCTCCGGCACCACCGGCCTGCCGAAGGGCATCGTCCACGGCCACGGCGGCATCCTGCTGGAGCACTACAAGGCCATCGCCTTCCACATGGGCGTCGAGGAGGGCGACCGGTTCTTCTGGTACTCCTCCACGAGCTGGATGATGTGGAACATCGTCCTGGGCTCGCTGCTGCTCGGCGCGACCGCCGTGCTCTACGACGGCAGCCCGGCCTACCCGGACGTCAGCGGACTGTGGCAGCTCGCTGAGAAGACCGGCGCGACCTTGCTGGGCACCAGCGCCGGCTACCTGATGGCCTCACAGAAGGCGGAGCTGCACCCCGGCCGTGACCTGGACCTGTCGGCCCTGCGCGCGATCGGCTCCACCGGCTCCCCGCTTCCCCCGACCGGCTTCCGCTGGGTCTACGACGCCGTGGGCTCCGACATCTGGCTGAACTCACTGTCCGGCGGGACCGACGTCTGCACCGCGTTTGTCGCCGGCAACCCGCTCCTGCCGGTCTACTCCGGCGAGATCCAGTGCCGGGCGCTCGGCTGCCGCGTGGAGTCCTGGGACCCCGAGGGGCACCCGCACGTCGGCGAGGTCGGCGAACTGGTGCTGACCGCGCCGACGCCCTCGATGCCGGTGAAGTTCTGGAACGACCCGGACGGCCACAAGTACCACGACGCCTACTTCGACGTGTTCCCCGGCGTCTGGCGGCACGGCGACTGGTGCACGATCACCGAGCGCGGCGGCGTCATCATCCACGGCCGCTCCGACTCGACGCTGAACAAGCAGGGTGTCCGCATGGGCTCCGCGGACATCTACGAGGTCGTGGAGAAGCTGCCGGAGATCCGCGAGTCGCTGGTGATCGGCGTCGAGCTCCCCGACGGCGGCTACTGGATGCCGCTGTTCGTCCACCTGGCCCCCGACGCGGTCCTGGACGACGCACTCAAGGCCCGCGTGGCCGCCGCGATCCGCGCCGAACTCACGCCCCGCCACGTCCCCGACGAACTCGTCGAGATCCCCGGCGTCCCGCACACGCGTACCGGCAAGCGGCTGGAGATCCCGGTTAAGCGCCTGCTGACCGGGGCCGACCCGGCGAAGGCGGTGAACCTCGGGACGGTCGACGACCCGGCGCTGATCGCGTGGTTCGTCGAGTACGCGAAGCAGCGCGACGCAGGGGACTGAGTAGCCGCGTCATACCCGCGTCGCGGCGGTGGCGGCAACCGCTACAGCAGCTACAACAGCCACCCCGAGCGGCCTGCTGGCCGTGTCCGTCGCGCCGGCGGCCGGCCGACATCCGCGAACGGGCGCGGGATCGCCGGCTGGAGTACGCCGCCTGCCCCGCCGCCGGGCCGCTCAGAGCCCGCCGCGGCCCGCCGGCAGCCCGAACCGGTCCGAGGTCACCGAGAGCTCGGCGAACCGCGGTACGGGCTGCGGCGACCACGGATCCCCGGGCACCGTGCGGAAGTTGGCCCGGAACTCGACGACCAGGGCGTCGAAGACCGGCGTGCCGCTCATGGATGCCGCGGCCGCCCGGCCGGCGCCGCCCCTGCTGTTCTCATACATTGTCAAACCACTGTCTTCCGGCCGACGTGCGGCGGGAACGAAGGTGTTCACCGTCGGGACCCTGCTCTTGCTCAGACCTCGTCGACCAGGTCGGCGATCGACTTCACGATCCGGGAGGGCCGGAAGGGGAAGCGGTCGATCTCGTCGGCCTGGGTCACGCCGGACAGCACCAGGAAGGTCTCCAGACCCGCCTCGATGCCGCACAGCACGTCGGTGTCCATCCGGTCACCGATCATCGCGGTCACTTCCGAGTGCGCCTTGATCTGGTTCAGACCCTCGCGCATCATCAGCGGGTTGGGCTTACCCACGAAGTAGGGCTCCACACCGGTCGCCTTTGTGATGAGCGCCGCAACGGCGCCGCAGGCCGGCTGCGGGCCGTCCGGGGTCGGGCCGGTGGCGTCGGGGTTGGTGGCGATGAAGCGCGCGCCGTTGGTCACCAGGCGGATGGCCCGGGTGATGGCGTCGATGCTGTAGGCGCGGGTCTCGCCCAGGACCACGTAGTCCGGATCCGCCTCGGACAGCGTGTATCCGACGTCGTACAGCGCCGTGGTCAGCCCGGCTTCCCCTATGACGTAGGCGGTCCCGTTGGGCCGCTGGTTGTCCAGGAACTGCGCGGTGGCCAGCGCCGAGGTCCAGATGTGCTCCTGCGGCAGCGGGATGCCCAGGTTCGTCAGGCGCGCCGACAGGTCGTGCGGCGTGTAGATGGAGTTGTTGGTCAGCACCAGGAACGGCCGGTCCTTGGCCCGCAGCCGGCGGATGAACTCGTCCGCGCCCGGGATCAGGTGTCCCTCGCGGATCAGGACGCCGTCCATGTCGGTCATCCAGCATTCGACTGGCTTGCGGTCATGCACTTCGATCTGCTCCTGGAATGGAAGGGAACATTGCGATGGTGGTGACCATCATTCCAGAAGTGAAAAGGTTTAGCGCCGGTGCGCGTGTCGCCTCGCGGCGGAAAGCTCGCCGCGGCTCCAGCCGAACGGTATTCCGCGACGGCGTTAGTTGAGGCCCGGGGACATCTTCTACGCACCGGCGAGCACGAGGGTAGCACGGACGATCAGCATATTGTCCAAAGCCCCTGGTCACAGACCTGTGGAGCAGGCCGGGCGAAACGCTTCAGCACGGCGATCGTCGCGAACGTGATCAACCGAACAGCGCAGGACCGTTCGCGCCCCGGGTTGATCTTGCAGAACCTACTGAAGTGTCCCGCGCATCGCGGGCCGTATGAGGAGGAGCACGACTATGAAGAGCCGTCTCGTGAAACTCACCGCGACCGCGGGTGCCACCGCCCTGCTCGCCGGCTTCGGCGCCGTCGCGGCCACGTCCGCCTCCGCGGCGACCTCGCCTGCCGCCGTCGTCACGCACTCGGCCGCCGTGCCGATGAGTGCCCCGATCTCGGTCCACCAGCCGCACTGGTGGCCCTGGTGCGAGATCGACCTGCTCGGCCCGGTTCTGTGCATCAACCTCTAAAACCCGACCGAATCTGTTGAGGGACAACGGGGATTCCCCGCAACGGATGACAGGGGCCGGACGACTTCGTGTCGTCCGGCCCCGTCGTGTTTGTCAGAAGCTTTGTCAGAACTCTGTTTTATCCGCCGGCTCGCTCACTGCTTCCCGGCCGGCGCCGGTACGCCCGCATCGGCCGGCGCGGCGTCGGTCACCACCGGCACGTCCGGTGGTGCGACCGTCGCGGCGGTGGCCGCGGCCGCCTGCTGGGCGGCGATCACCGGGTTTATCAGCACCACCGCGTCGCTGTCCGCGGTGTCCGCGGTCGCCACCCGGGCCTCGATCAGCTCCGAGGGGATGGCGTTGCCGCGCCGGAAGAAGGGCGAGTGCACGTGTTCGTCGTGGTGCACCAGGCCGTTCCAGCGGCGCGCGTCGAGCGTGCGGATCAGCGGGATGTGGCGCAGCTCCAGGGTGAGCAGCGTCGCCGCGGTCGCCGCGATCGACTCCTTCACCAGTCCCAGGCCGCACGCGGCGCCGATCGCGGAGCAGGCGAAGATGCTCGCCGCGGTCGTGATGCCGTGCAGCACCTCGTGCTCCTCGACGGTCTGCCGGAAGCACAGCCCGCCGCCGATGAAGCCGATGCCGGTGACCGCACCGGCCAGGATCGTGCTGGCGCCGTTGCCGGCCAGCACGCCTATCAGCGCGGTGGCCGCGCCCAGCAGCGAGAACGTCCGGTCGCCGGCCATCGCGCCGCGGACCTGCCGCTCGAAGCCCAGCGCGAAGGTGAGAACCCAGGCCATGGCGATGCGGCCGACCGCGTCCCAGTGGGTCGGGACGTGGATGTTCTCGGCCGACGGCGCGGCCGCCAGCAGGACGGCCCCCACTGCGTGCATTTCTGTCGTCCTCCCCTGATTTCCTCTGCCGATCCAACCGAACGATAGAGGTACGCGGCCCGGGGCCGGTACCCGATGTCTGAACACTTGCCGGCCGTGATCGAACAGTTATGCAACGCGATGGGGCACGATACCGCTGCGGGAAGATCACAGGCAGGGGGTACCGTAGCGGCCATGGTGTCAGCGCTGGGCAACCGGCTGGCCGCCGGCGTGTGGGGCTGGCTGGCCAAGGCCGGGAAGGTGCACGCGGGCTCGCCGGCCGCCCGCCGTTTCGCCGCGTTCGGCGAGGGATCCACGATGGCGTTCCCGCCGGGCACGGTCTTCGGGGAGCGCTACATATCCGTCGGTGCGCACGTGCTGATCGGTGCCAACGTCACCATCTCCGCCGGTTTCGTCCCGGGCCTGGACCTCGGCCCGGACACCCTGGTCCGGATCGGCAGCGGCGTGGTGCTGGGCCGCGGCAGCCACGTGGTCGGCCACCGCTCCATCGACATCGGCGACGACGTGTACACCGGTCCCAACGTCTACATCACCGACCAGAACCACGGCTACGACGATCCCGACGTCCCGATCGGCAAGCAGTGGCCGAGCGAGGCGCCGGTGCGCGTCGGTCCCGGCTGCTGGATCGGCACCAACGCGGTGATCCTGCCGGGCACGGTCCTGGGCCGCAACGTGGTCGTGGCGGCCGGCAGCGTGGTCCGCGGCGAGTTCCCCGATCACTGCGTGGTCGGCGGCGTCCCGGCCAGGATGCTGCGCCGGTACGAGGCCGAGACCGGCTGGGCCCGCGTGGACTCGCTCCAGGCCCAGACCAGGAACGCCAGTCCCGCCAACGGATAGAGCGAGCTGAGCAGCATCTGCAACGGGTTCAGGTCGGGGGAGGGCCCGACCACCTTGTGCGGGACGGCCCAGATCAGGAACGACAGGAACACCGCGCTCCACGCGACCGCGGCCTTCGGCATCCGCACGGCCAGGAACATCGCCACCGGAACCGCCCACACCCAGTGGTGGGACCAGCTGATCGGCGAGATCAGCAGGCCGGTGACGGCACACGTCAGCGCGCCGAGCGCGTCGTCGCCGCGCTTCGAGTTCTGCGCGGCCACCCACAACCCCGCCGCGAGCACGACGACCGCCGCGACCGCCCACAGCGCCTTGGGATCGTCGATGCGCGTGATCCGCGCGATCATCCCGGACAGCGACTGGTTGTCGGTGATGTAGGTCTTGCCGACCTTGTCGGTCTCGAAGACCTTGTGCAGCCAGAACTTCACCGACGCGTGGGGGAGCAGCACGAAGCCGACCGCCATGGTCCCGATCGCGCTGAGCGCCGAGACCGCCGCCTCGCGCCGCCGGCCGGCCAGCAGGAACCACAGGATGAAGACGCCGGGCGTCAGCTTGATGCCGGTGGCCAGCCCGATGCCCAGACCGCGCGGCCATCTGCTGCCCGGCGCCCGGGTGAGGTCGAAGAGGACCAGCGCGATCAGCGCCAGGTTGATCTGGCCGTAGCGCAGCGTGGTCCACACCGGCTCGAACCACAGCCCCAGCCCGGCGATCGCGGCGACCAGCGCCCAGCGCTCGGCGAACGTCGGCCGGTCCAGCCAGCCGCCGACGAGCTTCGCCGCCAGGTGCACCACGAGCGCCAGCAACGCGATGTTGGCGGCGGTCACCAGGACCTTCAGGACGCCGACCGGGATCCAGCTGATCGCGGCGAAGAGCAGGGCGGCGAAGGGGGGATAGGTCGCGGGCAGCTGGTTGCCTCCCGCCGTCGCGACGTTCACCCCGGCGCCGTAGAGGTCGCGGCCGTGCAGGACGGCCTGGCCCTCGAACCGGTAGACGACCATGTCGATCATCGTCGGGTGCGCGAGGGTGCGGATGACGAGGTAACCGGCCAGGCTCAGGGCGGCGAAGACGCCGAGCAGGACGGTGAGTCGTCGTCGATCCGGGAGGCGCACCACGCAGGAGACCTTACGGGATCGGCGCGGGTCTCCTCGGTGACCCGGTCGCTACCGGATCTCCACGATCGGCAGCCGTAGCGCGCCCGGCGCCGCCTCCGGAACGGCGGGCTGCTGCGGCCGCACATACGGGATCCGCTTGTACGGTTCCCCCATCGCGGGCCGCGTGTCCTTCTCGCCCTTGTTCGGCCAGAACGCTGCGGCGCGCTCGGCCATCGCCGTGATGGTCAGGGAGGGGTTCACGCCGAGGTTCGCCGAGACCGTCGAGCCGTCGGCGACGTACAGGCCCGGGTGCCCGAACACCCGGTGGTAGGGGTCCACCACGCCGTGCTCGCGGTCGCGGCCTATGACGCAGCCGCCGATGATGTGCGCGGTCATCGGGATGTTGAACAGGTCGCCGACGGTGCCGCCGGGGATGCCGTCGATCCGGGCCGCGGTGCGGGTGACCGCCTCGTTGCCGGCCGGGATCCAGGTCGGGTTCGGCAGGCCGTGGCCCTGCCGGGTGGTGAGCTTGTCCTTGCGGAACAGGCCGCGCTTGCGGGACACGGTCAGCGAGTTGTCGAGGGCCTGCATGACCAGCAGGATGATCGACCGCTCCGCGAACTTGCGGCTGGGCAGCATGCGCGGGACCCAGGAGGGGTGCTTGACGCCGATGCCGAGCAGCTTGATCCAGCGCGGGGTGCGGCCCTCGCCGTCGGTCAGTCCGGTCTTCAGCAACCCCATGGCGCCGCTGCCCCGGCCGTAGCGCACCGGCTCGATATGCGTGTGCTCGTCGGGGTGGAAGGAGGAGGTGATGGCCACGCCTTCCGTGAAGTCGTACTGCCGCGGCTTCTTGGCCATCGCGCCGAGGAGCGATTCGGAGTTCGTGCGGGTCAGTTCGCCCAGCCGCGGGGACAGCGACGGCAGCGATCCGTCGCCGGCCAGTTTGTGCAGCAGGCGCTGGGTTCCCAGGGCGCCGGCGCTGAAGACGACGTGTTCGGCGGTGAGTGTGCGGCGGCCCTTGGCGAACCACTTGCCGGTCGAGGACACCGTCACGCGGTATCCGCCGCCGTCCGGCAGCGGGGTCACGCTCTCGACGGTGGTCAGCGGGTGGACCTCGGCGCCGAGCTTCTCGGCGAGGTAGAGGTAGTTCTTCACGAGGGTGTTCTTGGCGTTGTGGCGGCAGCCGGTCATGCACGCGCCGCATTGGAGACAGGGGTTGCGGTCCGGGCCTGCGCCACCGAAGAAGGGGTCGGAGACAGTGGTGTTCGGCCTGGAACTCAAGTCGGCGTCCGGCTTGGCGTTCGTGGCGTTCGAGTCCGCGTCCGGGTCGCCGAAGAACACGCCGACCGGCGTCAGGTGGAAGGTGTCCCCGACACCCATCTCCTCGGCGACGGCCTTCATCTGCACGTCCGCCGGTGTCATCGTCGGGTTCTGCACCACGCCCAACATCCGCTTGGCCTGGTCGTAGAACGGCGCGAGCTCTCCACGCCAGTCGGCCACGTCGCGCCAGTGCGGGTCGTCGTAGAACGGGTCCAGCGGCTCGTACAGCGTGTTCGCGTACACCAGGGATCCGCCGCCGACTCCCGCCCCGGCGAGCACGACGACATCCTTGAGCCGGTGGATGCGCTGGATGCCCTTACATCCGAGCTTCGGGGCCCACAGGAAGGAGCGCAGCCGCCAGGAGGTCTTGGGGAAGTCGCCGTCGGCGAACCGGCGGCCGGCCTCCAGCACGCCGACCTTGTAGCCCTTCTCGGTGAGCCGCAGGGCGGTCACCGAGCCGCCGAAGCCCGAGCCGATGACCAGCACGTCGTAGTCCGCCGCAGCTCCCATGGCGCGTAGAGTAGCCCCTATTCGACACTCGATCCAGTAGTAGTCGGCCGCCCGGTGGCGGCTTCTGTCGCAGCTTCCATAACAACTGGGTTTTGACTGCGTTTCCAAGGCAACGAGAGTCCGGTTCCGAGCGTCGATAAGGGCATGAGGACCTCAGGGGCGGGGAAGGGCGGCGCTTTGATCGCCGTGGCCGGCGCGGTGGCGCTCGGCGTGACGGGGTGCGCGTCGAATTCCGCGAATTCGGGCGAGGGCAAGGGTTCCACCCATGACGCGGTGCAGCAGGCGGCGGCCGTGGCCGCCACGTCGTCGCCCGCCGCCGTGAACGGGGCCGCGGACACGTTGACGTCGTCCGTGCCCAACCGGCCGGCCGGCGGCGCGGCGAGCAGCCCTGCTGCCCTGCCCGCCCTGCCTGCCGTCGCCGGGGCGGCGGCGCGGAACTCCAACCCGGTGCCCAAGCTGACGACCAAGCCGCAGCCGATCCTGCACCCGACCAAGCCGACCGCGCCGACCACGCCCGCGCCGCCCAAGAACACCGGATCCAACTGGCTCTCCGGCGTGCCGCTGGGCCACAACACCCCCGGCGCCCTGGACCCGCGCTGCAAGACCGGCCGCGTGATCTGCATAGACATGAGCACCCACACCCTGCTGTGGGTGGTGAACGGCAAGGTGCAGTACGGGATGGACGTGCGCTTCGGCGACGAGAACAATCCGACCCGCAAGGGCAAGTTCGACATCTACCTGAAGATGGAGCACTGCATCTCGACGATCTACCACACGTCGATGCCCGACGCGATGTTCTTCAGCGGCGGCGAGGCGGTGCACTTCTCCATCGACTTCGCGACCTACGGCTACGCGCACCACTCGCACGGCTGCGTGAACGTCCGCGACCGCGCCGCCGTGGCGAAGCTGTTCGCCGACACCCGGCTCGGGGACAGCGTGGTCGTGTACTGAGCTCCGCGCTACCTCGACTGACCTTCGCGCTGCCTCGACTGGGCTCCGCGCTACCTCGCTCCCGAGATACCTCGGCGCCGAGGTATCTCGCGGCCGAGGTGCCGAGCGCGCGATCCGGGCGCCTCCTGTTGCCGTGACTCCGGTCACCAGGTGGGGAGGCGCCCGTGACCGTTTTGATACAGTCTTACTACGTGCGTTTCCTCAACCAGTACTCACCTCCGTACGACCTCACGTACGACGACGTTTTCATGGTCCCCGTCCGATCCCAGGTGGGCTCCCGCCTGGCCGTGGACCTGAGTTCCTCCGACGGCACCGGGACCACGATCCCGCTGGTCGTGGCCAACATGACGGCCGTGGCCGGCCGCCGGATGGCCGAGACCATCGCCCGCCGCGGCGGCCTGGCGGTCATCCCGCAGGACATCCCGCTCGACGTGGTCGCCGAGGTGATCGGCTGGGTCAAGGACCGCAGCCCGGTCTACGACACCCCGGTCACACTCGCGCCCACCAGCACCGTCGGCGAGGCGCTGGGGCTGCTGCCCAAGCGGTCCCACGGCGCGCTGGTCGTGGTGGACGGGGACGGCCGCCCGGCCGGCATCGTCACCGAGGCCGACTGCGCCGGCACCGACCGGTTCACCAACGTCAGCGACGTCATGTCCCGCGACCTGCTCACCATCCCGGACGGCACCTCCGCCGAGGCCGCGTTCGACGCCCTGGACGGCAAGCACCGCCTGGCCCCGGTCGTGGACTCCGACGGACGCCTCACCGGCCTGTGGACGCGCAAGGGCGCCCTGCGCTCGGCGCTGTACAAGCCGGCGGTCGACGACCGGGGACGGCTTCGCGTCGGCGCCGCGATCGGCATCAACGGCGATGTGGCGGCGCGCGCCAAGGAACTGCTCGCGGCCAGCGCCGACGTGCTCGTCATCGACACCGCGCACGGCCACCAGGAGAAGATGTTCGAGGCCCTGACCGCGGTGCGCGCCCTGAACCCGGGCGTCCCGCTGGTCGCCGGCAACGTGGTGTCCCCGGAGGGCACCCGCGACCTGATCGAGGCCGGCGCGGACATCGTCAAGGTCGGCGTCGGCCCCGGCGCCATGTGCACCACGCGCATGATGACCGGCGTCGGCCGCCCGCAGTTCTCGGCCGTCTACGAGTGCGCCGCCGAGGCCCACCGCCTCGGCAAGCACGTGTGGGCCGACGGCGGCGTCCGCCACCCCCGCGACGTGGCGCTGGCCCTGGCCGCCGGCGCGTCGAACGTGATGATCGGCTCCTGGTTCGCCGGCACCTACGAGTCCCCGGGCGACGCCGTCCGCGACGGCGACGGACGGCTCTACAAGGAGAACTTCGGCATGGCCTCGGCGCGCGCCGTGCGCCTCCGCACCGCCGAGGACTCCGCCTTCGACCGCGCGCGCAAGGCGCTGTTCGAGGAGGGGATCTCCAGCTCGCGGATGTACCTGGACCGCGACCGGCCGGGCGTGGAAGACCTCGTCGACGCCATCATCGCCGGGGTGCGCAGCTCGTGCACGTACGCCGGCGCGAAGGACCTGGCACAGTTCCACGAGCGCGCCGTGGTCGGCGTGCAGAGTGCCGCCGGATTCGCGGAGGGGAAGCCACTGCACAGCAGCTGGTAGCTCTATAGCCGGTAGTTCGCTATAGCAAGAGGTGCGTATGGGAGTCCCCATACGCACCTCAGTGTTTGATCAGCCGTAGTACGGCGGGTTCTGCTGCTGCCCGCCATAGGGATCGGTTCCGTATGGATCGGCTCCATACGGGTCGGCTCCATACGGGTCGCTCCCATAAGGGTTCTGACCATAAGGATCGGCTACAGGTTGCGGCTGAGGCTGGGGTTGCGGCGGCGGCATGGGTGCCGGGTACGGCGCGGGACGCGGCATCCGGTGCGGACCACTGCCGCCCCCGTTTCCGC
>NZ_JAACYW010000018.1 GCF_015356825.1 Catenulispora rubra | reverse complement strand
CAACCGCACCCGCCACGCCCGCCCACCCGCCACCAGCACCCACACACCAAGCAGCAGCGGCGAAGAATCAGCCCGCCACAGCGCTGTTGCGAGCCGTCTGCTGCAAGAACCCCAGCGGGTCGGCCAGCAGCGGCTCGAACGCCTTCTCCGCCGCGCCGATCAGCGTGGAGTCCGCGCCGAGCCCCGGCGTCACCAGGCGCACGCCTTCGCGCACCACGCCCAGGCTGCCGGAGAGGAGGTTCGTGCGGATCTGGCCCTGGACGGCCGGGAACACGTCGTCGAACAGGCCGCCGAAGATCACCATGCTGGGGTTGAACACCGTCACGATGTTCGCCACCCCCAGGGCGATCCAGCTGCCGATGTGCTCCAGCGCGCGGACGGCCTTCTCGTCGCCCGCGGTCGCCTCGGCGACGAGTTCGGCGACGGTCGCGCGCCGGCCGTCGGCGTGGCCGGCGGCGGCGAGGATCGCCGGTTCGCCGATCTCGGTCTCCCAGCAGCCGCGCGCGCCGCAGCGGCACAGCCGGCCCGAGGGGTTGACGACCATGTGGCCGACTTCGCCGGCGTAGCCGTCGTGGCCGGACATGGCTTCGCCGCCGGCGATCACGCCGGCGCCGACGCCGACCTCGCCGACCAGGTACACGACGTCGTCGCAGCCCACTGCGGCGCCGCGGGTGCGTTCGGCCAGGGCGCCGAGGTCGGCGTCGTTGCCGACGGCGACGGGGGCGCCGATGCCGAAGGTCTCCATCAGGCGGCGGTGCAGGATGTCGCCGAGGGGCGCGTCGCCCCAGTCGTCCCAGTTCATGTTGGGGACGAAGCGCAGCATGCCGTCGGTGGAGCGGACGGCGGCCGGGACCGCGGCGCCGACTCCGGCGCACAGCGCGCCGGGCGGGATGTCGTCGGCGGAGAGCAGTTCGCCGGTGAAGCGTTCGAGGTGCCCCATGACGTCTTCGAGGTCGTAGTCGCCGCGGGGGCGGTAGAGCTCGCGGCGGTCCAGGACCTGGCCGCCGAGTCCGACGCGGGCCGCGACGACGAAGTCGACGCCGATCATGTAGGCGAGCGCGTAGACGTGTGCGGCGCGCGGGACGACCACCAGCGAGGGTCGGCCGGCGCCGAGGTGTTGTCCGGGGAGTTCCTCCTCGACCAGGCCGGCCGAGGACAGGTCGGCGGTGAGCGCGCCGATGGTGGAGCGGTTGAGGTTCATGCTCGCGGTCAGCACCGCCCGCGAGGTGGGGCCGTGTTCGTGCACGTAGCGCAGAAGAGTGGACAGGTTGTGCCGGCGCAGCTCCTCCTGGGTCACACCGTAGGTGAACCCCTTGCGGGCCCTCATGGTTCTCTCCTCGCTGCGCGTTTCCCCGCGTGTCGGCCGGTATCGGCCGGTCTCGGACATTATGGCCGAGACCGGCCGAATCACCCGCCTCAGTGCGCGTCGCCCCGTCCGACGCGGCGGGACGCCGCGTCGAAGCCGGCCGCGAGGAGCAGCACCAGGCCGGTCACGATCCACTGCCAGGCCTGGCTGTTCGCGCCCTTGATCAGGTCGCCCATGCCGTTCTGGATGACCGCCACGACCAGGCCGCCCCAGACCGCGTCCATGATGCGGCCGCGGCCGCCGAACAGGCTGGTGCCGCCGATCACGGCCGCGCCGACGGCCAGCAGCAGGGTGTTGCCGGCGCCGAAGTTCGAGGCCACCGACTCCAGCTGCGAGGCCTGCACGACACCGGCCACGGCGGCCAGCGTGGAGCAGATCACGAACACCGAGATGCGGATCCGGTCGACCCGGATACCGGCCCGGCGCGAGGCCTCGTCGTTGCCGCCGACGGCGTAGACGTGCCGGCCGTAGCGGGTACGGCTGAGCAGGAAGGTCAGGACCACGGTGAGGACGATCAGCAGCAGCACCACCCAGGGGATGCCCTCGATCTTCAGGTTGTTGAAGAACGCGTTCTGCTGGATCGCGCGGTTCTCGCCGAGCAGGTAGACGAAGATGGCGCCCAGGATCAGCATCAGCACCGTCTTGAAGAACGTCACCAGGGCGGGCTCGGCTTCCAGGCCGGCCGACCGCTTGCTCACCGCGATGCGCAGCTTCACCAGCGCGTAGCCGCCGGCGACCACGGCCAGCATGACCCAGCCCAGCCACAGCGGCATCAGGTTGTTGTTGTAGCCCTCGAGCGTGATGATCGGCTTGGCGGCCTGGTCCGGCAGCGAGATCGAGCCGGCCTTGCCGACCTGCATCAGCACGATGCCCTGGAAGGACAGGAACGCGGCCAGGGTGACGACGAAGGAGGGGATGCGGGCCTTGGCGCGCAGCCAGCCGATGGCGAAGCCCAGGACCGCGCCGACGATGACCGCGGCCAGCACCGACCAGTACCACGCGACGTTGTGCCGCACGATCATGACCGCCATCAGCGCCGCGCACACGCCGGAGGCGGTGCCCGCGCTCAGGTCGATCTCGCCCAGCAGCAGGACGAAGACCAGGCCCATGGCCAGCACGATGATCGGTGCGGCCTGGGTGACCAGGTTGGCGATGTTGTACAGCGACAGGAAGCCGTTCTGCACGATCGCGAAGAAGATGACCAGGACGACCAGGCCGGCCACGGCGGGCATGGAGCCCAGCTCGCCGCCGCGGGCCCGCTCGATGCGGTTGCGGCCGTAGGCCAGCAGCGTGCCGGCGGCGCCGGTCGCGGGCGCCGCGTCGCCGGCGGTGCCGGTCGCCGCGGTGGTGGTGTTCTCGGTGACAGGCTGGCTGCTCATGAGGCCGCCCCCTTCCCGTCGGAATCGGTGTTCGCGTCGGCTGCGCTGAGCGCGTCGGAGATGCCGGTCCCGCCGGCGGCGTCGAGGCCGGCGGCAGGGACGGCCGGGGCGGCAGGGACGTCGTGCCCGTTGCCGTGCCCGTTGCCGTTGCCGTTGGTGCCGGGCTGCAGGCCCAGGTCCCCGGAGCGGCCGGCGGTGATCAGCTCGACGATCTGGGTCTGGGTCACGTCCGAGCGCTTGACCTGCGCGGCCATCCGGCCCAGGTACAGGGCGGCGATCCGGTCGGAAAC
Source organism: Catenulispora rubra (assembly GCF_015356825.1). Lineage (GTDB taxonomy): Bacteria > Actinomycetota > Actinomycetes > Streptomycetales > Catenulisporaceae > Catenulispora > Catenulispora rubra. The sequence goes on along the minus strand of NZ_JAACYW010000018.1, from coordinate 73,043 downwards.
CTCAAGTACGTCGCGCATGTTGTGCGAGATCAGGATGACCGCGTGGCCGCGGTCGGCCAGGCGCCGGACGAGCTCCAGGACCTGCTCGGTCTGGGCCACGCCGAGGGCGGCGGTCGGCTCGTCGAGGATGACGACCTTGGAGTTCCAGAGCACCGACTTGGCGATGGCCACGGTCTGCCGCTGGCCGCCGGACAGGCTGGAGACCTGCTGGCGCAACGACTTCACGGTGCGCACCGACAGGCCGGCCAGCGTCTCGCCGGCCAGGCGCTCCATGGTGTTCTCGTCCAGCGTCTTCCAGCCCGAGACCCGCTCGCGGCCCAGGAACATGTTGCCGACGATGTCCAGGTTCTCGCACAGCGCGAGGTCCTGGTACACGATCTCGATGCCGAGCGCGGCGGCGTCACGGGGGTCGTGCACCTTCACCGGCTGGCCCTCGAACAGGTACTCGCCGCTGTCGATGGCGTAGGTGCCACCGATGCACTTCACCAGCGTGGACTTGCCGGCGCCGTTGTCACCGACCAGGGCCGTGACCTCGCCGGCGTGCGCCTCGAACTCGACGTCCTGCAGGACGTGCACCGGCCCGAAGGACTTGTTGACTGCCCGCAACTTGAGGATCGGCTCGCCCGATCCTGCCGTCCGGGGTGTCGTGGACGTGGTTGTTTCCGTCACCTCACACCTCTCTCAACTCATGACGCCCAGCAATCGAACGGTCGAGCCAGAGCGGTCGAGCCCGAACGGTCTTGCCTTGAGCGACCCTTCGACTTCTCGGCCGCGGGTCGCTCCGTGGGCTTCGCAGGGGGATTGGACGCTCCCGCGCGGAGCACTCGCAGACCAGCGGCGGCGGCATCGGAAAGTGGGAACCCGATGCCACCGCCGCGGGTCGAGCGGTGTTACTTGATGCCGGCCGCCGTGCACTTCGCGGCGAAGTCGCCGGTGCAGACGTCGGAGGCCTTCTGGTAGCCGTCGGTGAACGGCAGGGTGATGTTGGTCTTGTCCACCACGACCGGGGTGGCCAGGTAGGACGGGACGTCACGGTTGCCGGTCGAGTCCTTGACCGTGGCCGGCGCGGTGGGCTTCTGGCCGGACAGGATCTGGCTGGCCAGCTTGACGGCCACGTCGGCCTCGCCCTTGACCGGCTTGTAGATCGTGAAGCACTGGTCGCCGGTCAGGATGTTCTGCAGACCGGTCGCGGTCGCGTCCTGGCCGGAGACGGCCACCTTGCCGTTGAGGCCCTGCTGCTTGAGCACGGTGATGACGGCGTTGGCCATCTCGTCGTTGGCGACCATGACCGCGTTCAGGTCCGGCGCGCCCTGCAGCAGCTTCTGGAAGGTCGACTGCGCGGTACCGGCCGGGTTGTCCCAGTTGCCGGACTGCTCGCCGGCCTTGGTCCAGCCCGCCTGCTTGCTCAGCACGCCGTCGTAGCCCTGCTTGAACAGCGTCGCGTTGTTGTCGGTCGCGGCGCCGTCCTCCTCGACGTACTTCACGGCCGTCTTGCTGGCCACCTGCGGGCACTTGACCAGGGCGTTGCCCTGCAGGGTGCCGACCGCGGTGTTGTCGAAGGACACGTAGTACTGCGCGCTGCCGCCGAGGGTCAGGCGGTCGTAGTCGATGGTGACGACGCCCTTGGCCTGGGCCTGGGCCTCGATCGCCTTGGCCGAGCCGGAGTCCAGGTTGACGATCATCAGGACGCCGACGCCCTCGTTGAGCATCGACTGCGCCTGCGTGGTCTGCGTCGTGGCCGAACCGTTCGCGTTCTGGATGTCGCAGACCAGGCCCAGGCTGTCGCACTGGGTCTTGAGCTCGTTGGGGTCGGAGTTGACCCACCGCGGCGAGGAGTTGGTGTCCGGCAGCAGGACGCCGACCTTGTTGTTCGTGTAGTGCGGAGTGCCGCTGCTACTGCTGCTGCTGCCCGAGGCCGCGCTGCTGGTCGAGCTGCTGCCGCCCGTCGTGGAACCGCTGCTGTTGCTCTTCGAGCTACTGCATCCAGCTGCGCTCAACGCAACCGCGGCGCCGAGTGCGGTGATAGCGAGTATCGCCTTACGCATGGGAGCTTGCCCCTTTCTGGTTCCGCACGTCGCCTACCCCCGGGAGGCGCCGCCGATATGTTGACGCGCAAAACCTATTCGGGTTTCGACCATGATCGCTATGAGCTGGCGGACACGAATCCGCCATGAACACGTCACGAAACGGCAACGTCCGGACCGGCTTGGCACCGGGCGGGCACCCCTGCTACAGATACCGCCTCGTCGATGCCCCCACAGACCTTGTGAAGCAGGGCACTTGCCTGGTCGGCCGGGGTGTGGCGGGAAGGCGCCGCGGACCTCAAATTCGCTCAACGCCGAGCTGCGGTACCGGTTCCGGCGGTCGGCCCTCGCACAGAGGTCCGATCACACTCGGCGACGATCTTTAGGTGCGGCGCGCAACGTTGATCTTGCCCGATAAGCGCCCTTTCATCAGATGATGTGGTGCTATGTCGCCCCTGTCAACCACGACCGGACGCTCGCGACTCTGATCGCGCGCGCTGAGGCCGATCCGGATGCCGTGCTTGCCGAACGATTGAGGCGTTTGTTCGGGGCTTTGTTGTCCGGGGGCTGAGTCGGACCACGGACTATTCAACTTATCCCGGTGGCATCCCGGCGGCATCCCGGCGGCCGTCTCGGTGGCATCCCGGCGGTGATCCCGGCGGTGTCCCGGCGGTCACTCCCAGTGCGAGGGCCGCGTCAGCGCTTCGGTGATCTTCGTCCTCTGATCTCCGAGGGCTGCGTTGAGCTGGGTCTGGGTCAGGAATATCGCGCCGGTCAGGTCGGCTCCGGCCAGGTTCGCGTCGCGCAGGTCGGCGCCGATCAGGTCGGCGCGCCGCAGGTCGGCGCCGGTGAGGTCGGCACCGATCAGGTAGGCGCCGCGCAGGTCCGCGCCGTGCAGGTCGGCTCCCGGAAGGCGTGCGCCTATCAGGTCGGCTCCCCGCCGGTCCTTCTTGCGGCCGGTGCCGATGCCTGCGCGCATCAGGGCACTGACTTCAGAGAGCAGTTCGCTGACACCGCGGCGGTGGGCGGCGACGTCCAGGGCCAGCAGGTCGTCGGCGGGGAGCCGGGTGAGGCGCTCGGTTTCCTCGGCGGACCAGCTGATCTCGGTGCGCAGCGCGGAGGCCGCGGCCAGTTGCTCGGCTTCGGTGAGGTACCAGAGCATCTCGTGCAGTTGGCGCATCACCGGGAGTGCGGCGAACATCTGCGCGGCGGTGCCCGGGGCGTCGCGCCACGACACGCCTCCGAACGTCTCCTTCGACAGCTTCTGGCCGGCGCCGAAGCAGTCGTAGACGGTGCAGCCTTGGAAGCCGCGGCCGCGCAGTCCGGTGTGGATGGAGCAGCGGTCGTCGGCGGCGAGGTTGGGGCACGGCGTCCCGGCGGACTTGTCGATCGCGAAGTCCCGGGACGCCGTGAAGGCCAGCCCCACGCAGCACAGCGCGAAGCAGTCGGCGCAGTCGGCGCTCAGATCGGTGCGGGGGCTGGGCATCAGGGTCCTGCTTACAGCTGCCGCATCACGTCGTTCGCGATGAGTTCCAGGTGGTCCAGGTCGGACAGGGCCAGGATCTGCAGGTAGACGCGCTGGGTGCCGATGCCGATGTAGCGGCCGAGCTTGTCCACGACCTCCGCCGGGGTGCCGGCCAGGCCGTTCTCGCGCAGCTCGGCCGGCTCACGGCCGATCGCGGCGGCGCGCCGGGCGTACTCGGCCTCGTCGCGGCCGACGCAGGCCACCAGGGCGGCGGAGTACGTCATCGACTCCGGGGCGCGGCCGTTGGCGGCGACGGCGTCGCGGACGGTGCCGAACAGGCGTTCGCTGTCCTCGAAGGACCTGAACGAGGTGTTGTACTCGGCGGCGTAGCGCGCGGCGAGGCGCGGGGTGCGCTTCGGGCCGCCGCCGCCGATGACGATCGGCGGGTGCGGCTCGGTGACCGGCTTGGGCAGCGCCGGGGAGTCGCTGAGGGTGTAGTGCTCGCCCTTGAAGCTGTAGGTCTCGCCGTCGGGGGTGTTCCACAGCCCGGTGATGATCTCCAGCTGCTCCTCCAGCAGGCCGAAGCGCTTGTCCGGGAAGGGGATGCCGTAGGCGGTGTGCTCGTCGCCGAACCAGCCGGTGCCCAGGCCCAGCTCCACGCGGCCCGGGCCGGCCATGGCGTCGACCTGCGCGACCGTGATGGCCAGCGGGCCGGGCAGCCGGAAGGTGGCCGGGCTGACCAGGGTGCCGAGCTTGATGCGGCTGGTCTCGCGGGCCAGGCCGGCCAGCGTGATCCAGGCGTCGGTGGGGCCGGGGGCGCCGGTGACGTCGCCCATCTTCAGGTAGTGGTCGGAGCGGAAGAACGCGTCGAAGCCCAGGTCCTCGGTGGCTTTGGCGACGGTGAGGAGGGTGTCGTAGTCGGCGCCCTGCTGGGGCTCGGTGAAGATGCGCAAGTCCATGGGACAAGCCTTTCACACGGCGCGGCGCACTCGCGGCGGTGCTCGCGCGGCGGATGCGTGAGCGTTCGGTCCGTGGGCGGTGGGTGCATCGGCAACGGTGCGCGGGCAACAGGTGCGCGGCGGCGCCGGTACGGCAGGATGGCGTCATGCGCATGCCCTACGTCAACAGCCGCCTGGCCCCGATGGGCACCACCATCTTCGCCGAGATGTCGGCGCTGGCGGTCGCCACCGGCTCGATCAACCTCGGGCAGGGCTTCCCGGACACCGACGGCCCCGAGGAGATCAAGCGCGCGGCGGCCGAGGCGGTGCTGTCCGGGCACGGCAACCAGTACCCGCCCGGGTCCGGCGTCCCGGAGCTGCGCAGGGCCGTGGCCGAGCACCAGAAGCGCTTCTACGGCCTGGACTTCGACCCGGACACCGAGGTGCTGGTCACCGCCGGCGCCACCGAGGCCATCGCGGCGGCGATGCTGGCGCTGCTGGAGCCGGGCGACGAGGTGGTGGCGTTCGAGCCGTACTACGACTCGTACACGGCGTGCATCGCGATGGCCGGCGGCGTGCGCGTGCCGGTGACGCTGCGTCCCCCGCACTTCCGCCCCGACCTGGACGCGCTGCGCGCCGCGGTGACCGACCGCACGCGCCTGCTGCTGCTGAACACCCCGCACAACCCGACCGGCATGGTCCTCACCCGCGCCGAGTCCGAGGCGATCGCCGCGCTGGCGTGCGAGCGCGACCTGCTGGTCGTCACCGACGAGGTGTACGAGCACCTGACGTTCGGCCCCGAGCACATCCCGCTGGCCACGCTGCCGGGGATGCGCGAGCGCACGGTGACGATCGGCTCGGCGGGCAAGACCTTCTCCTTCACCGGCTGGAAGGTCGGCTGGGTGACGGCGCCGCCGGCACTGGTCTCGGCGGTCCGCAGCGCGAAGCAGTTCCTGACGTACGTGGCGAGCGGCCCCTTCCAGTACGCCGCCGCGACCGCCCTGGCCCTGCCGGACGAGTACTTCACCACGCTGCGCGCCGACCTGCGGCGCAAGCGCGACCTGCTGGTCGGCGGGCTGAGCGCGGCCGGGTTCGAGGTGTTCCAGCCGGACGGGACGTACTTCGTCACCACGGATATCAGCGGGCTGAGTAAGAAGAACGGGATGGAGTTCTGCCGCGAGCTGCCCGAACGGTGCGGCGTCGTGGCGATCCCGAACCAGGTGTTCTACGACGACGTCGAGGGGGCGCGGAGCTTGGTGCGGTTCGCGTTCTGCAAGAAGGACGAGGTACTGGTCGAGGCTGTGGAGCGGTTGGGGCGGTTGAAGGGGTAGCGCAGGGCTATGCCAGCGCGCTGATGTAGGCGCGCGCCTCTTCGGCCAGGGCGTGCCAGTCGAGGTCGCTGCTCTGGTCGACGATGAACCACTCGCGCATGGGGACGCCGTTCTTGCGGGGGTCGAAGTGGTCGCCGTCGCCGGCGGACACCAGCGCGTCGACGCGTTCGGCCGGAAGCTTGACGACCAGCCGGTCCTGGCTCACCATCGCGAACAGTTTGCCGCCGACCTTCAGGCCGCCGCGGCCGAAGCCGCGCATGCCGGGCTCGGTGCCGGGGCAGGTCACGCCCTCGACGCCGAGGTAGGTTTCGGCCAGGTCGGCGAAGCGCTCCTTGGTGGTTCCGCGGCTGTTTCGCGCGTCGGTCATGCGGCCAGGGTAGGCGGCGGGTCTGACACACGCGCTTCGGGCGGGCCGTTCGCCGTCAGCGAAAGCGCGCGGGTTCCGGGCGGTGTCGTGCCTAGGGTCGGTGCCATGACCGACTACGAGCCTGCGTTCCAGGCCTACGAGAACCTGACGCCCCTGGACCCCGCGGCGAGGCCGGTCGCGGTTCTGGTCGCGGGGGTGCCGGGGGCCGGGAAGAGCACGTTGGCCGAGGGGTTGGCACGGGAGCTGCGGGCCGCGGTGTTCTCCACGGACTGGCAGCTCGGGGCTTTGACGCCGTTCCGGGTACTGACGGAGGAGAACCAGCTGCCGCTGGCCGAGATGATGATGGTCGGGGCGCTCGCGCGGCAGGTGCAGCTGGGGTTGGACGTGGCACTGGATGCGCCGGGGCACGAAGTCGAGGTGCGGGAGCGCTATCGGCGGGTGGCCGAGAGTCTGGGGGCGCGCTTCGTGGGGGTGGAGTGCGTGTGCTCGGATCCGGAGGTGCACCGGTCGCGGGTCGAGGGCCGGGACCGCGGGATTCCGGGGTGGCGGCCGACGGTGCCGTGGACGCATGTGCAGCGGATGCAGGGGTTGTGGGAGGCGTGGCCGGAGCCGCATCTGGTGATGGACTCCGCGGAACAGGATGCTGAGACGATGCTCAAGCTGACGCTGGAGGCGGTCTCGGCGGCGCGCGCCGCCTGACTAAGACCCTTGAAAAACCGCGAGCCCCGGCCCGCACGAAGCAGACCGGAGCCAGCACGACCGCCGCAACGAAGCGCCAGTAGGGCCAACAATGCCTCCATCGCCCGCCGACCCGAGGCCGCACCGACAGCCGGGCGGGAGGCTTCAACTCGGCAAGCCGCTCAGCATGCTGCCTAGGCCATGCGTGGTCCGGCCCCGGCGAGGCGGTTCTCAGAGCTTGATGACCTGGCCCGGGAAGATCAGGTTCGGGTTCGAGATCTGGCCCTTGTTCAGCTGGAACAGGCTCTGCCAGCCGCCGGCCACGTGGTTCGTGACAGCGATCTGCGACAGTGTGTCGCCGCTCTTGATGGTGTAGGTCGCGCCGGTCGGCTGGGCTTGCGGGGCCGCGTTCTGGGCCGGGGCGGGCTGGGTGTTCTGTCGCTGCTGCGGCTGCTGCTTCGGCGCCTGCTGCGGCGTCTGGGTCTGGGTCTGCTGCTGGGTGCCGCTGGAGCTGGAGCCGGTCGAGCCGCTGCCCGGGTTCACGGCCGCCGCGGCGCCGCCGGCGCTCAGGCCCGCGCGCGGGCCGCACACCGGCCAGGCGCCGGGGCCCTGGGAGGCGAGCAGGTTCTCGGCCACGGCTATCTGCTGGTCCTTGGTGGCCAGGTCGGCGCGCGGGGCGTACTTGCCGCCGCCGGCGCCGAGCCAGGAGCTGGTCGAGAACTGCAGGCCGCCGTAGTAGCCGTTGCCGGTGTTGATGGACCAGTTGCCGCCGCTTTCGCAGGAGGCGACCTGGTCCCAGGTGGAGACGCTGGCGGCGCTGGCGGTGGAGGCCATCAGGGCGGGCAGCACGACCGCGGCGCCGGCCACGGAGGCCACGACGATCCCGGCCTTCTTGCGGCCGGACAGCATGGACTTGCTCATGATCAGTCAGCTCTCTCCGCCACGCCGGCCGGCGCTGGGCGCCGGCCTCCTGCACCGATCACGGGGGTCGGGTCACAGATGACTCTCGCGGTCCGGGGCAGGAATGCGGCGTGCCGGCCGGCGAGGTCCCCGCTCGCGGCGGGGCATGCCCCAGACGGTAAGCACAAGCCTGAGCAAATCACAAGAACGATGACATGCAGTTGATAAGAGACACACCGGTGGTAAGGGAATTGGCGCCTTTCCGACGCAGAACTCACGAAGCGTGCCGAGCGGATCACATTCTGGACAAACGAATCTGGGAAGGTCCCGAGCTCTTCTCAGGGCCTTCCCAGGGGTGCGAAAACGGACTAATCAGCCCACATGGCGCCGATGTCCGCGCTCCTGCCGCGGCCTGCTCTGCACGGTCGGCGGAACCGGCGCCGGTAGCGTCGCGACCTCGTTCAGTTCCTGCTGGTAGAGCGCGGCGGCGTCGGGGAGTTTCGGGAACCGCCGCTGCGGCCGGTCGTGCATACGCAACGTCCCGGTCAGGTCACCGACGGTGTGACGCCGCCAGGCGCTGATGTTCGTCTCCCGCACGCCGAACCGGCGCTCCAGCAGCCGCAGCGTCGAGGTGTGGTCGAACACCTCCGAGCACACGAAGCCGCCGGCGCTCCACGGCGAGACCACGAGCGTCGGCACCCGGAAGCCCAGCCCGGAGGGCCCGGCGATGCCCTGGCACTCGGCCGGAAGCGGGTCGACGGTGATCCACTCCCCCGGCGTCCCGGCCGGCGCGGTCGGCGGCCGCACGTGGTCGAACAGGCCGTCGTTCTCGTCGTAGGTGATGATCAGCAGCGTCTTGGCCCACACCTCGGGGTGCTGCCCGAGCGCGTCCAGCACGCCCCAGATGTACTGCGCCCCGGCCCCGGGCAGCGCCGGCGGGTGCTCGCTGGCCTCCGGCTGCCCGATCGAGGGCAGATACTGCGAGTTCAGCCAGCTGACGGCGGGCAGGTCGCCGTTGGCGATGTCGTCGGCGATCGCCTGCGGCGGCCGCGGCTGCATCCCGTTGATCCACAGGGAGGAGTCGTGCGGGGCGTTCTGGAAGTTCTGGAACCAGCCCAGATCCGAGCCCTGAGTGTTGGCGACGTAGTAGCGCCAGCTGATGCCCGCGGCCTCCAGGCGCTCGGCGTAGGTGGTCCAGCGGAACGGCGCCGGGTTGTGGTTGCTCACCACCGGGCCGCCGGCCACGCCGTCGGGGTCGTTGGTGCCGCTGACCGCGAACAGCCGGTTGGCGTGCGTGGGGCCGAAGGCCGAGCAGTGGTAGTTGTCGCACACGGTGAAGGCGTCGGCGAGCGCGTAGTGGAACGGCAGGTCCTCGCGCGTCAGGTAGCCCATGGACCACGGACCGCCGTCGGCCGGGCGGTGCGCGGCCATCCAGCCGTCCATCGCGCCGTGGTTCCAGGAGGTGTGCTGGCCGTGCCAGCTGTGGTCGGTGCTCGGGTACTTGGCGCCGCTGGTCTTGGTGGTGTCGATGCGGAACGGCAGGGTGTAGCCGTCGGGGTTGGCGGTGTCGGGCTGGTAGAACACCGGACGGCCGTCGGGCAGGCGGATCGCGTCGCGGTCGCCGAACCCCCGCACGCCGGACAGCGTGCCGAAGTAGTGGTCGAAGCTGCGGTTCTCCTGCATCAGGATCATGACGTGCTCGATCTGGTCCAGGGAGTGCAGCCGGTTGTCCGGGGCGGCGGCCATCGCCTTGGTCAGCGAGGCCGGCAGCAGGGACAGGGCCGAGGTGGCGGCACCTGTGGTGAGCAGGCGGCGGCGGGTCAACGACATGCGCGGGCTCCCGTCTTCGACGGATCGGCCTGGATCCGCCGGGTAGAGATCAGAGAATTGAGATGTCGTCCTCCCCTGGCAAGGTAATCGCCGATGGTGGATTCGGGGAGAACGCCCGGATGCCTCGCGGTGCGGCGATGATTGCCGGGTGACCGTTTCCGTCGTGTGGGCCCGCGAGGCCATCCCGTCCGGCCCGAGCGTCTTCCTGGCCGGTCCGACTCCGCGCTCCAAGGCTGTCGCCTCCTGGCGTCCGCAGGCGATCGCGGCTCTGGACGCCGCGTGGACCGCGCCGCCGACGCTGCACATCCTGGTACCGGAGAACCCCGGCAGACTGCGGGAAACCGAGTATGACGACCAGATCGAGTGGGAATGGGAGGGTTTGGACCGCGCCTCGGCGATCCTGTTCTGGATCCCGCGCGATCTGCGCACCCTGCCCGGTTTCACCACGAATGTCGAGTTCGGATTCGTCGCGCGCTCCGGCCGAGCGGTGCTCGGCTGCCCTCCGGACTGCCCGAATCCAGAAAGGAACCGATACCTGGTCCGGTTGGCGCGTAGGTTGGGCGTACCGGTGACGGAGACGATGGTGGGGACCGTCGCGAGGGCGGTGGAGATCATCTCAGCGATCGACATCACGCCTTAGTCTCGCCACGGTGCACTTTTGGGCCGGGATATCGGGTATGACCCTCCGGTCTGTGCACTCGCCGTCAACCCGTTGCGGTAGCGTGGCGAAGCACTTCGCACGTCCAACAACAATGGGGGTAACACCATGTCCACCACGCGTGGCGTACGGACTCTCGTCGGCTTGGCGGTGGCCTCGTCGGTCATTCTGCTCGGGGGCTGCGCCTCGTCCGGGACCACCACCGGCTCCACCGGCGGGAACCCGCTCGCGGGCGGTCTGACGTCGCACACGACCGCCGCTTCCGGCGGCTCGTCGTCGACCGGCGGGTCGTCCACCGGCGGCGCGTCGTCGTCGGACACCGCGGGCTCCTCCGGCGGCGCCTCGTCCTCGGACAGCTCCAGCACGGGCGGTTCCTCGGGGGGCACCATCGGCGGCCTCGGCGGCAGCGACGCCGGCTGCCAGGCGGCCACCTCGGACCTGGCCAGCGGCTCCAGCGCGCTCAGCGGCGCGGCGAGCAACCCGGCCGGCGCGCTGGCCGCGATCAAGGGCATCGGGGACAAGCTGCACGCCGACGCCGGGAAGTCCACCAACCCGGCCGCGGCCTCGGCGATCAAGAAGGTCGGCGACGACTACGTCAACATCGCGCAGCAGGCCGCCGCCGGGAAGGCGCCCGACACCGCCTCGGTGATGAACGACGCCCAGGCGATGATCACCGCCTGCCAGGGCTGACGAGCCCGCACGGCGCCGCATCGGGCGACGGCAGCACAGCACGACAGCTGCACAGCTACACAGCTACACAGCACGAAAGCAAGACGGCACCACCGCATCACCACACCAAACCGCACCACCCACACCACACGACGGCCCGTCCGGGGATTCCCGGCCGGGCCGTCGTGCCTTTGCCGGCGCTTCCGGCGCCTTCCGCGCCGCTACCGGCTCATCTCAGAGCTCACACACACCCGTGGATGTCGCTCGTCGAGGAGGCCACGGTCGTGTCCAGCAGGCCGGGCACGATCACGTGCACCGCGTTGACCGTGAGCACGTGGTCGGTGGCGGTGTTCGTGGCGATCTGCTCGTTCAGGATCAGCTTGATCCCCAGGATGTTCACCGTGGTGTTCGGGCCCGGGGTGACGCTGACCGGGACCACGATGCCGCCGACGGTGATGGAGGCGATGGTGGCGCCGCCGGTGCTGCCGGAGCAGACCGAGTGCGAGGTGGACGTGACCGCGCCGATCTCGATCGCCGGCACGAGCAGCAGGCCGATCCCGACGTGCTGCACCGAGGCGTTGGCCGTGGAGGAGCTGGGGCCGACCGCGGTGGAGACGTTCGCGCACAGGGTGCCAGCACTGATCAGGCCAGTGATGGTCACCACGCACGGCGGCGAGCTGCTACTGGCTCCGGTGGTCGCCACCGGACCGGCCTCGGGCGTCGGGGTGATGCCCACCAGGCCCGAGGATTTCAGGCCGTAGGCGTCGCCGGTGAGCAGGACGTCCCAGATGACCTTGACGTTGTTGGAGCTGACGATGCCGGCCGGGTTCGACGTCGTGGAGCCGACTGTGTCAGTGCCCGAAGCCGTGCCGGTATAACTGAACGTCGCGTTGCCCGAGGCGTCTGTGGAGACGGTGTCCCCCGCCCCGGCGTTCGGGCCGCTGGCGACCTTGAACGCGATCGGCGCGCCCTGCAGCGGGTCGCCGCAGCTGTTGACGTAGTTCGCGGTGACCGAGGCCGTGGACCCGACCGCGAGTTCCTGCTGGCTCGGCGCCAGCTTCAGGATCGAGCCCGGGCACGAGACGCTGCCGACCGGGGCCCACTGCTGGGACTCGTTGCCCATGCCGCAGCTGGCGCCGTCGACGCCGCCGGTGTTCAGGATCTTGCCGGAGTCCGGGAAGTTGCTGACCACACCGTCGATGGACACCATGACCAGCGGGACGACGCCGGACTGGTTGCAGTTCCCGGCCCAGGACGCGCCGTTGGGCCCGATGTCGGAGGTGTCGAAGGAGCCGTCGGAGGTGCAGCCGGAGCTGAAGGAGTTGATCGTCTGCGTGACGATGTACTGCCCGCTCGGCCCGAGCGGGACGTTGTGCCGCCAGATGTCGAACACGCAGGTGCCGAAGCTCACCTTGATGTAGTCGACGTTGACGTTCACGCCGGTGTTGTTGATGACCCGCAGGGCGCCGGCGTCGAACGTGCAGCCGCCAGGGACGCTGCAGCCGCCGTAGGTGACGTTCGGCGCGCCTTCCCAGGGGGTCGGGAAGTTCGCGGGATTCGCGCGCGCGGTGTCGGCGTAGCCGACCTGCACCGCGACGTTGGCGGCGGCGTGCGCCCGGCTCGCGGGCGCGACCACCACCGCGGCGAAGGTGAGCGCGAGCATCCCGAGGAACGCCAGGGCTCTTCGCACACTGATTGAGGCTGCTGACATCTTCCACCCCTTCTGAACCCGAATGGGAACCGCGCGGCGCCATTCCCACTGGGACCACCAGTTGCACCGGTGGCCGGCCGCGCGAGGAGTGAACCTATTCGAGCTCTGATTCGGTTGTCTGCCGGGCGGGAGCCGGGCGTCGGCTGGCGCGTGCAGACACCGAACGCCATGGTCATGCCGCATAGACCGACGGTCGGCGGCGCTCGCGGAGCGAATCAGAGAACTGAGTTAGTTGGCGACCGGAGTCAGCAGCTCCGCCGAAAGCCCCAGCGCGCCTTGGAACACCTCGCGGCCGGCCGGGGTGACGAGCACCGCGCGGGTGCTGCCGACCCGCCGGATCCAGCCCTTGTCGAGAGCGTGGCCGCACAGCGCCGCGCCGACGGCGCCGGCCAGGTGCGGACGGCGCTCGGTCCAGTCCAGGCACGGCCGCAGCGCCGGGCGCTTGGCCGCGGCGGGCACCTCGATGGCGAGGTCGGCGAGCCAGCGCTCGCCACCCGGCGTGAGCCGCAGGCCGTGCTCCCAGTCCACCAGGGCGCGCTCGGTCATCGCGTCGGCGATGGCCACGCCGACCCGGCCGGCCAGGTGGTCGTAGCAGGTGCGGGCGTGGGCCAGCGCGCGCCGCCGGCTGTCGGCGGACAGCGTTCGCGGCGGCGGTGCGGAGCGGACGGGTGCGGCGGCGGCCAGGGTCTCGATCAGTTCGGCGACCTGCTGGTCGGCCAGACGCACGTAGCGGTGCCGGCCCTGGCGTTCCTCGGCGAGCAGGCCGCCGGCGACCATGGCGTTGAGGTGTTCGGTGGCCGTGGAGGGCGCGACACCGGCGTGTTTGGCGAGTTCGGTCGGAGTCCAGGCGCGGCCGTCGAGCAGGGCCAGGCAGAAGGTGGCGCGGGTGCCGTCGGCGAGCAGGCGGGCCATGGCGGCCAGGTCGGCGCCGGCCAGCAGGGGGTTCGCGGTGGTGGGGCTTGCGGCGGTGCGCATGGCGCGGCCGGTGCTGCTGCCTGCGGTACTGCTGGTGGTGCTGCCTGTGGTGCTCATAGCAGCGATTATTCTCCGGCCGGAGTTCGGCGGCCGCCGAAACGTCCGCTGCCTACGGTCGCTCCATGAGCAGCACAACGAGTAGGGCGAGCACGCAGAGCGCGCATGTGACGATCGAGCCGTCGATCCTGTACTTCGGCACCCCGGTGGTCCTGCTGTCGACGGAGAACGACGACGGCTCGGCGAATCTGGCGCCGATCTCCTCGGCGTGGGCGCTGGGGTACACGATCGTGCTCGGTCTGGGTGCCGAGGGCCAGACCGCGTACAACCTCGCGCGGCGTCCGCAGATCGTGATCAACGTCCCCGGGCCGCATCTGTGGCGGCGGATCGAGAGCCTGGCGGGGGTGACCGGCCGGTTCCCGGTGCCGGAGGGCAAGCCGCCGGGGATGCGGTTCGAGCCTGACAAGTTCGGTCTATCGGGGTTCACATCCGTCGAGTCCGAGCTTGTCAATCCGCCGCGGGTCGCCGAGTGCGGCCTGCAGTTCGAGGCCGCCGTGGCGCGGGCGCTGCCGGACGTCACCGACGGCTTCCTCATCGTCGAGGCCCAGGTGCTGCGGGTGCACGCCGATCCGGCGATCGTGATCCCGGGGACGAACCACGTGGAGCCGGCGGCCTGGAGCCCGCTGATCTACAACTTCCGGCACTACTTCGGGCTTGGGCATGAGCTCGGGTTCACGTATCGGAGCCAAACCCCTCGCGGCCCGGAGTCTCAGGACTCGCATACCGATTAGTAGCGATCTACCTGCGGGTTTTGATCTGATGCTCCGTTATATTACTTGTCAGTAGGTCGTGACTTCTCACGCGGGCGGTAGTACACAAGTCCCAAAATCCGCACCATGTGAGGAGCGTCACATGAGCGCAACATCAAGGCCAGACCCAGGAGCCCGAGGTCTTTCACGGCGCGGATTCCTGGCGGGGACAAGCACGGTTCTGGGTGCGGCGGCGTTGGGGGGCTTCTCGGCCGGGCGCGCCTCGGCCGCCGCGCCGCGCAGCACCCCCATTTCCAACGGGGCGCACGTCCAGGCCCTGGTCATCGGCACCGGGTACGGCGGCTCGGTCGCGGCGCTGCGGCTGGCCCAGGCCGGCGTCGCGGTGGAGATGATCGAGATGGGCATGGCCTGGAACACCCCGGGTTCGGACGGGAAGATCTTCTGCAACCTGACCAGTCCGGACCAGCGGTCGTTCTGGCTGCGGACGCAGACCAAGCAGCCGGTCGGGTACTTCCTCGGGATCCCGATCGACCGGAGCATCCCGTCCTACACCGGCGTCCTCGACGCCGAGGACTTCGCCGGGATCACCGTCTACCAGGGCCGCGGGATCGGCGGCGGATCGCTGGTGAACGGCGGCATGGCGGTCACGCCCAAGCAGTCGAACTTCGGCGCGATCCTGCCCTCGGTGAACCCCGCCGAGATGTACAACGTGTACTACCCGCGGGCCAACGCCGGGCTCGGCGTCGGGGTCATCCCGACCAGCTGGTTCAACACGACCCAGTGGTACCAGTTCGCGCGGGTCGGGCAGAAGCAGGCCGGCCGGTCCGGGTTCCCGTTCGTGTTCGTGCCGGACGTCTACGACTGGGCCTACATGCAGGCCGAGGACGCCGGCACGGTTCCGCGCTCGGCGCTGGGCCAGGAACTGCTGTACGGCAACAACTACGGCAAGAAGTCCCTGCAGAAGACGTACATCCCGGCCGCGCTGGCCACCGGCAAGGTCAACATCACGCCGCTGCACAAGGTGACCTCGGTGTCCCCGGCCTCCGGCGGCGGCTACACGGTGCTGATGAACCAGCTGGACACCTCCGGGAACGTGGTCGTCACCAAGGAGGTCACCGCCGACAAGGTGGTCTTCGCGGCCGGCAGCGTGGGCACCAGCAAGCTGCTGGTCCAGATGCGCGACACCGGCCGACTGCCGAACCTGAACGACCAGGTCGGCCAGAACTGGGGCGACAACGGGAACATCATGGTCGGCCGGGCGAACCAGATCTGGGACCCCACCGGCTCCAACCAGTCCACGGTCCCCTGCGGCGGCATCGACAACTGGGCCGCGGGCGGGGCGTTCGCCGAGGTGGCGCCGCTGCCGATCGGGATCGAGACCTGGGCCTCGCTGTACCTGTCGATCACGAACAACCCGCACCGAGCGCAGTTCTCCTGGAACCCCGCCACGCAGAAGGTGGACCTGAGCTGGCAGCAGGCCTGGAAGCAGGACGGGATCACGATGGCCAAGTCCATCTTCGACAAGATCAACTCGACCGAGGGCACCATCTACCGGACGGACCTGTTCGGGCTGTACAAGACCTGGCAGGACCAGCTGACGTACCACCCGCTGGGTGGCGCGGTACTGAATCAGGCCACGGACAACTACGGCCGGCTCACCGCCTACCCGGGGCTGTACGTCATGGACGGCGCGCTGATCCCGGGCAACACCAGCGTGAACCCGTTCGTGACCATCACCGCGCTGGCCGAGCGGAACATCGAGAACATCATCGCGAACGGCGGCTGAGCTGATCGATGGCCGATGAACTGATACCCACCCTGGTGTGGGGCACCGGGAACATCGGGCGTGCGGCGATCCGAGCGGTCGCCGCACGCCCCGGGCTGGCGTTGTGCGCCGTGCTGGTGCACGACCCGGCGAAGGCCGGACGCGACGCCGGGGAGCTGGCGGGCCTGGAGCACGCGCTCGGGGTCGCGGCGACGTCCGTGACGTCCGACATCGAGGCGGCGCTGCGCGGCGCGAGGGCCGTGGTCTACGCGGCCTCCGGCGACGTGCGCCCCGAGGAGGCGCTGGACGACGTGGTCCGCGCCGTCCGGGCCGGCGCGATCGTGGTCACGCCGGCTTTGTACGCGTTCTACGATCCGCGCAGCGCGCCGCCGGACCAACGCGAGCGGGTGCTCGCGGCGGTGGCCGAGGGCGGCGGGTCGCTGTTCGCCTCGGGCGTGGACCCGGGGTGGGCCAACGACGTGCTGCCGCTGATGCTGACCGGGCTGGGGACCCGGATCGAGGCGGTGCGCTGCCAGGAGATCTTCGACTACTCGACGTACGACCAGGAGGACTCGGTCCGGTACCTGGTCGGCATGGGGCAGCCGATGGAGTACGAGCCGCTGATGACCGCGCCGGGCGTGCCCACGATGGTGTGGGGCGGGCAGCTCCGGCTGATGGCGCGGGCGCTGGGGGCGGAGCTGTCGGGGATCTCGGAGCACGTCGAGCGCGCGCCGCTGGCCGAGGACGTCGAGACCGCGACGATGGGGAAGTTCGCGGCGGACACGCAGGGCGGGGTGCGGTTCGAGGTGCGGGGCGAGATCGGGGGCGTGCCCCGGATCGTGATCGAGCACGTGACCCGCATCCACGGCTCGGTGGCGCCGCAGTGGCCGCAGGCGCCGGACGGCGTCGGGGCGCACCGCGTGGTGATCGAGGGGCGGCCGCGGATCGAGGTCACGGTGGAGGCCGCGGACGAGGGCGGGAACCGGTCGGCGGGCGGGAACGCCACGGCCGTCGGACGGCTGGTCGGCGCCATCGGGTGGCTGGCCGGGCGCGAGCCGGGGCTCTACGACGCGCTGGACGTGCCGATCACGCCGGCGGCCGGCGTCAGGTGGTCGACGGAAGGGACAGAGCAGTGATCATCGACATCCCCGAGGGCAAAGAGCCGATCGGCTACGTGTGGGGCGAGATGGTGCCCGGCATCGGCCCCGCGGCGGCGGCGTTCTCGATGGCGGTGTATCAGCACACGACGTTGGGCCTGCGCGAGTTCGAGGCGGCGCGGCTGCGCGTCGCCCAGATCAACGGCTGCCTGTTCTGCCTGGACTGGCGCACCGAGCGCGACGGGGCGAAGGTCGAGGACGGGTTCGACGCGGCGGTCGCCGAGTGGCGCACCGCCGAGGGCTTCGACGAGCGGACCCGGCTGGCCGCCGAGTACGCCGAGCGGTACGCGCAGGACCACCACGGTCTGGACGAGGAGTTCTGGGAGCGGATGCTCGCGGCGTACTCGCAGGCCGAGGTGGTGGAGCTGACGATGTGCCTGGGGTCGTGGCTGGCTTTCGGGCGGCTCAACCACGTGCTGGGCATCGACGCGGTGTGCGTGCTCCCCGGGGGTTGATTTGGTGTCGCGACACCATCTATATTTGGTGTCGCGACACCATACCGATCCGGGAGGGGAACCCGATGTACCAGATCACCGCCGAGGCCGAAGTCCGGGGCGACATCGCCGTGCTGTGGACCGTGGCCACCGACGTGGACAACCGGCCGAGCTGGGATCCGCACGAGCAGGAGGCGCGCCTGGACGGCCCGTTCGAGGCCGGCGCCGTCGGATGGTCGAAGCCGAACGGCGGCCCGGCGACCGAGTGGACCGTCACCGAGGCCGAGGCACCGCACCGCTTCGGCTCCGAGTGCGCCCTGCCCGGAGGCAGGATCAGGGGCCTGAACACCTTCGAGGTCCTGCCCGGCGGACGGGTCCGCTGCGTCAAGACCGTTTGGGTGACCGGGCCGCTGGTGCCGCTGTTCCGCCTGCACTTCGGCCGCCGGATGCGCCGGGACATGCTTCTGACTTTCGCCGCGCTGGAGGCCGAGGCCGCGCGGCGGGCCGGCCGCGCCGGCGGGGAACAGGCTGGCGCGGGACAGGCTGGCGCGGGACAGGCTGGCGCGGAGCAGGTTGACGGGGACCAGGCTGGCGGGGAACGGGCCGCCGCGTGAGCGCAGCGGACTCCGGACCCCTGGCCTCGCCGGGCTTCTGGCTCCACCACGCCGCGCTGACCTGGCGGGCTCGCATGGAGACCGCGCTCGGACCCTTCGATCTGACGCACACCCAGTTCATGCTCCTGGCCACGACCGGATGGCTGGAGGGCACCGCGGGTCCGCCGACTCAGGCGCAGGTCGCCGAGCACGCCGGCTGCGACCGCCAGATGACCTCGCGCGTGGTGCGCACCCTGCAGGGCCGTGGGCTGATCGCGCGGGACAACGACCGGTCCGACGCCCGGGCTTTGCGCCTGACGCTCACGAGCGAGGGCCGCGTCCTGGCACGTCAGGCGATCCAGGCCGTCCGCGACCTGGACACGCGGATGTTCGGCGCCGATCCGGCACGGATGCGCGATGCGCTGCGCGCCATCGCCGAACTCCGCGATGCCGACGGGACAGGGCCCTGATACCCGCGCCGGACCGATGCGGCGGCCTGCCGAGGACCTGGCCGGCCGCGCCGCGAAGCTGGAGGGCATCTCCGGCGCCGCGGTCGGCTGCGCCGCCACCAGCCGCCGCTCCGGACCGATGCGGCGGCGCCGTCCGCATCGGTCGCATCGGTCGCATCGTCCGCATCGTCCGCATCGGTCGCGTCGGTCGCGTCGGTCGCGTCGGTCGCACGGGAACCCGCCCTCAGCGCGAGAGCTCCACCATGGTGTCCTCGAAGTCCGGGAACTCGTCCCGGGCCGCCGCGACCACCTCGCGGGCCGTCATCCGGTCCGTCCCGGCGTGCTTCTCGGCGACGGCCGTGAACTCCGGGTGCGGGTTGGAGCGGCGGGTCGGGTGCTCCACGGCTTCGTAGGGGCCCGAGCCGTCGGCCACCAGCCACAGGAACGAGGGCAGGTCGCAGGCGACCACGCCGGTCTCGCCCTCCGGGCCCAGGAACACGATCGGCTGCTCGGCCAGCGGCGCGTCCTCGCGGACCAGCCAGAAGGCCGCGTAGCCGCCGTCGGCGGTCTGGCCGAAGACCCGGAACTGCTCGGCGTCGGCGTCCGGGTTGCCGGTCCAGCCGCGGAACCAGTCGGCGGTGTCCTCGGAGTCCAGGAACTCCTCGAAGGGCTCGAAGTCCACCGGGGGGTGCTCGGGGGCGTCGTCCTCGTCGGGCTCGTCGCGCTCGTCGTCGCCGTGGGCGTCCTCGTCGGCCTCCGGGGGGAAGCCGATCGCGGCTATCGCGGCCAGCGCCGCGGGCAGGGCGAGGTCGTCGTCGTCTTCGATAGTCACGAGCCGTAGATTAGCCGCGCCCGGGCCGTCTACTCCAGCCTCACGGGGACCGTCTCGGTGTCGCGGGCCGGTGGCGCGCTCCCTAGGGGTATATCCGATGGCGCCGGAGGGCGCGGTCCTGGTGAAATGGGTTGCGAGGCGCGAGGGAGGGTGTGTCGATGAACACGGTCATCGAACGCGAGCGTCAAGGCAACGAGTGGGGTCCGGTGAGCATCGTCCACACGTGGGGCGGCTGGCCGTGGCGTGCACAGTGCGAGGAGTGCACCACACGCTCGCCGGGGCAGCGGACGCATGAGGAGGCCCAACAGTGGGCCGAGAGCCACTATCACGCGTTCCACGAGATCAGCTGACGCTGAGAGGCTGAGAGGCTGAGGAACCGAGGGGCTGAGCGACTGAACGACTGAGGCACCGCAGAACGCTGGAAGGCCCGATCCCCTGCCGTTGCAGGGAACCGAGCCTTCCGGTGCTTGTGACTCAGGGCGCTGCGAACCCGGACGCCCCAGGCGCTGCTTCTGCCTACTTCTGCTTGGGCAGCACCACCACGGCCAGCGGCGTGCGCTGCGCGCCCTGCCCCAGCGGGTTGTCCTTGAAGATCTCCGCGATCTTCTCCTCGGCGACCGTGGTGGCCTGGCCCAGGATGTTGCAGCCCAGGTCGTTGGCGTCGATGATGGCCACGCCCTGGAAGGTGTCAGCAGCCTGCTTCGGCAGCGCCCTGCGCAGCCGGTCGGACAGCTCCGAGGCGGCCTTGCCGGGGTCGGCCGGGGCCAGCTTCGCCGAGACGTTCGACGGGTACAGCGAGTACTGCGTCGGCCCGTCGATCGCCCGCACCGCGGGGCCGGCCAGCTGGTAGAACAGGCCCTTGCGGCCCACGACCTTGCCGACCGCGCCGGCCGCCGAGGCGGCCACGATCCGGGCCAGGCCCGCCTCCTGGATCGCCAGCTGCATGGTCTCCGGGGAGCCCAGGCCGATGCCGGCGGGGGTGCGGACCACGAACTTCTGCAGCTTGCGGGCCGCGAAGGAGGGCTTGATCTCCCACAGGAAGTAGCTGCGGCCCTGCGAGATGGCGACCACCTTCTCGCTGACCGCCAGGAACCAGGGGCTGTTCAGCGCCTCGGCGTGGTCGTCGGACTCCGCGGCCCGGGTCGCGAACTCGGCGCCGTACTCGGAGATCTTGGTGTGGAAGTCGTCGCCCTTGGCGAAGGCGTCGGTCTGGATCGGGAAGCGCAGCACCTGTCCGCTGGACGCGGTGCTGATCGCGATCTCCTTGCCGGGGTTGGCCGCGAAGTACTCCTTGGCCGCCGAGGTCGTGGAGTCGATGTGGGTGCCGGGGGCGTCCACGAACGTGCGCAGCCACAGCTCGACGTTCAGCATCCGCCAGAACAGCATGGTGTCGCTGTTCTTGCCGGAGATGAACTCCTCGAACGCGCGCAGCACCGAGGCCTGGTCGAAGTACGGCCGCGAGCCGAAGGAGTCCGAGCGGAACACCGTGTGCACGTGGTTCTTGATGCGCAGGAACCACTCGCGCTCCGGCGTGGTGAAGCCGATCTTGTTGCGGCGGTCGACGATCTGGTCCGGCAGCAGGCCGCGCACCGAGTCGCGCAGGATCTTCTTGTTCCAGCCGCCCTTGATGATCGCCTCGGGCTCCAGCGTGAACAGGTAGCGCACCAGGTTGAAGTCCAGGAAGGGCACGCGGCCCTCCAGCGAGAACCGCATGGTGTTGCGGTCCTCGTAGCGCAGCAGCGAGGGCAGGGAGTTGGCGAAGATGTCCTCGACCAGGCGGGCCCGCAGGTCGTCCGGGACCGGGCTGAACGTCTCGCCCTTGTGCTGCTTGGCGAAGCCCTTGTCCAGCATCTGCCGGATGTCCACCGGCTTGTCCAGGCCGATCTTGCCGCGCACGACCTGCTTGCCGTAGCGGGACAGCACGTCGGTGGAGGAGACGACCTCGCGCATCAGCTTCGTGTACTGCTTCTGCTTGCGCAGCTGGCGCAGGTAGACGAAGTAGTACGGCAGGTAGCCGGCCATCATCTCGTCCGCGCCCTGGCCGTCGAGCAGGACGGTGACGTGCTTGGTGGCCTCCTGCATGACCTTGTACTGCGCGTAGGGGCCGGTGGAGATGGTCGGCTCTTCCTGCGTGCGCACGAAGTCGGCGAGGTCTTCCAGGAACTCGTCCGGGTTCGGGTGGATCTTGTGGCACTCGATGGGGCCACTGTCAGAAGCAGTCTTGGCCATGACCGCATCAACGTAGCGCTCTTCATCGTTGACGCTGCCCGGGAACACCGCGGAGAAGCTGTTCTGCGTCGCGCCGACCGACTCCACGTCCTGCGCGTGCTGCTTCATCAGCTTGCTGATGACCGCGACCACGGTCGAGGAGTCCAGGCCCCCGGACAGCGCGGTGCCCACCGGCACCTCACCGACCAGGCGCATCCGGATCGACTCGGTCAGCCGCTCCTTGAACTCCTTGGTGGTGTCCTTGGTGAACGCCCGAGCCGGGCCGTCGGCCAGCAGGTCCTCGCGCAGCGTGGTGAACATGCGGCGCTGCACGTCGGCGCCGTCGATGACGACGACCTCGCCGGGGCGGACCTTCTCGATCCCGGCGAAGAACGTGCGGTCGGAGTCCTCGTGGATACGGAAGCGCAGGTAGCGGAAGAGGGTGGCGTCGTCCGGGGCCGCCTCGACCAGGCCCGAGGCCAGGATCGCCTTGATCTCCGAGCCGAAGACCAGGCGGTGGCTGTCGTCGGCGCCGGTGACCGAGGCCAGGTAGAGCGGCTTGATGCCGAAGTGGTCGCGCGCCAGGTAGCTCTTGCCGGTCTCGGTGTCGTGGATGGCCACCGCGAACATGCCGTTGAACCGGTCGAAGGCCGCCTCGCCCCACTCGGCGAAGGCGCGGACCACGACCTCGGTGTCGCAGACCGTGCGGAAGGTGTGGCCGAGGGCTTCCAGCTCGGCCATCAGCTCCCGGTAGTTGTAGACCTCGCCGTTGTAGACGGCGGCGTAGCGGCCGTCCTCGGTGAGGAAGGGCTGGTCGCCGTGGGCCCGGTCGATGATCGCCAGGCGGCGGTGGGCGTAACCGACGGCGGCCCCGTCACTGGCTGTGCTGCCGAACGAAACCAGGCCCTCGCCGTCGGGCCCCCGGTGGGCGATGGCGTCGCCCATCCGCTTGAGCATGGCCTCGTCATGAGCCCCGAAGACACCCGCGATACCGCACATGTACCGTGCCACTCCTCGCCGTAATAGAACCTGCCGCGCTGAGCCAAACCTATACGACGAGCGGGTGACGCCCGTGCGACGTCGAGTAGTGTGATCTTCGAGCGGGCAGAGGTACCCCGTGACCTGT
Organism: Catenulispora rubra; assembly: GCF_015356825.1. Lineage (GTDB taxonomy): Bacteria > Actinomycetota > Actinomycetes > Streptomycetales > Catenulisporaceae > Catenulispora > Catenulispora rubra. The sequence goes on along the minus strand of NZ_JAACYW010000018.1, from coordinate 50,166 downwards.
CCCGACGCCGCCGGCACCTGTGAGATCGGTGTGGGCGCCCGGCCCGGCGTGGGATCTTCCGACGTTGCTACCATCGGAGTCGGAGGCGAATTTCCAGCGCATCCGCCCATGCCGGACGCCACGGCTACCGATCCGGGGGGACGACGATGGCGAATGAGACCGTGACCGACAGAGCGCAGGACCCGCTCGACGCCGGTTCCGGGGCGGGCCGCGAACCCGGGGAGCCAGTGGAGGCACCCGGCGGCGCGACCGGCGGGCTCAGTGGGCGCAGTGGGCTCGGCGGGCTCAGCGGCGGCGACCCCGTCCGGACCGCGCTTGCCGCAGATGCCGAGGCCGACCGTGCTGCCGCCGACGGTCTCGCTGCCGCGAAGCCCACCGCCGATGCGAACCGTGCCGCCGTAGATCTCTCTGCCGCCACGAACCTCAACGCCGTCGCCGACGACACGGATCTTGCCGACGACACAGATCTCACCGCCAACACAGATCTTGCCGACGACACAGCTCTCACCACCAACACAGATCTCGCCACCGACCCGTACCTCGCCGCCGTCGACCCGGACGCGGCGCCGCGGCGCAACCCGGTGGTCCGCGCGGCCGTGGCCGTGGTCCGCACCTTCGTGCGCGACATGGTCGTGTTCTTCTCGGTCCCGGTCCGCGAGGTCCGCACCAAGCGCCTGATGGCGATCCCGGCCACGCTGACGTGCGTGGCGACCATCGGTGTGCTGTGGATCCTGGAGCTGATCCGGCCCACCGGGCTGGCGTTCGTGCTGGACGTGGCCGGCGTGCGCCAGGGCGAGCCGATCTGGAAGCTGCTCCCGCAGCTCCCGCTGTCCCTGTTCGCTCCGGCCCCGGACCTGCCGGCCTGGGGCGCGATGGCGCAGGTGCTGATCGCCTTCGGGATCGCGGAGTGCTGGCTGGGCTGGAAGAAGATGATCGCGATCGCGATGATCACCAGCGCGGTCACCTCGATGGCCGCCCGGCTGATGGTCTACGCCAGCAACTGGCTGCACATCGGCACCCCGCAGATCGACAACTTCCAGGTCGACACCGGCCCCTCGGTCGCGGTGGTGGCGCTGCTGATCTACCTGGCGCTGCGGCTGCGGACGTACTGGGTGGTGGCGCTGACCGCGGTGTCGATGGGCGGCGAGGCGGCGATCCTGCCGAACCTGGCCGGGCGCGAGCACCTGGTGGCGATCAGCCTGGGCATCATCACCTACTTCCTGCTGGACCGGTGGTGGCCGGCGTGGAGGCGACGACGGATCGAGCAGGCCACTTCGGACTGAGCACGCTGACCGGAGTGAGCGGACTGACCGGCGTGCCCTGACCGCCACCGCCGCGCCGAGGTCTTCTCGCGGCAGCCGGTCGGCGACTCAGTCGGCTGAATCGCTGGCTGAGTCGCTCCCCGAACGGCGCGGCCGCACCCGCCGCGGATTGAGCCTCAGCCCCCGGATCGAGGCGTCGATGATCTCGATCGGGTGCAGCACCGGGGTGTCGTCGCCGAGGTGCCGCTGGATCTGCAGCAGGCAGCCGGGGTTGCCGGTGGCGACCAGGTCGGGGTTCGTGGCCCGGACGCGCTCGGCCTTGCGCCGTCCCAGTTCCTCCGCGGCCTCCGGTCGCACCAGGTTGTGCACACCCGCCGAGCCGCAGCAGAACGCGGCCTCCGCCGGCTCGACCACTTCCAGGCCCGGGATGTCGTTCAGCAGCTTGCGCGGCTGCGCCCGCACGCCCTGGCCGTGCGCCAGGTGGCAGGCGTCGTGGTAGGCGACCCGAGCCTCGATCGGGTGGCGTTCGGCGCGCGGTTCGAGGTCGGCCAGGACCTCGGAGACGTCGCGGATCTTCGCCGCGAACTCCGCGGCCGGTTCGGCGTAGTCGGGGTCGTCGGCGAGCAGTTCGCCGTACTGCTTCAGTGTGGAGCCGCAGCCGGCGACGTTGACCACGACCGCGTCGAGGTTGCCCAGCGCCACCGTCGCCGACGAGGCGGACGCCGGGCGCCGGAAGACGTCGATCAGCCGCCGCGCGTAGCGCTTGGCCTCCTCCTCGCGCCCGGCGTGCAGCGACAGGGCACCGCAGCAGCCCTGCTCCGGCACCACGACGTGGCAGCCCTCGGCCTGCAGCACCCGCGCGGTCGCGGCGTTGACGTCGCTGAAGAACACCCGCTGCACGCAGCCGGAGATCATCGCCACGGTCGCGCGCCGCTCCCCCCGCGGCCGGTTGCTGGCCGGCAGCCTGCTCCACGCCTTGCGCAGCGTGGTGTCCGGCATCAGCGCCTCCATGGCGCCGAGCTTGGGGAAGCGCCGCAGCAGTCCACTGGAACGGACCAGCGCCGCGCCACCCGTCCGGCGGTACGCGACCGCGCCGAGCGCCGCGACCCGCAGCCGTGCCGGGTGCGGGAACAGGCCGAACACGAGCTCCCGGAAGGCCCGGTCGCCGCGGTGCTCGGCGTAGGCCTGCTCGACTTCGGGGCGGAACTCCTCGATGATCCGGTCGTATTGGACGCCGGAGGGGCACGCGCTCACGCAGGACAGGCAGCCCAGGCAGGAGTCGATGTGTTCGGAGACGGAGTCGTCGAGTTCGGCCTTGCCCTCGATCACCTGGCGCATCAGGTGGATGCGGCCGCGCGGGGAGTCGTTCTCGTCACCGGTGAGGGCGTAGGTGGGACAGGCCGGGAGGCAGAAGCCGCAGTGGACGCACTTGGCGGTCAGGTCGTCCAGGTTCTCGCCCATGCTGGGCAGTGTACTGATCGGAAGATCCAGCTGAACACAGATCTTCAGCAAACACAGCAACGGTCCCTGCTCTCATCGAGATCAGGGACCGCTCCATGGAGGGTGAGCGACGGGGCTCGAACCCGCGACAACTGGGATCACAACCCAGGACTCTACCAACTGAGCTACGCCCACCATGCACCGCCGCGTCGCGAAGCTCCGGTCTCCCGTGTCCCGCACCGCGCTGGCACCGCCAAGCATACATGGATCCGGCGGTGCTCTGCACAACCCTTTAGGCCGCGTCCCGGAGGACCCGATCGGGAGGTCAGGACTCCGCGCGGGCCGCCGCGGCGGCGGCCGCAGCCGTTTCCTGTGCCTCGATCCGGCCGGCGAGGGTGCGCGCGGTCTCCGAGTCCGGGCCGGGCTGCGGGACGAAGATCGCGTCGCGGTAGTAGCGGAGTTCGGCGATGGAGTCGCGGATGTCGCCCAGGGCGCGGTGATTGCCTGTCTTCTTCGGTGCGTTGAAGTAGACGCGCGGGTACCAGCGGCGGGCCAGTTCCTTGATCGAGGAGACGTCCACGATGCGGTAGTGCAGGTGCTGTTCGAGCTCGGGCATGTCGCGGGCCAGGAAGCCGCGGTCGGTGCCGACGGAGTTGCCTGCCAGCTGCGCCTTGCCGGCCTCCGGGACGTGTTCGCGGACGTAGGCCAGGACGCGCCCCTCGGCCTCGGCCATGGGGATCCCGTCCGCCAGTTCCTCCAGCAGCCCGGAGGCGGTGTGCATCTCGCGGACCACGTCCACCATGCCGGCGAGCAGGCCCGGCAGGTCGTCGGCCGGTGGCGCGACCACCACGTCGACCCCGTCCCCCAGGACGTTCAGCTCCGAGTCCGTGACCAGGACGGCCACCTCGATCAGAGCGTCCTTGTCCAGGTCGAGCCCGGTCATCTCGCAGTCGATCCACACCAGCCTGTCACTCATGCTTCCACCCTAGTGGGGGTGGGGGTCGGACCGGGATCGACAACTGTGTTGACCATCTGGGCGGCGGCCTCCTAGGCTGAGATCGACAACCTTGTTGACGATCAATGCGAACCGGAGACAGCCATGCCCTTGTCCACCCTCGCCGAGGCCCCGCGTTTCGACCTCGACGGCTTCACCTTCCGCCCGCTCGCGGTCCCGTCGCGCGGCAGCACCGAACTCGCGATCTGGGCCCTCGACCTGGAGCCCGGCGCCCGCAGCCAGCCGCACAGCATGGACCGCGAGGAGGTCTTCGTCGTCGTCAGCGGCGCCGTGCTGGCCACCGTCGGGGACCGCGAGGTGCACGCCGGCCCCGGGGACGCGGTCATCGTGCCGCCGCACACCACCCTGCGGCTGGGCAACGCCAGCCCCGAGAGCCCGGCGGTGCTCACCGCCGTCACGTCCGTTGGAATGAACGCGACCGTCGGCGGCGCGGCGTTCGCGCCGCCGTGGGCTCAGTAGGGCCGGGAAGAGCGGGCCCTACCCGTCGCGGCCTTCGCGGCCGCCCCTGGCCCGGGACGCCAGGTAGGCCTCGCGATAACGCGCGGGCTGGGTGCCGAGCACCCGTAGGAAGTTGGCGCGCATCGCCGGTCCCGAGGCGAACCCGGAGCGCCGGGCCACCTCGTCCACCGGCAGGTCGGTGGACTCCAGGATGCGCTGGGCGGCGATCACCCGCTGGGAGTTCACCCAGCGCAGCGGCGTGGTGCCGGTGACCTCCAGGAAGCGGCGGTCGAAGGTCCGGCGGGACATCGCGGAGTGTTTGGCGAACTCGTCCACGTCGAACGGTTCGGCCAGGTGGTCCAGGGCCCAGGACATCGCGTCGCCGATCGGCGTGCCGGCGCCGAGTTCGGAGGGCAGGTGCCGGTCGAAGTAGGCGGCCTGGCCGCTGCGCCGCCCCGGGCCCACCACCAGGCGGCGGGCCAGCGCGCTGGCGGCCTCGGCGCCGTGGTCCATCCGGACCAGGTACAGACACAGGTCCAGGCCGGCCGCGGCGCCGGCCCCGGTGACCACGTCGCCGTGGTCGATCTGCATCGAGCGGGCGTCCACCTTCACCCTGCGGTGGTGGCGGGCCAGGGCCGGCGCGTACATCCAGTGCGTGGTGGCCCCTCGGCCGTCCAGGACGCCGGCCGCGGCGAGGACGAAGACCCCAGAGTCGAACGCGGCCAGCCGCGCGCCCTCCTTGTGAGCCTTGCGCACCGCGGCCAGCGCCGGTTCCGGGGGCCGCTCGCCGGGCGCCCGCCACGCCGGCACGATCACGGTGCCGGCCTGATCGGCCCCCGACAGCCCGAACGGCGTGGAGATGCGCAGGGAGCCGGTGGTGGCCAACGGCCCGGCTTCACCTGCGCACACCAGTAACCGGTAGTACGGCAGGCCCATGACGCGCCGGTCGACCCCGAACACCGAGATCGGTATCGAGGACTCGAACAAGGGGGCGTCCCGGAACAGCAGGACGGCGACGGTACCCCGGTCGCGCGTGGGGGCCAGGCGCGGGCGGGGGGCAGTCAGTGTCATTCGGCGGGCTGACCTCTCTGGTCCAGATGGATCGTCGGAACGAGCCATTTTCCTTTGTGCGCAAAGGCAAAAGCGACTTGGAGCGGAAGCCGTGCCGGGCCGGTGATTATCAGAACACATACATGATCGGGGCACGGGTGTCCACCCGCGCCGGACGCCCCGCCGGGGCTCACACGGGTGGCGCACAATGGTGATGTGTGCTGCCCTACTAATAATCTGTAGTGATCTATTACATCGCGGGGGACGGCAGAAAGGGGCACGGCGGGTGGATGAGCAAGCCGCTGCGGACCGGCGGCGAAAGCTCGACGCGGTCCTGGCTGACCTGCGCGGCGAGTGCGGTCCGACGCTGCGCGTGCTCTCCGGCGAGGCCGAACGCCGAGCGTACGAGACCGACGCGCTCACCGCGCACCGCGTTTTGCCCGGTCTGGTCCTGCTCCCCGCCGATCGCTCCCAGGTCGCCCCGATCGTCCGGGCGTGCCTGCGGCACGGCGTCCCGTACGTCGCACGCGGCGCCGGGACCGGTTTGTCCGGGGGCGCGCTGCCGGCTGAATCAGGGGTCGTCATCGCATTAGCAAAGCTCAACCGGATACTTGATGTGGATCCGGACCGGATGGTGGCCGTCGTGGAGCCGGGCGCGACCAACCTGTCGATCAGCGCGGCGGTCGCCGGATTCGGGCTCTACTACGCGCCCGATCCCTCGTCACAGGTGGTGTGCACGATCGGCGGCAACGTCGCGGAGAACTCCGGGGGCGCGCACTGCCTGAAATACGGCTTCACCTCGCATCATGTGCTCGCGGTCGAAACGGTGCTGCCGGACGGCACGACTGTGGTGCTCGGCTCGGATGACATAGAAGCACCTTGTTATGACGCACCCGGCTATGACCTGCGCGGAGTGTTCGTCGGCGCCGAGGGAACGTGCGGTGTGGCCACCCGGATCGCGGTGCGGCTGCTGCGGAAACCGGAGGTGGTCCGGACGCTCGTCGCGGACTTCCCGGACGTGCCCTCGGCGTGCGAGACGGTCAGCGCGGTCATCGCCGCCGGGATCGTGCCCGCGGCCATCGAGATGATGGACAACCTGGCCATTCGCGCCTGTGAGGACGCCGTGCACGCCGGCTACGACCGGGAGGCGGCGGCCTCGCTCATCATCGAGCTGGACGGCCCCGCCGAGGAGTGCGCGGAGCTGTTCGAGCAGGTCAGCGCCCTGTGTTCGGAACACGCCTGCACCCGGCTGCGCATCGCCGCGGACGATGCCGAGCGCGCGGCGATCTGGGCCGGTCGCAAGGCCGCGTTCGCGGCGATGGGAAGGCTCTCTCCGGAATTCCTTTTGCAAGACGGAGTCGTACCGCGGACCCGGCTCGCTGAGGCATTGGCCGGAATTGCGGACCTTTCTTCGGCCGCAGGGTTGCGTGTTGCCAATGTGTTCCACGCGGGCGATGGAAACCTCCATCCCCTCGTTTTGTACCGCGAATCGGACGGCGAGGGTCCGGCCGCCGAAGCGCTCGCCGCGGCGATCGCGGAGCTGTGCGTCGCACTCGGCGGATCGCTGTCCGGCGAGCACGGGATCGGCGTGGACAAAGCGTGCTCGATGCCCAAAATGTTCTCCCCCGCGGACCTGGCGGCGATGGACCGTCTGCGTGCCGCGTTCGACCCGTCAGGGCTGTGCAACCCCAACAAGGTGTTCCCGACTCCCGCGTTGTGCGGCGAGGCCCGGGCCGGGGCCCATCAGCCGCACCCGCTTGAAGAGACCGGAAAGATCCAGAGATGGTAGGCGCTTCCTCCTCCGCATCCACGCCCGGCGGGCATTCGTCCGCCGGCGGCTCGTCGGCGTCCCACGGCTCGTCGGCCGACGGCACGCCGGGCGCCGAGGCGTCCCCCGGCCCGCGCTCGATCACGCCGACGACGGTGAAGGACCTGCGCGACGCCGTCACCACGAACGGCGCGGTGTTGATACGCGGTACGGGCACGGCGACCACGTGGGGCGCCCCGGTGCGGGACGCACGCACCATGGTGTCGCTGGCCGGCATGGACCGGGTGCTGGACTACCGGCCCGCGGACATGACGGTGCACGTCCAGGGCGGGATCCGGCTGGACGTGCTCCAGGAGGAGCTGGCCGAGCACGGGCAGTGGCTGCCGTACGACCCGGCGCGCTCGGAGGCGACGATCGGCGGGCTGCTGGCCACCGGCGACGCGGGGCCGCGGCGCATGGCGTACGGGTCGCTGCGGGAGCTGGTCATCGGCGCGACGATGGTGTTCCCGGACGGCGCGATCGCCAAGAGCGGCGGGCACGTCATCAAGAACGTGGCGGGATACGACCTGGCGAAGCTGTGCCACGGATCGCTGGGGACGCTGGGGGTGGTGGTCGAACTCGTGCTGCGGGTGCACCCGCTCCCCCAGACCTCCCGCACGGTGATGGTGCGCGACGTCGACACCGCCTCGGCGCAGCGGGCGACGTGGGCGCTGACGAAGTCGGCGATCGAACCGACGGCGGTGGAATGGTGCGAGCCGGAGCAGGTCCTGGCGGTGCGCTTCGACGGAACCGCCGACGGCGCCGCGGCGCGGGCGGCGGCGGCGCGCTCGATGCTCACGGGGAGTCTGGCGGAACTGGATGAAGGTGAGGCGCACAGCTTCTGGGAGTCGCACGCGGCGCGGGTCGTCGCAGAACCCGGAGACACGGTGATGCGCGCGGCCACCCGGCCCGGCGTCGATCCGGCGCTGGTCGGAGCGCTGTCGGCGTGGGCGGATCGGGCGGGGGTCAAGGCGCTGCTGACGTGCAGCCCGGCGACCGGCGCCTACACGGTGCGCATCACGGGCGCCGATGCGAAGGCGCACGCGGAGGTGGTGAAGAACTGGCGCGCCTCGGTCGAGGCGGTCGGCGGCTTCGTGATGCTGCGGCGACGGCGCCCGGGAGTGGACGCGATGGTGGAGTCCTGGGGGCGCGCGCCGGGGAGCGTGGAGGTGATGCGGCGGGTTAAGGGGAACTTCGATCCGGAGAATCGGTTTGCTCCGGGGCGGTTCGCGCCTTGGTTTTGAGGGGTGTGTTGGTCTGGGATTACAGGCGATTTTTGCTGCGTACGTCAGGCGGTCGGCAGTCCCCCGGTGACATTCTCCGGCTGCCGCACCGGCTCTTCCTCGGGCTGCTCGGCCTCGGTCCAGCCGAACGCCAGGGAGGCGCCGACCATCGCCAGCAGCATGCCGATCAGGAAGCCGCCGAGGTTGCTGGTCATCCAGCTGGCCACGGCGAACAGCAGGGACAGCACCGAGTAGAAGGTGCGGTGCATCGGGTCGAAAATCAGGCACAGGCCGAGCACCACCAGCAAGACCGGGACCGCGTAACCGGCCAGGCCGTACATGCCCATGTGGATCGTGACCTTCATGGCGGCGTGGTAGAGCGCCAGCATTTCGCCGCCGCCCAGGCCCACCAGTAGGCCGCCCCAGAAGGGGCGGGTGCGGCGCCAGTGCCGGAAGGCACGGCGCGCTCCTCCGTGCTCCTCGGGGGCCGGGGCCTCCGGGAAGAGGAGCGCGCCTTCTTCGTGTTCTGTCACCGTTCAGCAGCCATTGCTCTGGAAGCTCATGCTCAGGCCCGGCAGCGAGAACGTCGATGCGGTGGTCGCGTAGCTGTCCTGGCGGACGTTGTCGATGTCGACCGTGTCTGCCTGCTGCGCGAAGGTGAACGGGTGGCCCTCGATGGACGGGACCTCGGTCAGGGTGCTGGCGTCGCGGCCGATCTGGATGTTGTTGAACGTCGCGTCGCCGGACAGGTCCGTCGAGTCCAGCACCAGATTGGTGGCGTGCACCGGCGTGGAGCCGGTGCCGGCCCTGATCACCAGGTTGATGCCGACCAGGTTGACGCTCTGGCACAGGTTGGTGATCTGCGCGTCGCCGATCACCGAGGTCATGACCACGGCCTGGCCGTTGGTCTTCTTCAGCCAGGGGTTGCCCGGCAGCCCGTGGTCCAGGTCGCCGTACTGCTGGAAGTTCGACCCGTGCAGGTGGCTCGCGGTCACCACGAACGGCATGCCCGAGATCGCGAACTGCACGCCGAGCGCGCCCTGCGCCGTCAGGATCACGAGTGCGCCGGTGGTGGCCAGGGCGGCCACTCCGGGTATCGCGGCGCGACGGTAGCGGACTTTGCCTTCGGGCTTGACGGATTTCGTCGCCATTCGGCTCCCTTCCGTTCCTGTCACCAGGCGCAGGTGATGCCGGCGCGATCGCCTGGACGAGATGGAACCAGCACCGGCACGGCTGGAATGTGACATGAGTCACCTGCTAGGTGACTGACGGGTAACATACTCTCAGGGTTTTGAATCGGTCAACCGTTCGGAACCTGATTGTTCGGGCGCTGATTCAGTCGCTGCCGATACCGGCGTCGGCCTGCGGCGGGACGCACGGGGCGACCGAGCGCGGATGATCTGCCAGGGCGGCGTGCGAGGCCTTCGCGGCGATCTCGGGGCCGACGAAGGGCGCGACGACGAAATACACCAGATGAGGCAGCAGGTTCGGCAGTTCGGTCGCGCGGCCGTTGGCGATGTACCGGTAGAGGGTGCCGTAGGCGCCGGCGACCACCGCGTTCACCAGCTCCCCGCGGTCCACGGCCGGCGGCGTGGCCGGGGCCAGGGCGAAGAAGGCCTCGAAGTCGCGCAGGCGCTCGGAGCGGGCCTGGCGGCCGGCCGGGCCGACGGCGTCGATCTCGACGATCGCGGTTGTGGCGAAGGCCGGGACGCTGGCCAGGACGTCCAGCAGGACGCTGAGAACCGCGCTGGTGGCACGGGTCCAGGTCTCGACGTCGGTCTCGTACTCGGCGGCGGGGCAGGGGATGTCGGCGGCGGCGGTGACGTCGTCGGCGGCGTGCGCGGTGACAGCATCAGCGCCGTCTACGACCTCGTCGATGCGGACCTCGTCGATGTCGACCGCGTCGCGGAAAGCGTGGCGCAGCATCGCGAATAGCACATCGGTCCCGTGCCGGTAGGCGGCCAGGAACGCCCCCTGCTTGCTTTCGAAGTGCTCATAGAACGCCGGCCGCGTGACGCCGGAGACCCGGCAGATGTCGCTGACCGAGGCGTTCGCGTAGCCGCGCTCGGCGACCGTGCGGACCAGGCCGTCGTACAGCCGGTCCCGCTGCGTCGCCACGACCTGCTCGCGCGGCACCCGGCTGGGCCCGCGTTTGATCGCCCGCTGCGGATCACGCGGGGAACGCGCGCCGGGCAGCGGGGCCAGAACGGGTGAAACAGGCATCTTCTCCCCCGGGGGCTTGACTGGAGAACTCCGCGGAGTTACAACTCCCACGGGTTTTGTTACCGGCCGGTATCAGAGTGTGATCTGTACTCGAACCCTGCAAATCTGAATTCGACCCCTGCAAGAGCGCTCTTCGATCTGCACAAACGCCTACTCGAACTTGCTTCTCCCCGGCGTCGTCGTCGACGCAGTCCCCGCTCATCTGACATCCCCGCTGACGAGGGAGCGTGAACATGGCTGTCCCAGGCCTGTTCCATCGGTTCAGAATCCATCGGTTCAGAGAACGTACCGTCGCCGCGTTCGCGGCCGCCCTGGTGTTCGCCGCCGTGGCCGCCTCGCCGTCCGCGGCCGCGACCGGGCAGCCTTCGGGCCCGTACACGGGCATGGGCACGTGCCCCACCTCCAGCACCCAGATGCAGGACCCGAACCAGGCCGTGGTGGGCTGCGTGCTGGCCACCATAGGCGGTGGCGGGTTTTCTGTGGGTTCCACTCAGGTGAACTTCAGCTCACCGATGACCGTCACGTTCGGCGTCACCTGGGCCAAGGGCGGCCCGACGGTCACGTTCCCGGACAAGACCAAGGCGCAGCTGTTCTCCACCGTGACGCCGACCGACGGCACCGAACTCCAGGCCAGCCCGCTGGACGTGCCGATCCCCGGCCTGTCCAACTTCTGGCCCGGGGTCACCAGCGCGATCGTGCAGATCGAGCTGGCCGGTCCGATCGCGAACTTCGCCCCGCTGTCCGCCGGGGAGAACTACCCGCTGTTCCAGCTGCCGATCAAGCTCCATCTGATGAACCTGTTCCTCGGCCCCGACTGCTACGTCGGCTCCGACAGCGCCCCGATCGTCCTGAGCCCGACGGCCGGGACCACGAGCCCGCCGCCGCCGAACCAGCCGGTCAAGGGCAGCACCGGGACGATCTCCATCGGCCGGGATCCCAACGGCTTCAGGCCCACGATCGTCGGCTTCAACGGCGCGACGCTGAACGACAACGCGCTGTCCGTGCCCTCGGCGCACGGCTGCGGCCTGTTCGACACCGCCGACTGGATCGTGAACCTGTTGTTCGGGCTGCCCTCGGCGGCCGGCCACAACGCGATCACGCTCTCCTCGGTCACCACCGCGCTCGCCGTCGACAACAGCGACAGCGACCTGATCAACGCCATCAACGCCACCAGAAAGTGAGTCCGTCATGCGCACCCGTACCCTCGCCCTGACCGCTCTGGCCGCCGCCGGCCTCGTGCTCGGCGCGGCCGGCCAGGCCGGCGCCAGCACCGGCGGCGTGCTGACCGTCGGCAGCACCGGCGGCACCAACGTGAACGTCGGCGACACCCTCACCGGCGCGATCAACAGCGACTTCATCTTCACCACCAGCAGCGGCACCATCGACTGCAGCACCGGTTCGTTCACCGCCGGCGTCACGGCCAACCCGGCCGTGGGCGCCGGCAACGCCACCGAGTCCATCACCGGCCTGCACGCGGACCCGGCGAACTGCAGCACCTCCATCGGCGGGACCTTCGGCGTGGTCAGCGTGGAGCTCAACGGCGCGGCGCACGGCACCGTCGTGGACGGCGCGCACCCGACGCTGAAGGTCACCAGCCTGGACGAGCAGGTCACGCTGGCCTCGTTCCTGGGCGACGTCACCTGTGACTACGGGACCACCGGCTCGGTCACCGAGATCGACGGCGCGCTGTCGAACGCGACCAAGTCGATCAGCTTCGCGACCCAGAACGTCAACCTGATCAGCGGGTCCGGGCTGTGCCCGAGCAGCGGCACGTTCAGCGGCGGCGTGGGTCCGGTGCTGGACTCCTCGCAGAGCAACCAGGCGACGTACGTCAATTAAGGGAGCGCCGCGGGGCGGAAACTGACAGCGAGCCCTCACAACCACTACGCTGAACCGCCCCACAAGCGGAGGGGCCCGGTCGGGCTCCGGGCTCCTCCGCTTCTTGCGTTGTTTCGGTATGTTTTGCGGCAATCTTTGCGCTGCATTCCGCCGTCGTGCGCGCTATCTGGTCCGGTCCAGGTACCGGCGGCCGAGCTCGACCAGCGCCGGGACCGCCGCCCCGGCGCGTTCGAAGCCCTCGCCGAGGGTCAGGCCGTGCTCGTGGCGGTAGTGGATGCCCTCCAGGATCACCGCGAGCTTGTAGTGGCTGAAGGCGATGTACCAGTCGAGGTCGTCGACGATCAGGCCGGTCGCGCTCTGGTAGCGGTCGACGATCTCGCGGCTGCCGGGGAAGCCCTCCTGGTTGGTGAGGCCGCCGCCGCTGGCCGCGAGGATGTCCTTCGGCGGGTGGCCGGGGTCCTCCCAGTAGGTGAGCAGCAGGCCGAGGTCGGCCAGGGGGTCGCCGAGGGTGGACATCTCCCAGTCGAAGACGGCGGCGACGGAGGGGACGGCGGGGACGGCTGGGCGATCTGTTGGCCCGCCTGGGTTTGCGGGCGTGTCCCTACCTCCGACCGCAACGCCGGGCAGCCGCATCATCACGTTGTCCAGCCGGTAGTCGCCGTGCAGGATCGTCGAGCGCTGGGTCACCGGGACGGCGGCGCGCAGCCCGTCGCCGAGCTCGAACAGGCCCCTGATCTCACGGCTCTGCGATGACGCGTACTGCCGGTCCCACCGGTCCAGCTGCCGGTGCAGATACCCGTCCGGACGCCCGAAATCGGCCAGCCCCACCTCCGCCGGATCGACCCGGTGCAGCGCGGCGAGGACGTCGACCAGGCTCTCGCCGATCGAGCGCCGCTGCGCCGCGGTGAGCGCCGCGCACTGCTCGCGCGTCCGGAGCACCACGCCGTCGACCTTCTCCATCAGGTAGAACGGCGCGCCGATCACGTCCGGATCCTCGCACAGCACGTAGGCGCGCGCCACCGGCACGGTCCCGGTGCCGTGCAGCGCGGAGATCACGCGGAACTCGCGGCGCATGTCGTGCGCGGTGGGCAGCACGTGCCCGAGCGGCGGGCGGCGCAGCACCCAGGCGCGGCCGTCGGCGTCGCGGAGTTCGTAGGTGAGATTGGAAAGACCGCCGGCGATCAGCTCGGCGGTCAGCGGGGGGCGGGCGTCCACGTGCGGGACGGCGGCGAGGTAGCCGGCGACGGCGGCCGGGTCGAGCCCGGACAGGACGGGCGCGGCGGGGTCTGTCACCCTTCGAACGGTATGGCCTATCGTTCCGTCGCGGAAGAGCGAAGATTGCAGCACGAAGGAGCAACCTGTGGACATCCGACTCGACGGCAAGGTCGCCCTGGTGACCGGCGGTTCCCGCGGCATCGGCCAGGCCATCGCGGCCACCTACGCGGCCAGCGGCGCCCGGGTGGTGATCAGCTCCCGCAAGCTCGACGGCCTGGAGCGCGCCGCCGAGGAGATCCGCACGCAGGTCCCGGACGCCCAAGTGCTGCCGTTCGCCGCGCACGCCGGCGACCCGCAGGCCGCGCACGACTGCGTGAAGTTCGCCGTCGACACCTTCGGGACGCTGGACATCCTGGTCAACAACGCCGCGACGAACCCGCACTTCGGCAACGTGATCGACGTGGACGCCGCGCGCTTCGACAAGACGGTCGAGGTCAACCTGCGCGGCCCGCTGATCTGGACGCAGGAGGCATGGCGCCAGGCGATGAACCCGGAGGCGGCGCAGCCCGGCGGGTGCGTGATCAACCTGTCCTCGGTCAGCGGCCTGCAGTTCAACGACCCGCTCGGCGTCTACGGGACCACGAAGGCGGCGCTGATCCACCAGACGAAGCACCTGGCGGGCGAACTGGCGCCGGCGGTGCGCGTGAACGCGATCGCGCCGGGCCTGGTGAAGACGGAGTTCGCGCGGATGCTGTGGGAGGGCGCCGAGCCGGACGCGAAGTACCCGTGGGCGCTGGAGCGGCTCGGGGAGCCGCAGGATATTGCGAACGCGGCGCTGTTCTTGGCGAGCGGGCTGGCTTCGTGGATCACCGGGGAGGTGCTGGTGGTGGATGGTGGGGCAATGATCAAGGGTGGGATTTGAGGGGTGGCGCTCACTCCCCTGAAGCGCGAGCCGCAGCCACGAGCCCTGCGGCGATCCGCGCGACGTCCTCCTCCCCCGTCACATACGGCGGCATCACATACAGCAGCTTCCCGAACGGCCGGATCCAGACCCCCTGATCCATCGCCGCCTTGGTCGCCACGCGCATGTCCGTCGGCTGCTGCATCTCGATCACCCCGATCGCGCCCAGCACCCGCACGTCCGCCACGCCCGGCAGCTCGCGTGCCGGTTCCAGGTGCTCCGTCAGCAGCTTTCCGATTCCGGCGACCTGTTCGCGCCACGTGCCTTCCAGCAGCAGCCCGGTCGAGGCGTACGCCGCCGCGCATGCCAGGGGGTTGGCCATGAACGTCGGTCCGTGCATCAGCACCGGGGCCTCGCCGCTGGAGATCCCGTGCGCGACGCGGGTCGTGCACAGCACCGCGGCCATCGTCATGTAGCCGCCGGTCAGTGCCTTGCCGACGGTCATGATGTCCGGGCTGACGCCGGCGTGCTCGGCCGCGAACAGCTCGCCGGTGCGGCCGAAGCCGGTGGCGATCTCGTCGAAGACCAGCAGGAGGCCGTGCTCGTCGCACAGCGCGCGCAACACCTTGAGCACTTCGGAGTCGTAGAAGTGCATCCCGCCGGCGCCCTGCACCACTGGCTCGACGATGATCGCCGCGAGTGTGTCGGCGTGCCGTGACGCCAACTGCGCCAGGTGCGCGGCGTACTCCTCGGTGAGGGTCTTCGGCGGGCGGTCGGCGAAGACGTGCTCGGGCAGCACGTCGGCCCAGAGCTGGTGCATGCTGCCGGCCGGGTCCGTCACGGCCATCGCGCCGAAGGTGTCGCCGTGGTAGCCGCCGCGGACGGTCATCAGGCGCGTGCGGGACGCGTGCCCCTGCGAGCGCTGGTACTGCAGGCACATCTTGATCGCGACCTCGACCGAGACCGAGCCGGAGTCGGCGAAGAACACGTGCTCCAGACCGGCCGGGGCCATGGCGGTCAGGCGTTCGGCGAGGCGGACGGCCGGGGCGTGGGTGAGGCCGCCGAACATCACATGCGCCATGGAGTCCAGTTGGTCGCGGACGGCCTGGTCCAGCACCGGGTGCCGGTAGCCGTGGATCGCCGACCACCAGGAGGCCATGCCGTCGACCAGTTCGCGGCCGTCGGCCAGGCGGATGCGGACGCCGTCGGCGCCGACCACCGGGAAGGGCTCGACCACCGAGGGCATCGGGGCGTAGGGGTGCCAGACCTTGTCGCGGTCCGCGGCGGCGAGTTCGGGGGTCCAGGGCAGTGCGTCGGTCTGTGCATCAGTCTGTGCATCGGTCTGTGCATCGGTCAGCGCGTCGGTCACCGGGCAATGAAAACACTTCGGCGTGCGCGGCTCCCATCGCCGCTCGTCACGGGGACGCCCTACTACCACTGTTCAAACTTCTGGGGGACAACTCGGTGCGCCTTCCGCCGTTCGGCTCATCGATCGGCATATATGAGGAGGAAGCGGCGCACATGTATCGGTATGCACCGCTCATCCGCCACGAACCTGAGGAAGACCAGAGTGCGCACCGGGACCCCGCGCCACACCCGCCGGACCCTCGGCGTCGCCGCCGTCGCCACGCTGCTCGGCGGGGCCCTCGGCTCGGCCGCCGCGCCGGGCGCCGCGAACGCCACCGTCCAGCCGGTGGCCACGCCGATTCCGCTGACCAGCGTGCCGTCCGACGGCTCCACCGGCATCCGGACCGAGGTGCCGGTGAGCGTCACGGCGCAGTCCGGGGAGAAGCTGGCCGCGGTCACGCTGGCCGCGCCGGACGGGAACGCCGTGCCGGGGTCGCTGAACCCGGAGGGCACCGTGTGGACCGCGGACGGCCATCTGCGGACGCACACCAAGTACACGCTCACGGCGATCGGCGTCGCCTCCGACGGCAGCCAGGTGACGCGGACCTCGTCGTTCACCACCTTCTCCCCCTCGACCGACAGCCAGCTGAAGTTCCAGACCACCGAGCCGCAGAACGGCGACCTGGTCGGCGTCGGCATGCCGATCCTGGTGCAGTTCACACACCCGGTCACGGACCGCGCGGCGGTGGAGAAGGCGCTGGTCGTGCGGACCGACCCGCCGCAGCCGGGGCACTGGAGCTGGCTGTCGGACGCGCGGCTGGACTGGCGCCCGGAGAACTACTGGCAGCCCGGGACCAAGGTCCGGGTGTCGCTGAACCTGGACGGTGTGCCGGCCGGGGCCGGGCAGTACGGCGGCAGCGACACGTCGTTCGCCTTCAACGTGGGGCGCAAACAGCTCTCGCTGGTAGACCTGTCCAAGCACGAGATGACGGTCTACGACAACGACAAGGTGCTCCGCTCGATGCCGGTCACCGGCGGCAAGCCGGGCAACGACACCTGGGGCGGGACCATGGCGGTCATCGACAAGGCAGCGTCGGTGCACATGCAGTCGCGCACCGTCGGGTTCGGCGACGCGTACGACATCCCGAACGTGCAGTGGGCGATCCACCTGACGTATTCGGGCACGTACATCCACGCCGCGCCGTGGTCGGTCGGGTCGCAGGGCTATGCGAACGTCAGCCACGGCTGTGTCGGACTGTCGACCGACCGCGCGGCCTGGCTGTTCCAGAACACGCTGCCCGGGGACCTGGTGCAGGTGGTGAACTCGCCGAAGACCGTCGCGCCGGGGAACGGGTACGGGGACTGGCAGGAGAACTGGAACCAGTGGCTGAGCGGGAGCGCGGTGAAGGCCTAGGCTTTCACCGGCAGGCGGGCCTCGGCGGCCAGCCGTCGCCCAGCCCCAGCCCCCGGCGGCGGGCCGGGACGGTGCGCGCTTGACCTGGAGTCGACTCCAGGTCGTAGCGTCGGCGGTCATGACGATGAACTATCGCGTCCTCGGTGCCACCGGCATCGAAGTGAGCACCTACGCACTCGGCACCATGATGTTCGGCGCGATCGGCAACCCCGACCACGCCGACAGCGAGCGGATCATCCACGCCGCGCTGGACGCCGGGATCAACTTCGTCGACACCGCGGACATGTACTCCACCGGGGAGTCCGAGGAGATCGTCGGCAAGGCCCTGAAGGGCCGGCGGGACGACGTCGTGCTGGCCACCAAGGTCCACTTCTCGTTGGACGGCGAGCGCAACCACGGCGGCAACTCCCGGCGCTACATCACGCGCGCCGTCGAGGACAGCCTCCGGCGGCTGCAGACGGACTGGATCGACCTGTACCAGATCCACCGGCCGGACCCGAAGACGGACATCGAGGAGACCCTCGGCGTCCTGACCGACCTGGTGCGCGCCGGCAAGATCCGCTCCTTCGGCAGCTCCACGTTCCCGGCCGAGCAGACCGTCGAGGCCTGGCACGTGGCCGAGCGCCGCGGCCTGATGAAGTTCCGCACGGAGCAGCCGCCGTACTCGATCCTGGCCCGCGACATCGAGCGCGCGCTGCTGCCGACCGCCGAGCGCCTGAACATGGGCGTCCTGACGTGGAGCCCCCTGGCCTGGGGCTTCCTGAGCGGCAAGTACCGCCGCGGCACGGACGTGGACTACACCGTCGGCCGCGCGGCCCTGCGCGCCGACCGCTTCGACCCCGCGCTGCCGGCCAACGCCGCGAAGTACGACGCGGTCGAGGAGCTGGTGAAGCTCGCCGACGATCTGGGCGTCACCCTGCCGCAGCTGGCGACGGCGTTCCCGCTGGCGCACCCGGCGGTGACCTCGGTGATCATCGGCCCGCGCACGATGGAGCAGCTGGAGTCCTCGCTGGCGGGGCAGGACCTGGTCCTGGACGACGCGACGCTGGACCGCATCGACGAGATCGTGCCGCCGGGGACGGACCTGGCGTGGGTGCGGGACGGCGGCGGCTGGCTGCCGCCGGCGCTGAGCGAGAAGGCGCTGCGGCGGCGCGGGGTTGAGGACCGGGCTGCGGCCACGGCTACGGCGGAGGAGCCGGTGGACGAGGCGGCGGCAGCGGAGGAGCCGGAGCCGGCGTCGGACTCGGCGGACGATTCGGCCGAGTGAATGACCCCGGGATCCGCGGGTGGGCGGGAGCGCCCGCGGATCCCGGTCCGAGCGGAGATAATCGCAGCATGATCGAATCAGTCGCCACCGTCGCCACGGACCGCCCCGCGCGCTATCTGAAGCAGCTGGTCTCGCACCTCGGCCGCGAGGTCGACGCCGAGCAGTCGGAGGACGGCCAGAACGGCGCACTGATCTTCTGCTCCGGAGGCTGCACCCTCGCCGCCGAACCCGGCACCCTGCGCATGACCGCTCGCGCCGAGGACGTCGAACGACTCGCGGCAGTGGAGGCCGTGGTGGCGCGGCACCTGGTGCGGTTCGGGGAGAAGGACGAGCTGGTGGTCGAGTGGTCGGCCGCGGCGGAGGTACAACCAGGTGGCGCCGAGCACGGCGAGCTTGCGGCCAGCGAAGACTCGGCGGTCTAGCCTCTTCGTAGACAGCGGCCCGCATTCCCTTGCGTGTCACAGGATTCGTGCTGGTCAGCGGTCCCGGCCGGCGCGCACCCGCCGCACCAAGTCCCGCGCCGCGTCGTCCCAGTGCGTGTGGGCGAAGCGGAAGCCGGCGTCGGGTAGGCGGCCGGGGATCACGCGGCGGCTCTTGAGCAGCAGCTCGGTGTCGGAGCGGAGGGCGAAGGCGCCGATCGCGGCCATGGTGCGGGTCGCGGGGAGGGCGATGGGTGTGCCCCAGGCGTGGCGCAGGGTGCGCATGAAGTCGCGTTGGGGGAGGGGGTTCGGAGCGGCGAGGTTGATCGGGCCGGTCAGGTCGGGGTGGGCGGTCAGGAAGTCGAGGGCGGCGACGAAGTCGTGGTCGTGGATCCAGGACACGTACTGGCGTCCGCCCGCCACGGGGCCGCCGAGGCCGAGGCGGGCCAGCCAGGACAGGTAGTCGAAGATGCCGGCGCGGGCGGGGCTCATCACCATCGCCGAGCGGAGTGCCACTTTGCGCGTGTGCGGGGTGTCCGCCTCGGCCTGTTCGCGCTCCCAGTTCTTGGCGATCTCGACGCTGTAGGCCCAGTACGCCGGCACGCCGCTCTCCGCGCCGCCGATGACCCCGTCCTCGTCGTTCGGTGCGCCGAAGGTGTGCTGGTAGATGGTCGCGGTGCTGGCCTGGAGCCAGACCCGCGGCGGACGCTCGGCGCGGGCGATCGCCTCGCCGACCACCCGGGCCGAGAGCACGCGCGAATCCATCATCTCCCGGAGGTTCGCGGGCGTGTAACGACAGCTGACGCTGCGTCCCGCCAGGTTCAGCACGACGTCGCACCCGTCGACCTCCCCCGCCCACGCGCCGAGCGTCCGCCCGTCCCAGCGCACCTCGTTCGGCCGCCGCGGATTCCGGCTGAGCACGACGACCGAGTGCCCGGCCGCCGTGAACGCACGCTCCACCACCGTACCGACCTGTCCGGACCCGCCGGGTATCACGATCTTCACCTTGCGCCTCCCCTTTAAGCGATCGCTCAAATCGTAGCGGAGGGAGGTTTTGCGCAGGTCGGCGGGGCCGGATCATCTCAAGACACCCGAGTGCTAGGCGCCGTAGACCGTCGCCAGCCTGCCCAAGCCGTCCGCGCCATACCCCTGCGCGACGGCCCGGTCGATCGCGGCGTGTACGGCGTCGAGCATCCCGGTGTCCAGGCCGTGTGCACGCGCCGTGGCAGTGATGTGCCGGATGCTGGAGGCCGCGGAGGCGATCGTCGAGCGCGTACCGGGGAACTCCCCACTTTCGATCTGGACGGCGAACCGCGTCGCCATCTCCGGCAACAGACCGCCGATGCCGGAGGCGAAAGCCGCGAACTCGGTCGGGGCGATCCCTTCGGCGGCGGCCAGGGCGAAGGAATGCAGCAGGCCGTTGGTCGCGGTCGCGAACAGGTCCAGGAGCGCCACGTCGAAGGCGCTCGCGCGGGCCGGGTCGGGGCCGAGGTAGACGATGCGTCCGCCGAGGACGGACAGAGCCGGTGCTACGACGGCGTGGACCTCCGGGTCACCGCTCAGCAGGACCGTTCCGGCCGGCGTACCGATCATGGGCGTCGGTGTGAGGATGGCGCCGGGCAGGTAGGCGATGCCCCGTGACGCCGTCCACGCCGCCGTCTCCCGCACCTGCCCGGGATCGCCGCTCGTCAGATTCACCAACGGACGCCCGCCGAACTCGACGCCGTCCACGACACGACGCACCGCCTCGTCGTCGATCAGGCACGCCACCGCGACATCCGCCGCAACCACCGCCTCCGCGACCGAACCAGCCTCCACAACCGGTTCGGACAGCGCCGCAGCCTTCCCCGGCGTCCGATTCCACACCGTCACCACATACCCGGCGCGGGAGAACGCCGAGGCCAAAGCCTGTCCCATCGGGCCGAGGCCGAGTACTGCGATCTTCTGTACATCACCGAACTTCTGTGCATCACTTTCCATGCCGCGAAGCTAAAGCCTCACATTGACGTGAGAGTCAACCCCGCGCTCTCCTGATGTCATGAAGATCGGCGAACTCTCCCGCCGCACCGGCGCCTCGATCCGGGCCCTGCGCTACTACGAGGAACAGGGCCTGCTCGCCCCGACCCGGCTGCCGAGCGGTTACCGCGTCTACGACGAACGCAGCGTCGCGACTGTGCATCGCATCCGCATCCTGCTCTCCGCTGGGCTGGGCACATCGGCCATCGGCGAGATCTTGCCGAACGTCTACGACGACTCCGTGGTCCTCACCGGCCGCTGCCCGGAACTGCATGAGGGCCTGGCTGTCGAGCGTGCACGCATCACCAAGCAGATCGAAGACCTGGAAGCGGCGCGGGACATTCTGGACTCGCTGATCGGACGACCTCTAGTGATCACCACCGGCTGAGGCAAAATACCCCAGCTCAAACCGCCTCGGTCACAGCCCCCAGCAACGTCGGCAGAAAGAGCCGCTCCAACGTCCCCGGCGGCAACTCCCCCGGCTCCACATAGCTCTGCGCCAGCGCGCCCTCGCGAATCGCGATCAGCATCCTGACCAGCGACTCCAACTCCACCCCGGCCCGCACTCGCATCCCGGCGCGCGCCAGCAGCTCCCCCAGCAGCTGCACCGCCTCCGCGCGCAGCCCGGCGTCGTGCTCCGCGAGCCGCTGCGCCGCCTCCGGGTCCCGGATCGCCGACAGCGTGAACTCGGTCGTCACCAGGTACCAGGTGCGCTCGGCCTCGTCGAACTCCGCGAGAGCCGCCGCGATGTCCGCCAGCGTCAGCGGTCCAGTGCCGAGAGCCGCGGCCTGCTTCTCGAAGCGTTCCAGGACGCGCTCGGCGTGCCGGTCGAACAGCGTAAAGAAGAGCTCTTCCTTGCTCGCGAAGTTCGAGTAGAACGCGCCGCGCGTATAACCGGCGCGTTCGCAGACGTCCTCGATGCGCGTGCCGCCGAATCCGTTCTCTGCGAACGCCTCCAGCGCCGCGTCGAGAAGCTTGGCCAACGTCTGCGGCCGGCGCTTCGTCGTTCCCTTGGGCACGGGCTCTTGACACCTCCTCCTGGAGCGGGAAACGATACAGGAACGCATCCGATACGGAAATGTATCCGATAACCGGAAGGGCCGCCATGACCACCACCGAACCGGACGTTCAGCACGTCGAGCAGGCCGTGGGCAACGTCGCCCAGGAGCTCTACTTCCCGGTCCCGCCGACCTTCGACGACGTCGCGGCCGAGCGCCGGTACCGCAAGGAGCAGCTGGCCGCGGGTTTCCGGATCTTCGGCCGGTTCGGCTTCTCCGAGGGGGTGGCCGGCCACATCACGGTGCGCGACCCGGAGTTCCCGGACACGTTCTGGGTCAACGGGTTCGGACAGTCCTTCAACCAGATCAAGGCCTCCGACCTGATCCGCTGCGACCACGAGGGCACCGTCCTGGAGGGCCGCTTCCACGTCAACCGCGCCGCGTTCGTCATCCACGCCGAGGTGCACCGCGCGCGCCCGGACGTCATCGCCGCCGCGCACTCGCACTCGCTGCACGGCAAGGCCTTCGCCTCCCTGGGCATCCCGCTGGACCCGATCACGCAGGACGCATGCGCCTTCTTCGAGGACCACGGCCTGTACCTCGGATACGGCGGCGTGGCCAGCGACGTCGAGGAGGGCAAGCGCATCGGCGCCGCGCTGGCCGGCTACAAGGCCGCGATCCTGCAGAACCACGGCCTGATCACGGTCGGCGAGTCGGTGGCCGAGGCGGTGTGGTGGTTCGTGACGATGGAGCGCTCGTGCCAGGCGCAGCTGCTGGCGATGGCGGCCGGGACGCCGAAGCTGATCGACCGGGAGACGGCGCTGATGGTGCGCGAGCAGATCGGCGGGCACTTCGCGGGGTGGTTCCAGGCGCGGCCGCTGTGGGACCAGATCACGGTCTCGGACCCGGATCTGTTCGGCTGAGTCGGCTGAGTCGGCTGAGTCGGCTGAGTTAGAGCACTTACTTGGGACAGCGCTTCGATTGACGCAGAAGCGTCAGTCGAGCCATTCCAGGAGCACGTCGGTGTCGTCGGCCTGCATGGAGCTGCGCACGACCGGGTCCATGAGCTCCACCGAGCCGACGTGCTCCAACTCCAGCGCCCACACGGCTTCGAGCCCGGCCAGTTGGGCCAGCCGCGCGTAGCCGCTGCGCAGCGTCGTGCGGTTCTTCAGGCGCAGGCAGCGGCGCAGCGCGTGCTGCACCACGACCGCGTCGCCGGCGTATGTCAGGGGCCATGCATAGTCGGTCGGTCCCCAGGCGCCCACGACCGACGGCATCACGCGCCCGACCCCGCCCAGCTGCTCGCAGCGCCGGACGACGGCGATCCGTACCGCCTCGGCGGTGGTGTCGTTGACGAACACGGCCTGCAGCACCTCCGGCGCGATCCCCGGCCGCCGCACCAGCCGCATCCGCGCGCTCTGGGCCGCGCGTTGATGGCCCGCGATCCACAGGTGCCACCGCCGCGGCCCGGGTAACCACACCACCGCACGCTGCGCGGCCCACGCACATCCGCGCGGGGTCACCCGCGCGATCAGCACCAGCGTGAGCACGATGGAGAACACCGCTACGACGGCGTGGATCACATCGGTTCACGGTAACGCAGAACGCTGAGGAAGGTGCGCGGCTGTTGCCTGGTGAGTGTTGCCAAAAGACAACTGGCAACCGCCGGGTCCGCGAACGGCGACCGGCCCCGCGCGGCGAGCGAGCGATCCGAACCACGACAGACCGCAACCACCAGCCGCCCGAACGCGCGCGCCGCGCCGCAGGCACCGCCGAACCCCGAGCGACCCGAGCCCATGCGCCTCGGATCCAGAGCCCCGCCGAAGCGCAAGCCGCCCGAACCCCAAGCGGCGGCCGCCGGACCGGAGTCCGACGACCGCCGCGCGTGGCCCGCCGGCGCCCGGCGTCGGCCCTGTCTCAGGACGTCAGCGCCGACCCCGCCGGGGTCCGGCCCGGATCCGGCCCGGACCCGGGCGCGCCGGGCGGGCCGGTCCGGTTTCAGCGCCGGGTCACGGCATCGCCGCCAGGTGCGGGGCGACGGTGTTCACGAAACTCCAGCCGTTGCTGGCGTCCCAGTTGATCGACCACGTCATCGCGCCGCGGATGCTCGGCCACTTGGTCGGCGGGACGTACGAGCCGCAGTTCGTCCCGGCCGCCAGGCAGTCCAGCGAGTTGTTCACCACCGACGGCGAGACGTAGCCGGCGCCGGCGCCGCTCGAGGCCGGCAGGCCCAGGCCCACCTGGTCCGGACGCAGCCCGTTCTGCAGCTGGATGCAGGCCAGCTCGGTGATGAAGTTCTCCGTGCCCTCGGCGTAGACGCCCTGGTCGCAGCCGTTCATCGTGCCGGAGTTGTAGTACTGCATGTTGACGATCGTGAGGATGTTCTTGATGTTCAGCGCCAGCTGGAAGTACGCCATGCCGGTGGACTGCATGTCGATCGTCTGCGGGGCCATCGTGATGATCAGGCTCGAGCCGACCTTGCTCGACAGCGACTGCAGCGCCTGCGCCATGTACGTGGCGTTGACGCCGTTCTCCAGGTCGATGTCGACGCCGTCGAACCCGTAGCTCTGCATGATCCCGTAGACGCTGTTGGCGAAGTTGTTCGCGGACGTCGAGTCGGCGACGCTGATCGCGCCGTTCTGCCCGCCGACCGAGATGATCACCTTCTGGCCGCGCGAGTGCAGCGTCGCGATGTCCGCCTTGAACTGCGCGTCGGTGTACCCGCCGAGCGCCGAGGACAGCCCGGAGTCGACGCTGAACGTCACGCCGCCGGAGTTGCTCGGGTCGGCGTTCGCGAAGGCCACCGCGACCAGGTTGTAGCCGGCCGGCACGGCCGCCAGGCTCAGCGGCTGCGCGGCGTTCACGAAGTCGTGCCAGTAGCCGGTCAGCACGTGTTTGGGCAGCGAGCCGCCGCCGTTGCCGGAGCCGGCCGTCGTCGCGCTGACCGCCGAGGACTTCGCGGACTCACCGGCGGAGTTGGTCGCCGAGACCGCGTAGCTGTAGGTGGTGGAGGCGCTCAGGCCGGAGTCGGTGTACGACGTGCCGGACACACTCGCGACCTTCGAACCGCTGCGATACACGTTGTACCCGGTGGCGCCGCTGGACGCACTCCACGACAACGACACCGAACTCGACGTCGTCCCACTCACCGACAAACCGGTCGGGGTCGGCGGGACCGAGGGACCGCCTCCGGTCGTGGTCCCCGTGACAGCCCCGGACTGCGCCGACTCCCCTGCAGAGTTGGTCGCGGAAACCGTGTAGCTGTAACTGGTCGAGGCGCTCAGGCCGGAGTCGGTGTACGACGTGCCCGACACGCTCGCGACCTTCGAACCGCCGCGGTACACGTTGTACCCGGTCGCACCGCTGGACGCACTCCACGACAACGACACCGAACTCGACGTCGTCCCGCTCACCGACAGACCGGTCGGCACGGGGGGCACCTGAGTCTGGCCACCCGGTCCGACCAGCGAGACGTCGTCGGCGTAGTACGTGCCCTGCGCGTACCAGCCGTGCAGGTAGATCTGGACGCTCGTGGTCGAGGCGCCGGTGGTGAAGCTGGTGCTCAGCTGCTGGTAGGAGCCCGCGGACGGGGTCCACGTCGAGCTGTAGTTGGTGGCGCCGAGGTAGACGTAGGCGCCCTGGACGTAGGCCGACAGCGTGTAGGCCGAGTTCGGCTGCACGGCCACCGTCTGCGTGCACTGCGCGTCGTCGGAGTTGTTGGCGGCTCCGGCCAGCGCGTGGCTGCCGCTGTGGACGGGCGAGGACACGACACTGCCGGTACCGGCGTCACACGTCCACGGGCTCAGGCTTCCGGTCTCGAAGCCTGAGTTCACCACCAGGTTGCTGTCGGCCCGGGCGCGGGACGCGCTCAGGGCGACGGACATCGTGGCGGCTATCAGGACTGCGGCCAGCATGGCCGCGAACGCACGGAGGCGCGTTCTTGCACAGGTCAAAGCACACCTCTCACGGGGAAGACTCCTGGATCTTGTGGGGGTAGTGGTCTACACCACAGGGGCTGTGTTCAAAATGGTGTAGACCAGACGGGGTGTCAAGAGTCTGAACGCCCAGCGATTCCTAAGGGAATGCAAAGGTTCGCCACGGCTCGGCGAGAAGCCTGCCTGGTTCCGTGGTCCCGCGACGGCAGGAGCCGTCGAGGACCTGGAACCGGAAGGAACTCCCATGACGTTTCGCAGAAGGCTGATCCCGGTCGCCGCGCTCGTGGTCGCGATCGGCGCTTCGGCGGCCGGTGCGGCCACGGCCGCGGAGACCGGTAATGGCAGCTCGGCCAAGGCGCAGAAGGGGGCGGGCTGCAAGGTCGAGCTCGACAGCAAGACCTTCAAGAAGGAGATCGCGGCCAAGGTCGCCGGCAAGGGCCAGATCGTGACCAAGGGCGGGAGCGGTGACGCTCTGGCCGCTTGCAAGAAGAAGGTCGCGACGGTCGGCCTGGACCCGGTCGCCGCGAAGCTCGGAGTGTCGAAGGACGCATTGGTGCTGGCGCTGAAGCAGACCGAGCGGTGGGTGGCCGGCTCCGCGACGAAGCCCCCGGTGGCGCAGTTCGAGGAGCACCTGGCCGGCCTGCTGCACGTGCCGGTTTCCAAGGTGACTTCGGTGTTCGGCAGCTTCACGCACGCCGCGGTGAAGCCGGGCGCGTGACCCTCTCAGCACGGTCTCAGCCCACGAAGCCAGACTGCCGACCATGCGCATCCTGGTAGTGGACGACGACCCGGCCGTCCGCCGCGCGCTGGAACACGCGCTGCGGCGTGACGGTTATCAGGTCGCCCTGGCCGCCTCCGGCACCGAAGCCCTCAGCGAGCACGCGGAGAACCCGCCGGACGCGCTGGTCCTGGACGTCATGATGCCCGAGCCGAACGGGCTGGAGATCTGCCGGCGGCTGCGCGAGGTCGGCGACGGCACGCCGATCCTGCTGCTCACGGCCCGGGACCTGATCGACGACCGGGTCGCGGGGCTGGACGCCGGGGCCGACGACTACCTCGTGAAACCCTTCGCCCTGGCCGAATTGCGGGCCCGTCTCAGGGCTCTGCTGCGCCGGACCACCGCGACCGCCGCCGCCGCGACCGAGCACCTCGCGTTCGGCGACATCGTCCTGGACACCGCGGCCTGCCGCGCCACCCGCGCCGGGCGGAACCTCGCGCTGACCCGGACGGAGCTGGCGCTGCTGGAGATGTTCCTGCGCAACCCGCGACGGGTCCTGAGCCGGACGCAGATCTTCGAGACGGTCTGGGGCTACGACTTCGGGCCGGACTCGAACGCGCTGTGGGTGAGTATCAGCTGTCTGCGATCCAAGCTGGAGGCCGACGGCGCGCCGCGGGTGATCCAGACGGTGCGCAGCCTGGGGTATGTGCTGCGGGAGGACCCGTGAACCTGCGGACGCGGGTCGCGATCGGCGGCGGGGTGACGGTGGTCGCGGCGGTGGCGCTGGTCGGGGCGATCGAGTACCCGGCGATCGGCGCCGGGCTGCGCTCCAACGCTGATGCCGACCTGGTCGCCACCGCCGCCGGTGCGCCGAGCACGTACGGGAAGCTGCTGGCCGTCGCGAACGCCAAGGAGAGGTTCGGGATCGGCGGCGTGAATACGAGTTCGAAGATCGAGGTCGGCAAGGGCTTCATGGAGCTGGTCAATACCCTGCTTCCCGTGGTGGCAGGCAAGGGCACGCCGGTCGACGAG
The DNA here is from genome assembly GCF_015356825.1 of Catenulispora rubra. Classification (GTDB taxonomy): domain Bacteria; phylum Actinomycetota; class Actinomycetes; order Streptomycetales; family Catenulisporaceae; genus Catenulispora; species Catenulispora rubra. The sequence goes on along the minus strand of NZ_JAACYW010000018.1, from coordinate 22,607 downwards.
CGCGACAAGTCGGTGGCTGCGGGCAACACGCCGGCGTACTTCACCGATGTGCGCAACCAGGGCGTGTTGTATCGCCTCTACACCGCGGAGCTGCCGGGGCATCCGGGCGTACTGGTCCGTGCCGCGACGCCGGAGTCGGACCCGACCGGGACGCTGAACCGGCTGACGTGGTTGCTGGTGCTGCTGATCCCGGCGGCCGGGCTGCTCGCCGCGGTCGGCGCGCGCCTGTTGGCCGCGCGGGTGCTCAGTCCTGTGGCGCGGCTGACGGCGGCGGCCGAGCACATCGCCGCCACCGGGGATCTGTCGGCGCCGATCGCGGTCGCCGGGCGGGACGGGGACGAGGTGGCGCGGTTGGGGGTGGCGTTCAACGCCATGACCGCGGCTCTGGACGGGTCGGTCGGGGCGCAGCGGCGGTTGGTGGCGGACGCTTCGCACGAGTTGCGGACGCCGTTGACGTCGTTGGTGACGAATCTGGAGTTGTTGGCGGAGCGGCCGGATGATCCGCAGGCGCCGGCGTTGATCGGCGAGGCGTTGTATCAGGCGCTGGCGTTGGCGGAGTTGACGAGCGATCTGGTGGATCTGGCGCGGTTCGGGGAGGTGCCGGCGCGGAGTGAGGTGGTGCGGCTGGATCTGCTGTGCGCGGATTTGGCGGCGCGGCGTGGGGCGGAGGTGGATGCGGGGAACGTGGCGGTGGTGGTACGGGGGGATCCGGCGGCTTTGGAGCGGGCGGTCGGGAATCTGGTCGACAATGCTTTGAAGTTCGGGACGCGGGCTGTGGTGACGGTTCGGATGTCGGCGGGGGCTGCTGGTTTAGCGGCGTCGGCGGCGTCGGCGGCGTCGGCGGCGTGGGTGGTCGTCGAGGTCGCCGACGACGGTCCCGGGATCCCGGAGGCCGACGTGCCGTACGTCTTCGACCGCTTCCACCGCTCGCCGGACGCGCGGGCGCTGCCGGGGTCAGGGCTGGGGCTGGCGATCGCGAAGCAGGTCGCGGAGGCGCACGGCGGCCGGATCGAGGCCGTGCCGCGGCCGGTCGGGGCGTTGCTGCGGATCACTCTCCCGGTCGCAGCAGCACCGTGAACGGCACGCCGATGCGGCGCCAGGCCTCGGCGGCCTCCTCCCAGACCTCCAGGGCGATGCTGTAGGCGTCCAGGTCGGCGAAGGCGAAGGTGTTGCTGTCCTCGACGACGGTCAGGATCCCGCCGCCGCTGCCGGGCTCCGGCGGGGGCAGCCACTGCAGGTCGGCGAGGCAGTCTGCCAGGGCGTCCCAGTTGTGGCCGAAGTAGGCGGGGAAGCGATAGGAGCGTTCGCACTCTTCCAGGAACTGCGCCTTGTCGCGGACGCGGGAGCAGTCCACGAAGACGCAGCGCCAGGCGATCTCCTCGGCCTCGGCGCGGATGGCAGCGGCGGGGCGGTCGGAGTTCCAGACGTGGACCCCGGGACCGAACTCGCCGAGGACGTGGGCCAACGCGGTCATGTCGCACCACCTCGCAGCACCCAGAGGAAGGACTTGTAGTGGTCCGGGGTGTAGTAGAGCTCGCCGTTGCGGCCGAGGATGAGCCGGCGCGCGCCGCGATCGGCGGCCCCGGGCGTGGCGACGGTGTACTCGCGGTAGTAGCCGCTGGGTTCGGACGGAAGCTGGCGCTCGCGGTTCTGGAACGTGACGCCGTCCTGGCGGTACTGGAACGTGCCGCCGTCGTCGATGCGCTTGATGACGTCGCGCGCCTCGGCAGGAAGGCTCGCCTCGGCGATCGAGGCCATGCCGGCCGGCTTGGCCGCCGCCGAACTCGAGCCCGCCTTCGAACTCGAACCCTTGCTCGACGAACTGCCGCACCCCGCCAGCCCGAGCGCCGCCACGATCAGGAGCGCGAGCAGGGCCACGAGCGGCGTGGTGCGGCGGGGCGACGCGGACGGGGTCACGGTCGGAGCCTAACTCACGGTGATCATCAGGGCACGCGGTCGGGGGTGGGCCAGCGCAGCCCTGCCGCGCTGGCCCCAGCAAGCTACCCCCGAAGCATCCCGCTCAACTCCGCCGCAGCAGCCCGCGGGTCCTCCGCCTCCGTCAGCGCACGCACCACCACGATGCGGCGCGCGCCGGCGGCCAGTACCTCGGGGAGGTTGCCGGTGTCGATGCCGCCGATGGCGAACCAGGGTCGGGCGCCTTCCGGGGCCAGGCGTGCCGCGTACTCGACCAGGCTGAGGCCGGGGGCGGGGCGGCCGGGTTTGGTCGGGGTCGGCCAGACCGGGCCGGTGCAGAAGTAGTCCACTCCCGGTGCGGCGGCGGCCGCCTCGACTTCGGCTTCGGCGTGGCAGGAGCGGCCGATGATCGGCTCGTTGCCGATGATGCGGCGGGCGATCGGGACCGGGAGGTCATCCTGGCCGAGGTGCAGGATGTCGGCACCGGTGGCGTGGGCGATGTCCGCGCGGTCGTTGACCGCCAGGAGCTTGCCGTGGCGCTTGCACGCGTCGGCGAAGACTTCCAGGGCGGTCAGCTCCTCGCGTGCCTCCATGCCCTTCTGGCGCAGCTGGACGATGTCCACGCCGCCGGCTAGCACGGCGTCCAGGAACTCCGGCAGGTCGCCCTGCTTCTCGCGGGCGTCGCAGCACAGGTAGAGCCGTGCGTCGGAGAGCTTGTCCCGCAGTTCGGTCGCGTGGTCCCGCGGTTCGGTTCCGGCCGCAGGGCTCACAGCTCAGCCTGCGCGCGCCGCCGCACCTCGGTGCCGCGGTTCTCGCGCAGGGCGTCGACCGGGGTGCCGGGCAGCGAGTCGTCGGGGGTGAACAGCCAGCGCAGGGCTTCCTCGTCGGTGAACTTCGCGTCCCTGAGCAGGGTCAGGGTGCCGGTGAGGCCCTTGACCGTGTGGTCGTCGACGATGAAGCCCGCCGGCACGTGCAGGGCGTTGTTCTCGCCGCGGCGGACGGCGATCAGCTGGTTGTCGCGCAGCAGCTGGCGGATGCGGGTCACCTGGACGCCGAAGCGCTCGGCGATGTCCGGCAGCGTGAGCCATTGCCCCACGAGCGCGTCGAGGGCGGGGTCGATCGAGTCGCGGTGGGCCTCGGCGTTCATGGTCCCAACTGCGGTGTTCTTCTCATTCACGCCCACAAGCATGCCAGCTTCTCTAGAGAACCGCCGACGTTAACGCCGCCCCGGCATCGGCCACCCGGGCGGCGTCCAGCACCGCTCCGGCCGTCACCAGGCGGCGGCCCTGCGCCAGATCGCGGGGGCGGCCGACGGCCAGCACCGCGGTGAGCCGGGCGTGCGGGTCCAGCCAGCACACCGACCAGGTCGGTGCGGCCAGGTCGCCGCGCAGCACCATGCGGTCGGCGGAGGTGTGGTGCCCGACGTACTGCACCATCCGTCCGAACTGCTCGCTCCAGAAGTACGGCACCGGGTCGTACACGGCCGCGCCGACGCCTTCCAGCACGTTCGGCACCAGCGCCTGGGGCCCGCGCAGCGCGTTGTCCCAGTGCTCGACCCGGATGTGCCGCCCGCCGTAGCGCACGCTGCGGTACGCCGCGACGTCCCCGACCGCGAACACGCCGGGCACGTTCGTCTCCAGGTGCTCGGAGACCAGCAGCGAGCCGTCCTTGGCGCGGTGGAACGCCTCGCCGAGCCAGCGGGTGTCCGGCCGCGCCCCGACCGCCACCAGCGTGTGGTCGGCGCCCGGCGGCGGTCCGGTGACCGGGTCCGAGCACTTCAGCTCGGCGCCGGCCTGTGCGTACCAGCCGGCCATGGCCTCGCCGACGGCTGCCGGGAACACCAGGGCCAGCGGCCGTTCGCGCGCCTCGTGGATCACGACCTCGGTCCCGGCGTTGCGCGCCGCGGTAGCCACCTCGGCGCCGATCCACCCGGCGCCGACGATGGCGATCCGCTTGCCGCCGGTGATGCGCTCGCGCAGCCGCAGCGAGTCCTCGTAGGTCCGCAGCGTCTCGCCGAAGCCGAGCTGGATCGGCGTCGAGCCGGTGGCCACGATCAGCCGGTCGTAGCGCAGCTCCACGCCGGTGCCGGTGGTGACCACGCCCGGCGCCCAGCCGACGGCGCGCTCGCCGAAGCGGCACTCCACGCCGGAGTCGGCGAAGTCGAACGCGAAGGCGAGCTCCTCGACCTTCTCGACCGTGCCGCGGCCGTTGCCGGCCAGCACGGCTTTGGACAGCGGCGGCCGGTCGTAGGGCGCGTGCTGCTCCTCGCCCAGAAACGTGACCGCGCCCGGGAAACCCTTTTCGCGCAGAGACCGCACGGTGTGCAGTCCCGCCATGCCGCCGCCGACGACCAGAACACGTTCCAGTTTCATCGTCCGCCACTGTATCCCGTGGAAATCCTGTATGGGCCATCATGGTCGCCGTGGCGAGCGAGGACTACCGGGACACCCCGATCGAACCCGACGACGAGGACGGGAGCGCCGACATAACGGCCGACGACAGCGGTCCGGACCGGGGCCGCTCCCCGCACGCGGTGCAGCGCGTGACCTGGGCGGAGTTGTTCTTCGACCTGGTCTTCGTGTTCGCGGTCACCCAGGTCGCGCACGCGGTGTACGTCGGTGCGGGCTGGGCGGACCTGGGCCGCTCGGTCCTGCTGTTCGTGCCGTTCTGGTGGGCCTGGGTCGGCTGCGCCATCCTGTTCAACGGCCTGGTGATCTCCGCGACCAGGCGGCACCTGATCCTGCTGGCGATCGCCGGCGGCGCGTTCGTCATGTGCATCTCGGTGCCGGACGCCTACGGCAACCGCGGCGTGCTGTTCGGCGCGGCGTACCTGGTGACCCGGATCCTGCTCGGGATCACGATGCAGGAGCGCGACGCCTTCCGGATCCGGCTCAACCCGTTCACCGTCGGGGTGCTGGCCGGTCTGGCCTGGACGCTGGCCGGCCTGCTGCCGGCCGACACCCGGCAGTGGGTGTGGCTGGCGATCGCGCTGGTGGAGCTGGCGGTCCCGATAGTGCTCGGGCACCGGCTGGACTACATGCAGTTCGACGCCTCGCACCTGCCGGAGCGGTTCGGGCTGTTCATCATCATCGCGCTCGGCGAGACGCTGGTCGGGATCGGGCAGGGCGGGACGCGCAACGCGCTGCACGGCGAGGAGGCGGTGACGCTGTTCGTGGCGTTCCTGTTGTCGTGCGGGCTGTGGTGGACGTACTTCCAGTACGGCGCCTCGGCGACCGAGCACGCGCTGAAGGTGGCGAAGGTCCCGGCGGTGCTGGTCCGGTCCTCGTTCTCCTACGGGCACATGCTGTTCGTGCTGGGCATCATCCTGGCCGCGGCCGGGATGTCGCAGGCGGTCGCCGATCCGCAGGCGCACCTGCACGGCGTGCACGCGCTGCTGCTCGGCAGCGGCGTCTCGCTGTACATCGCGACGTTCTGTTACACGCGGATCATGATGTTCGGTGGCGCTTCCTATACGCGTGTGGCGGCCTCGCTGTTGGCGATCGTGGTCACGGTCGCCTCCCCCGGCCTGCCGGCGATCGTGCCGCTGGCGCTGTTGGCCGCGCTGGTGATCGCCCTGAACGCCTTCGAGTTCTATTGGGTGAGTACCGGAAAACCGCTCATGCTGGTGAACGTCTGGCAGGGCGCGGCCGGACGGTGAAGGGACGAAGACGGTGAAGATCCGGTGTCGATCCGCTGCTCAACCGGCGTTCCGGGAGACGGGCCCCGCCGTACATCGGACGTCGGATCTAGACTGATGACCATGCCTGTGCCCGCCCGCTCCGACGTCCTGATCATCGGCGGCGGCCTGATCGGTCTGGCCACCGCGTGGCGGACCGCCGCCCGGGGGATCTCGGTGACGCTGTGCGATCCGGCGCCGGGGACGAACGCGTCGTTCGCCGCGGCCGGCATGCTCACGCCGGTCACCGAGCTGCACTACGGCGAGGAGACGCTGCTCGGCCTGAACCTGGCCTCGGCCAAGCGGTATCCGTCGTTCGTCGCCGAGCTGCGCGAGGCCTCCGGCGGTCTGGATCCCGGGTACACCGAGGCCGGGACACTGGCCGTGGCCTTCGACGCCGACGACCGCGAGGTGCTCTCCGAGCTGCACGTGTTCCAGCAGTCGCTGGGGCTGAAGGCCGAGTGGCTCAGCGGCCGGGAGGCGCGGCGGCTGGAGCCGATGCTGGCGCCGGGGGTGCGCGGCGGGCTGCTGGTCTCCGGGGACCACCAGGTCGACAACCGGATGCTGCTGGCCGCGCTGTTCGCGGCGCTGGAGCGGGATCCGAACGCGACGATCGTGCGCACGAAGGTCGCCGAGCTGACGGTGTCCGCGGCCGGGGACCGTGCGACCGGCGTGGTGCTGGAGGACGGCACCGCGCTGTCCGCAGACCAAGTAGTGCTGTCGGCCGGATGCTGGTCCGGGCAGATCGCCGGCATCCCGGCCGAGCTGCTGCCGCCGGTGCGTCCGGTCAAGGGGCAGATCCTGCGGCTGGCCGTGCCGGACGTCTTCAAGCCGTTCCTGTCCCGCACGGTGCGCTACGTCGTGCGCAACAACCACGCGTACCTCGTCCCGCGCGAACACGGCGAGCTGGTGCTCGGCGCCACGGTCGAGGAGCAGGACTACGACACCGCGGTCACCGCCGGCGGCGTCTACGAGCTGCTGCGCGACGCCCGCGAACTGGTCCCCGGCATCACCGAGCTGCCGCTGATCGAGAGCCGCGCGGCGCTGCGCCCCGGCACCCCCGACAACGCCCCGCTGATCGGCCCCACGGCGCTGCCAGGGCTGCTGTACGCCACCGGCCACTACCGGCACGGCGTGCTGCTCACCCCGGCCACCGCCGACGGGGTCGCGGAGATCCTGGCGACCGGGACCGTCCCGGAGGCGCTGGCCCCCTTCAGTCCCCAGAGGTTCGCCGTGCCCGGGATGCGTCCGGGACGCGTCCGGAGAAATGAGCGCTGAGCACATCATGCAGCTGTCAGTGAACGGCGAGCCCTCGCAGATCGCCGAGGGCACCACCGTCGCGGATCTGGTCGTCTCGCTGGTCGAGGCGGCGCGGGAGGGCAACCGCGGCGGGATCGCGGTCGCCGTCAACGAAACCGTCGTCCCCCGCGCGTCCTGGGACGGCACCCCGCTCAACGCCGGCGACCGGGTCGAGATCCTGACCGCCGTGCAAGGAGGCTGAAACCGCTGTGACCGCACTGCTGGACCCCACCGGAACCACCGCCGACAGCTTCGAACTGGCCGGGAAGACCTTCACCTCCCGGCTCATCATGGGCACCGGCGGCGCGCCCTCGCTGGAGGTGCTGGAGCAGGCGCTGCTGGCCTCCGGCACCGAGCTGACCACCGTGGCGCTGCGCCGCGTGTCGACGGCCACCCGCGGCTCGGTGCTGGACGTGCTGCGCCGCAACGACATCCAGGTCCTGCCGAACACCGCCGGCTGCTTCACCGCCGGCGAGGCGATCCTCACCGCCCGCCTGGCCCGCGAGGCCCTGGGCACCGACTGGGTCAAGGTCGAGGTGATCGCCGACGAGCACACCCTGCTGCCGGACCCGATCGAACTGGTCGCGGCCTGCGAGGCGCTGGTCGACGACGGCTTCACCGTCCTGCCGTACACCTCCGACGACCCGGTCCTGGCCAAACGCCTGGAGCAGCTGGGCTGCGCCGCGGTGATGCCGGCCGGCGCCCCGATCGGCTCGGGCCTGGGCGTGCGCAACCCGCACAACATCGAGCTGATGGTCGACGCGGTCTCGATCCCGGTGATCCTGGACGCCGGCATCGGCACCGCTTCGGACGCCACCCTGGCGATGGAGCTGGGCTGCTCGGCGGTCATGCTCGCCACCGCGGTCACCCGCGCACAGCACCCGGTGGCGATGGCCACGGCGATGCGGCACGCGATCGAGGCCGGACGGCTGGCGCGCGCCGCGGGCCGGATGCCCAAGCGCTACCACGCGCAGGCTTCGTCGACCATGGACGGCCGGGCCCACCTGCGGGACGAGGTTCCCGCGTTCGACTAGGACGTGTGAGGCGCGGCGGGCCTGTACCGGCGGCCTGCCGCGCCTTCGTGGATGTGCGTCAGTGCCTTCTGCGACGGCGGTGCTCTTTGTAGTCGCTGTCCCAATCATCCTCGGGGACCATGTCCATGACGTGATTCGCGGCGGAGTATCGCATCCGAGAGCGGATTTCTTGAGTCGTCGGGTAGTCGGAGCGGGTCCGTCGGGTGGCAGCGGAACTGTAGTCATGCAGATCCAGGGGATGTGAGTCGACCATCCTCCTGCCGTCCGGGCCACGGACTTCGTACCGCATTCTGTCGAAGACCTCGTGCCCCCTACCGCTGGAGCCGCTGCCGGTCAGGCCCGCGCCGGTCACCGTCACACCCAACATCGACGTGACTTCGGGCACCGAATCCTCAATCCTCTTGTGGTCGAGGTTCGTCGGATGCGAGCCGGGCGTGAGGTTGCTCTGCCGCTGCGTCTGGCCGTACAACCCGTCGCCGAGAGCGTAGGCGGCGCCGGTGTGCAGATGAGCCGCGGTACCGGACGGCGGCCTGCCCGCGCTTATCAGAATGTCCCTTGCGGAACTCCCCATCACAGTGTTCTGATCGATGGCCCTGCGACCGGGCGGGTTCTGGCGCATGGTGTCGCGGGTCACGATATTGGGGTCGTAGCGGTCGTAGTTGTCGTTGCCGTAATACGCGTCGCCGTAGCCCGGAGTGGATGCACGAGAGCTACCGCGGGAGGAACTGGGGGCTGGGACGTAGGAAGTGCTGGCCCGACGGTCCGCATAGTCACGGGAACGTTCACGGCGCCGACGCTCGTCCTCTTCCTCGCGCGGGCTCATGGAACGCCGCCGCTCCGAGTCGCGTGCGCGCTGAACGGTGGCCCGCTGGAGCGCCGTGTCGGTGGCGGCTCCCCCATCGGTCGCAGTGTCCTGCCCCGCGGACTGCCGGCCCCCGGCCTGCTGCCCCGCGACGGACGGAGCGACCTCGGCCCCCTGGGCGAACGCGTCGCCGTCGGTCGCGGCCTGGCGCTCACTGTCCTGGTTCGGGTCGGTCACCGTGACGGCGCCGTGGTTCGTGCCGGTCTCGCGGATCCCCCGGAGGTTCTTGTCGAGGTGCCCGATCTCGTGGCCGGCGGTGGCCGGGTCGTGCTCGGCGCCGTCGGCGAACAGGATGTGGGTGCCGACCGTCAGGGCCTTGGCACCGAACGCCGCGGCGGCGCGCTGGGCGAGCGGGCCGGTGTGGACGCGGCCCTGGGAGAGACGGTCGTTCTGGTAGAACGACTCCGCCTTCTTGAGCGTGCCGCTCTCGATCGGCCGGCTCGCGGAGGCCAGGGCGGCGGCGAGGGTGTCCGCCGGCGCCTCGGCGGTCTCGACGGCCGCGCGACGCTGGACCGCACCGTGCCCGCAGTCGGCACCGTGGACGTGCTCCTCCTGGGCGAGCATGCGGGACACGGCCTGGTTGCCGACGGCGCGCTGAAGCGCCAAGGCCGCGGCGGGGGTCATCGGCCCACGGGCCGCGGCCGCGGGGGACATCGCGGGGGACATCACGGAAGATCGCGGAGCCTTGGCCGCACCGCCGCCCGTTCCTCGCTTATTCTCAGGCAACTTCTCTGGTGTGTGCATGGATCCCGCCTTCGCAGGGGTACAGACGACATTCAATCCACCATTGTCAGCACGAGCGCTGCGATGCCGGGAGGCGGCTTCCGGACACGGATGACTGCCCGTAGGGGCAATCGGGGGCGGCCACACGCCGTTTCCCACCCGTCCACCGACGGTCCCACGTTCTAGACTCTGCTCCGTGGACAAGACTTTGGACGATTCGCTGGTCGGGCAGGTCCTCGACGAGCGCTACCGGGTCGACTCCCTGATTGCTCGCGGGGGCATGGCGACGGTCTACCTGGCCACCGACCGGCGGCTCGACCGCGTGGTCGCGCTCAAGGTCATGCATCCTGAGCTGGCGCGGCACGACGAGTTCGTGTCGCGCTTCATCCGGGAGGCGAAGACCGCCGCGCGCCTGACCCACCCCAACATCGTCGCGGTGTTCGACCAGAGTGCCGACGGCGGGCACGTGTACCTGGTCATGGAGTTCATCGACGGCCAGACGCTGCGCGAGCTGCTGTCCGACCGCGGCCGCTTCACCCCGCGCGAGGCGCTGGAGGTGCTGGCGCCGGTGCTGTCGGCGCTGGGCGCCGCGCACCGCGCCGGGATGGTGCACCGGGACGTGAAGCCGGAGAACGTGCTGATCGGCAAGGAGGGGACCTACGCGCACGCGGTGAAGGTCGCCGACTTCGGGCTGGCGCGCTCGGCGGCGGCCGGGGCGACGGTGTCGCTGGCCGGGATGATCGTCGGCACCGCCTCGTATCTGGCCCCCGAGCAGGTCAAGTCCGGGATCTGCGACGCCCGCTCGGACGTGTACTCGGCCGGCATCGTGCTCTACGAGATGCTCACCGGCGCCAAGCCGTTCGTCGCCGACTCCCCGATCCAGGTCGCCTACCGGCACGTCCACGACGAGGTGCCGGCCCCCTCGGCCGCCGTGCCCGGCCTGGACCCGGCGCTGGACGCGCTGGTCGCCCGGGCCACCGCCAAGGAGCCGGGCGAGCGGCCGGGCGACGCCAACGTCCTGCACGCCGAGGTGCTGCGCACCATCGGCAGCCTGCCGGACTCCGCGCTGGACTTCGGCGCGATCCCGGAGGACCAGGACCCGGACAACACCGCGACCGCGGAGTTCGCGGCCCTGGCCGGGCAGCGCCACACCGCGCGCACCCGGATGATGCCGGCGCCGGAGGCCACCCGCGCCGTGCCGCCGCCCCCGCCGCTGCCGACCAATCCGACGCGGGTGGACCATGCCGCCCGGGCCACCAAGCCCGGCGGCAAGCAGGTCTACAAGGCCCGCACCTCCCCGAACCAGCCGCGCCAGCTCGTCCCGGCCGACCAGCCCTGGCGGCCACGGCGTGGGCACTACGCGCTGGCCGTGATACTGGTGATCGCGGTGATCCTCGGGATCGTGGCGTGGTGGACCACCAGCGGGCAGTTCCGCTCGATGCCCTCGGTGATCCGGCAGCCCCAGGACGCCGCGCTGGCCGAGCTGACCCGCGACGGCCTGCACCCGGAGATCCTGAACGACTACAGCGACAGCGTGCCGTCCGGGCAGGTGATCACCTCCTCGCCGGATCCGTCCGGCAAGGTGAAGAAGGGCGGCGCGGTGAAGATCACGGTCTCCCGCGGCCCCAAGCCGGTCCTGGTGCCGGACCAGGCGGGTCAGACCCCTGATTCGGCCACACAGGCGCTGCGGTCCGCCGGCTTCCAGGTGGTGATCGCCCCGGACCAGGTCTTCTCCGACACCGTGGCCGGCGGTTCGGTGGTGTCGGTGAACCCCTCGTCCGCGCAGCCGGGGAGCACGGTGACGCTGACGCTGTCCAAGGGCGCCCAGACCTTCCCGGTCCCGGACGTGACCGGACTTTCGGAGGACGACGCCCGCGCAAAGCTGGCGGCCCAGGGCTTCACCAACGTAGAAGTCAACAAGTGGTTCTTCGGCAACACGATCCATTCACAGCAGCCTGAGGCGGGGACGTATGCACGGCACAAGGACCCCGTGGCGCTCTTCGAGAACCCGCTGTCCTGACCGGGAGCGCGCGGCGCGTCCGTGCGCCCCCGGCCCCGCCTGCGAGGACCGGATACTTCGGCGAATCGGCACGTTCACCGACGAGGGATGTCCATACTCGACAGTGGCCGTCCGGTGACGGAACGTCAGTGATGGTCAGCGGCGTTCCGCGCGGGTAAGAGGATGAGTGGACGCGGGCCGCGGCGGAGTCGGTGATGCCGACCCGGGAACCGCCGGACGGCACGCGGTGGGCAGGCAGCGAGAGGGTGGGAGCGAGCAGTGGATAGGACGGTGGCGGATCAAGCCGCCCCTCCCTTTTCCGGTACACCCGGCGCCCCGGAAGCGGGCGCGGTCGGAGCAGGGGGTGACAAGCGCACCCCTCGGCACGCCGCGCCGCCGCACGACTGGCACGACACCGCCGACTCGGTACGCCTGCGCCTGGCCCTGCTGAACCGGGCCAGCGAGGAGATCGGCACCACCCTGGACCTGGTGCGCACCGCCGAGGAACTGGTCGGCATCGCGATACCCGACTTCGCCGACACCACGTGGGTGCTGCTGCAGGAGCGGGTCGCCACGCACCACGAGATCCCGGCGCCGTTCAAGGACGGCGGCGCGCGGGTGCGCCGGCTGGCCCTGGGCGTCTCGGACAAGGACCCGCTGCCGGTGGAGTTCTGGTTGTCCACGCTGCCGATCGGCGAGACCGCGGTGTGCCCGCCGGCCTCCCCCTTCGCGCGCTGCATGGCCGAGCGGCGCTCGCTGTTCTTCCCGGTGGTCCCGGACGAGCTGGCCCTGCGCACCTCCGAGGACTTCGGACGGCCGGACTTCTACCAGGCGATAGCGGGGCGCTCCCTGCTTCTCAGCCCGTTGATGGCCCGCGGCCGGGTGCTGGGCCTGCTGGCGTTCAACCGCGACCCGGGGGCGCGCGCCGAGTTCTGCGGCCGGGACGTAGAGCTGGCGGACAACCTGGCGCGGCGCACGGCGCTGTGTATAGACAACGCGCGGCTGTACAACCTGGAGAAGTCGCAGGCGTTGACGTTGCAGAGTTCGCTGCTGCCCAAGCGCGTGCAGCCGCCGCCGGGGATGGAGGTCGCGCACCGGTACGTGCCGGGCAGCGACGTGGCGGAGGTCGGCGGCGACTGGTTCGACGTGATCCCGCTGGCCGGCGGCCGGGTGGCGCTGGTGGTCGGGGACGTGATGGGGCACGGGATGCAGGCCGCGACGGTGATGGGGCAGCTGCGCACCGCGGTGCGGACGCTGGCCCGGCTGGAGCTGCCGGTGACCGAGCTGATGGGGCACCTGGACGCGCTGCTGCCGGACATGGCCGACAGCTACCTGTTCGCCACGTGCATCATCGCGGTGCACGACCCGGAGGCGCGCACCTGCGAGATCGTGCGGGCCGGGCACGTGCCGCCGGTGATCGTGCACCCGGATCCGGCGGTGAAGCCGCGGATCGAGGACGTGCCGGCGAACCGGCCGCTGGGGCTGGGGTTCGTGTCGGACCCGTTCGAGTCCTGGACGCTGGACCTGCCGGAGGGCTCGCTGCTGGTGCTGTGCACGGACGGCCTGGTGGAGTCGAAGAACCGCGACATCGGAGACGGATTACATCTGTTGCTGGAGAACCTCGGCGATCCCGAAGCGGGTCTGGAAGAGATCTGCGACACCCTGACCCGGACGCTGGTGCTGGAGGGCGACCGCGACGACCTGGCGCTGCTGGTGGCGCGGATCGGGCGCGCGCCGTCGCGCTCGGCGTCGTGGGAGCTGCCGGCGGAGTCGTACGCGGTGCGCGAGGCGCGGCACTTCGTGCGGCAGCAGGCCGGCTCGTGGGGGCTGCCGGAGGACACCGTCGACACCGCGGAGCTGCTGGTCAGCGAGCTGGCGACGAACGCGGTGCGGCACGCGGCCGGGCCCGGGCCGATCGAGATCCGGCTGTCCTACGACGAGCGGCTGACGTGCGAGGTGGCCGACCAGGTCGGGGCGGAGCCGCGGCCGGCGGCGCTGCCGGACGATCTGGAGGAGAGCGGCCGGGGGCTGTTCCTGGTCAGCGAGCTGTCGGCGGACTGGGGGTCGCGGCGGACGTCGACGGGGAAGGTCGTTTGGTTCGCTTTGGAGGGGTTGGTTGTGGCGGCTTAGGTTCGCCGGGCTCAGGTCCGGGGCTCTGCCGTTTTCCTTGCCAGGGAAGGCTTTCCGGCCTCGTGTCTACCTCCGGGACGACACCGGACCTACACACCGCATTTCGCGAACAGTGCGTCGGCCTGCGCGCGGTCGAGCTCGCGGACGAGTTCCACGGAGGCCTGGAGCGCCTCGTGCACGACCCCGTACATGTTGGCCGGGTTCCAGTTGATCGACATGCCCTTCGGCTCGACCATCAGCAGCGGCAGGCCGTTGATCGTCGGCAGCTCGGAGGGCGAGGCCGAGCCGGGCATGAACAGCGTGCCGGGCAGGGCGAAGTTGAACCGCAGGTGGTCGTGCAGGTCCTGGTTCGCGAAGTCGTCCTCGGTGAGCTCGCGGTTGCGGGCGAAGCGGACCATCTCGGGGTCGACGGGTTCGGCGTCGAGGTAGCCGGGTCCGGCGTGCCGCAGGAGCGCGTCCTGGAGCAGGGCGTAGCAGTGGTAGAGGCGGTCGCGGACGCCGATCATGCGGAACTGGAAGGCGCGCCGGTTCTTGGCGTCGAGCACGAGCAGGTCGACGTCGTCGTGCAGGGTGAAGACCTCGCGCAGGAACCACGGGACCAGGCCGGCCTCTTCGAGATCGTCCAGGCGCGCCATCAGTTCCGGACGCGCGCGCCAGCGCTTGCGGGTGCCGACGGAGCGGCAGAGCATCGTCATGGTCGCCATGAACGTCAGCTGCCCGGCGGTGGTCACCATCTCGTCGCCGCGGTTGCGCTCGTCGGCGAGGGCGTCGAGCTGCTGGACGAACAGCTCCAGCGTGGCGTCGATGGCAGCGCCGGCGTCGGCTCCGCGCTCGACCAGAGTCCCGCACATGAGGGCCAGGACGGCGGTGTGGAACAGGTCCCCGCCCGGCATGAGGTTGCGCAGCGAGACGACGTTGGCGGTGAGTTCGGCGGGGTCCTGCGACGCCACGAGTTCGGACACCTCGACCCCGGCGTCCGGCGGGAGGAACAGGCCCTGGCCGTCGGCGAGCGCTTCGATCTCCTCGGCGGTGGTCCGCGCCCGAACGAATTCGGCCAACGCTTCCAGCACTGTGGAATCCCCCCACTTCGCATTCAGGTTCGAACGGAAACTGTACCAAGGTCCTGTGATCGGACCCCGTCTCGCCGACCGAATATAAATCCGCCATTCGGCAAAGTTATGAGAGGCTGGCGGGCGTGACCACCGAAGTCCCCGGCCCAGTCCCCGGCTCGATATCCGGCCCAGTCCCGGCCTCAGTCCCCGCCGCGCCTGCGTCGCCCGCCTCCGAGCCTGCGCTGAGCGTACCGCCGGCGCCGGGTTCGCCGTCGTCGTCATCGCTGTCCCCCGCGCACCAGTACGCGGCGACGCGCCGATCGGGCCTGCTGGCGACCGCCGGACTGGTGGCCACCACGGCGGTGTGGGGCTCGACGTTCCTGGTCGTGAAGGACGCCATCGCCTCGGTGCCGGTGCTGGACTTCCTGGGGCTGCGGTTCGCGCTGGCGTGCGCGGCGATGCTCGCGGTGCGGCCGCGGGCGCTGGCCGGGCTGGGGCGCAGCGGCTGGCGGCACGGCGTGCTGCTCGGGCTGGTGCTGGCGGCGGGGTACGCGGCGCAGACGTTCGGGCTGCGCACCGCGTCGGCGTCGGTGTCCGGGTTCATCACCGGACTGTTCGTGGTGTTCACGCCGCTGATCGGCGCGGTGCTGCTGCGGCGGCGCGTGCCGTCGGCGGTGTGGGTGGCGGTGGCGCTGGCGACGGTCGGACTCGGGCTGATCTCACTGCACGGCCTGTCGATAGGGCGCGGGGAGCTGCTGACGGTGGTCGGCGCATTCTTCTTCGCACTGCACATCGTGGGCCTGGGCGAGTGGTCGCACCGGCACGACGCGTACGCCCTGGCGGTGGTGCAGATCGGGACGGTCGCGGCGGTCTCGCTGCTGCTCGCGGTGATCGGCCACGGGAGCCGCGGCGGCCACGTGCTGACGCTGCCCCCGAACACCGCGGGCTGGGCCGCGGTCGCGGTGACGGCGCTGCTCGGCACGGCGGCGGGGTTCTTCCTGCAGACCTGGTCCCAGGCCCGGATGCCGGCCACGCGCGCCGCGGTGGTGCTGACGATGGAGCCGGTGTTCGCGGGCGTGACCGGGGTACTCGCCGGCGAGACGCTGGCGGTGCGCGGATGGATCGGGGCGGCGATGGTGCTCGCGGCGATGTACGCGGTGGAGTTGGGTCCGCGGCGGCGGTAGGCGGTAGAGCCAGAGCTGGTCAGCGACGGGCGGCCATGAGCTGCGGCAGCGCTAGGCAGCGAGGCGGGTGCCTGGCCGTGCTCGGCGCCGGCTAGTGCAGCGCGGCGTGCTCGGCCCGAGCGATCTCCGCGTCGTACTCCCCCGCGTCGAAGCGGAACTCGGGCAGCACCGGTGCCGGTCCGTTCAGATCCCGCCAGCCGCCCCACACCACCTGCTCGCCCTCGCGGCGGATGGTCACCGCCAGCGCACCGCAGCACTCGGGGGTGCAGTCGGCCTCGGCGAGGACCACTTCGCGCGGCTCGGCGTCCGCGCGCAGGCCGCCGTCGGGGCGCAGCAGGATCTCCGGCGGGAGCCCGGGGCCGGAGACGAATGACTCGCGGATTATGTCGCGGCCGTCGATCAGCGGCTGGACGGCCGCTTCGACGCCCCAGTGCTCCGACCCGCCGATCTCGATGCGGATGCTGCTCAGCCCCGTCGCCATGCCCTGATTCTGGCACTCCGCCGCGGTTGGCGCGCGGACAACGCAGGGTCCGAAATCCGCTGGCCCGCTGCGTGACCCCGAGGCCTGCGATGACGCCCTTAAGGGAAATCAGACCCTCAACGCCGTTGCGGCGACTGACGTATAAACGTCAGCCGCCGGTCACTGCCGAACACTCGCCGATCGGTCGCCGATCAGTTGTTGATCCCGCCCGGGTTGATGCCCGGACCGTCGGGGTCGTCGTCATCGTCGTCGCCGCCCTGCCCGACCGAGTCCACCTCGACCTCGAGCCCGAGCCGCTCGGCCAGCCAGCCGTTGAAGCCGATCGAGGCCTGCACCCAGTTCATGACGCTGGCGACGAAGTAGTCGACGTTCACGCCCTGCGGCACGACCATCTGCGACTCGCCGACCAGCCGCAGGATGCCTTCCTCGTTGGTGTGCGTGTACACCTTCGGCCACAGCGAGTCGCGGTTCCACTCGTCGATGACGTCGAGCAGTTCCTGCTTCTCCTCCAGCGGGTACGCGCGCTCGTAGAAGGCACGCACCGCGAACAGCTCCTTGTTCTCCCCACGGAACATCGCGTAGACACGGAAGCCCGGCCAGGAGGCGACGATGTCGCCCTCGTCGTCGGTGCCGTGCTTGATCCCGACCTGCTCGAACAGGTCACCGATCAGCTTGGCGTCGGGCTTGATGATCGGCGGCGGACCCTGCGGCGGCTCCTGCGGGCCGAAGTTCGGGATGGCTCCCGGATCGATGGTCATGCGTTGTCCTCAGCGGCAGATTCAGAAGTTGGCTGTTCCATCCTGTCATCACCCGGCAGCCAGGCTGTACTCCTGGCCGCACGCAACCGACGACGGCGCCGACGGGGCAGGCTCACGCCTCGTCCTCGGCGCCCAGTCCCGACCCCGCGAACAAGTACTCCACCAGCTTCGCCAGCGCCGGCAGGGCCGCCGCCACCGCGTCCTGCTCGGGCACCTCCAGCCGCTCCAGCGCGGCGCCGATCCGCCGCTGGTGCGCCGCCTGCCAGTCGGCCAGCTGGTCGCGGCCGGCCTCGGTCAGCTCCACCACCGCCACCCGGCGGTCGTCGGCGTGCGTGCCGCGCACCACCAGGCCCGCCGTCATCAGCTGCCCGATCAGCCCGCTGACCGTCGAGGTGGACAGCCGCTGGCGCGCCGCCAGGTCGCCGACCCGGGCCGGGGACCGGTCGCTGAGCGCCTGCATCAGCTCGATCTGCGCCATCGGCAGCGCCTCCCACGGGTACTCCGTGCGGATCGACGTGCGCAGCGCGCGCCGCAGCCGCGTCACCACGTCGGTGAGCTGCTGCGCGGTCGCGTCGCCGGGCGCGGGCGGCTCGTGCGACCGGGCCTGGGACGTCTGAGCCTGGAACGTCTGGGCCTCGAACTTCTGTGGCGTCGCGGGGGTCTCCGGCGTAGGCATGTCCAGACCTTAGAAGACGAAGGCCCGGTTGCGCCTGTGCCTCCGCACGGTTGAGACACAGTGTCGGCGCTCCGAATATTTCGGTGTCCGAAACTTTCGGGGTACGCTGTAAATCGTGAACGTCCTCCTCCGTGAGCGACCGCGCCCGGAACGCATACGCAACCTCCCCTCAGCCTGGCGACTGGCGGTCCTGACCGTCTGTTTCGGCGCCTTCATGGGCCAGCTCGACGCCTCGATCACCACGCTCGCCTACCCGGCCCTGCGCACCGGGTTCCACGCGTCGCTGTCCGCGGTCTCGTGGGTCTCCCTGTCCTATCTGCTGACGCTCACCCTGCTGCTGGTCCCGACCGGCCGTCTGTCGGACGCCCTGGGCCGCAAGCTGTTCTACGTCTACGGCTTCGGCGTCTTCACCGCCGCCTCCGCCGCCTGCGCCCTGGCCCCCAGCCTGGACACCCTCATCGCCTTCCGCGTGGTCCAGGCCCTGGGCGCGGCGATGCTCCAGGCCAACAGCATCGCCCTGATCTCCAACGCCGCCCCGCGCGAGAAGCTGCGCCAGGCCCTGGGCGTCCAGGCCGCGGCGCAGGCGCTCGGTCTGGGCCTGGGCCCCGCGGTCGGCGGCCTGCTGGTGGACACCCTCGGCTGGCGCTGGGTGTTCTGGGTGAACGTCCCGGTCGGCATCGTGGCCCTGGTCGGCGGCATCGTGATGCTCCCGCGCACCCGCGAGCGCACCCCCGGCCTCAAGCCCGATCTGGGCCCGCTGAAGCAGCACGACGTCCGCTGGGGCCTGCTCGGCGCAGCCGGCGGCTACCTCGTCCTGTTCGGGCCGCTGGTGCTGGTCCCGGTGATCATGGCCGCTCGGGGCAGCAGCGCGCTGTCCTCCGGCCTGGTGCTGACCACGCTGCCGGTCGGCTTCGCGGTCGGCGCCTCGTTCCTGAGGTGCCGGGCCGGGGTGGGGCTGGGCGTGGCCGTGGCGGCCCTGGCCGGGCTACTGGCGCTGCCGTTCGAGCCGGCGGTGCTGGTCCCGCTGCTCGGCGTCCTGGGGTTGGGTCTGGGCGCCTACGCCCCGGCGAACAACGCGCAGGTGATGGCCGCGGTCCCGCAGAGCGCCTCGGGTGTCGTCAGCGGTTTCCTCAGCACGGCTCGCAGCCTGGGGACGTCCGGCGGCATCTACCTGGTGACGACCGCTATAGCGTTCGCGCACCACGACAGTGGACTCGGATCACGCTATGCGTTCGGCGGCCTATTGGCCGTCTGCCTGCTCACCCTGGCCGTCTCGGTACGACAGGTGGACCCGGGCACGCACCCGGTCCCGGACGAACTCGTCGACCAGCCGCCAGCCCCACTCGGGCCGCAGATCGGGCCGCTTGTGTGGGGTGACGATCAGAAGCGCGTCGGAGACCTGGGCCAGTTGCCACGCCAGCAGCGGCAGGCGAGAGACGTCGGCCAGGTGCAGCGCGAAACTGCACACAGTCAGTGAGTAGTGGCGGCCGGCCAGAGCGCCTGCCGCGACGTCCTCGAAGCTCAACTCTTCGGCGGGGATCCCTATAGCGGCGCTGTATGCGGCCGTCGTATAGGGATCCGCTGCATCGATCTCCTTAGCGCCGATCTCAAGGAGTGCGCGCGTCGCCTCTCCGCTGCCGCACGCCAAGTCCAGCACGTGGCGCAGATCCAAGGAGTTCCGCTTCACACTCTCCTGGATGACGGCGCGTACGGCGGTCTCATGCGGGTTCCGGTAGTCGGCTCCGAACCGCCGGTAGTACTCCTCCGCACCGAACTCTTCGTACGCGCCGCGGATGGAGGACATACAGATCACGATAAGTCGCGCAGCTCCTTGGCCGCTCGTGCCACCTCCCCAAGCACGTGCGGAGTGAACTCGAAGACCGCCTGGTCTCCTTTGAACGGCACGTCCGGCGACCACGTGAAGCGCAGCTCGTAGCCGGACCGCTTGCGACCCCCCATCCGCGCCAGGGCCGCACAGACCTCTTTGGCGAGGGTCGGACGGGTCGCCCGGTAGCCGTTCACTATCGGGAAGTACGCCTGCGACTCGTGGTCCCCTATGGCCGCGCGGAAGGCCCCCAGGACGCCCTCGTACATCGTCCGGGTCACCTTGCGCTCGATCGGCTCCCCGATGTCCGGGGTGAGGACGGTCCGCACCGTGAGCACCGGCACGCCGGTGCGCGAGGACCCCACCTCGGCACCGCGCACGAAGTCCCAGGCGTGTTTGGCGTCCACGGCGCGCGCCGCGGCCAGCGCCAGATCGCGCAGGCCGGTCATCGCCGGCGCCAGATCGGCCAGCGAGAACTCGTTGAGGCGCACGTAGAGCACGTCCGCCCACTTGAGGTCCAGGTCGCCGAGGACCGAGTTCGCGTCCCGCTGTTCGGCGTTCGCGACGGTCTCCAGCAGGTCGGTCATCCGCAGCGGATAGTCGCGCAACCGCTGGTCCAGCGGCACCAGCACCTCGTACGGGTGCGGGTTCGCGACCCCGGGCGGCGGGTCGAGCTCCCAGATCTGGCCGCGTCCGTAGTCGCGGCCTCTGCGCCAGCCCGTTGCTGCCAAATAGCGGAGTACGTCATCCGGCCGGAGCCTTGCGGCCCGGCCGGATGCGGATGTGGGGGCGGTCATGACGTGAGCATCTCCCGGAACCCATCGCCGAACAGCCCGTGGAGGGCCCTGATAGTAAGCAGATTCTCACGCGGGACGCGCACTGTATACGTACTTGACCGGTTTCTTCCCGGCAACGGGAGCGCGTCGTGGAAACACGCCCAATACGCGGCGTGCCGGAGGATTAGCCGGTCCGTGGTGATGTCCGTCCACGCCGAGGAGGCGCGCGGCACGACCACCAGGAAGAGGAACCGGGGCACCAGGTAGTCACGCCCGGCGAGCCAGTTGAAGTTCTTCACTTCCAGCGGATAACGCCAGGCGACGTCGTTTCCGCGCGGATCGGACCAGGACTTCACCTGGGCGTCTATCAGGGGGAACCCGCGGCGTCCGTCCGCGGCGGGATAGCGTAGCGTCCAGTCCACTCCGACCCGGTCGCGGTCGGAGCGCAGGGCGTCGAGGTTGGCCGCGGCGGCCAGGGCTCTGATGAACGTCTCACCGAAGTCGCCCTGGTGCCCGGAGTCGCCGAGGCTCAGGGGGCGTCCGGCACCCCCGGTCTTGTTCTCGTTGGCCTGGAACCCTTGGTCGATGGTCCCCGTCATGGTTTCCCTTATACACGCTCTCATCGGGGTTATCGGGTCCTGATACAAGAGTAACCTGGACTATCCGTCACCGGTAGGTCACTTAGCGTTGACTCCGGGTGAACATCTAAGGTGATCCCCGTGAGCAGCAGTTTCGGGAAACGCTTCAGTGTCGTCTCGGTGGCGGTCGCGACGGTCGTGGTCGCCGTATCAGGGTGTTCGTCGAGTGGTACGGGCTCTGCCATGAGCACGACGCCCACGGGCAAGGGTCCGGGAGGGATTTCCCCGACGGGGGCTTCGAAATCGTCGGGGGTCGCGGCGTCTTCGGGCGGTTCGTCTTCGGGCGGTGCGTCTTCGGGCGGTGCGTCTTCGGGTGCTTCGTCCTCAACATCCTCAACGTCGGCGCCGACGACGCCGTCGGCCACCGCACCGTCCCACGTCCCGGTCGTGCCGGGCTCCTCGGCCGCCGGCCCGGTGACGAAGCTGCCCGGATACACCGACTCCGCGCCGGCCGGGGAGCCGCTGGCGTGGCACGCGGGCTCGCCCCGCGTCGAGGTCAGCGGAAACGCCGACGCGTTCGCGGCACGGTTCGACCCCGCGGCGGTGCGCTTCGAGCTGCACGCCGGCTCGCAGGTCCCCGGCGGGAACGGCTGGCCCGGCGGCAACGCCGCGAGCACGAGCGGGCTCCTCGCCGGGTGGAACGGGGGGTTCCTCATGGCCAACAACGCTTCCTGGGGTGGTTTCTACCTAGGCGGCCACACGGCCTTTGGGCCGTTGCGCACGTGGACGGCTTCGGAGGTCTTCTACAAGGACGGCTCGATGGACGTCCTGGCGTGGCCCGGCGGGCTGCCGAGCGCCGACGTGGTCGGCGTGCGCCAGAACCTGGCCCTGATGATCAACGACGGGAAGCTCGCGGCGGACCTCGACGACGGGACCGCGGCGGACGAGCGGACGTGGGGCTTCACCAACAACTCGGCGGACGTACACGGCAACCGCTCCGGGATCGGGGTGACGGTGGACGGGAAAGTGGTCTACGCGGCGGTGCACAACGCCTCGCCCTTGCAACTCGCGCAGTACCTCCAGCGGGCCGGCGCGGTGCGCGCCATGCAGTTGGACATCAACTTCACGCGACCGATCTTCGGGACCTACGCGGACGGACGCTGGACCGAACCGGCGCCGTGGCTCGGGCCGGCGGGACGCTTCACGTCTGGCAACGAGCGGGATTTCGTCACCGTTTATACGCGCTGAGTTCGTGGCTGCTTCGTTGTCGGTTTGTGGCTGGTGCGGAACTGCGATGGCCGCCAGGTGGCAGATGCCCGGTGAGGTGCGGGATTACTCCTCTTGAGGGATACCGGTGTGGTCAGAAGGCTGCGGCGGAGTCCATTTCGCGCTGCCAGGCTTCTGCCGCGGCGGGCGGCAGGTCGGGTGGCAGGTCCAGTGGCAGATCGGGCGGCAGGTCTTCGAAGGGTTCGAGCAGATTCGGCTTCCAGGTGCCCACGATCCGGCCGTCGGCGAGCATCGTCTGCGCGATCATGCCGCCGCCGGCGTTGACGCGCTTGGCGAAGGCGGGGGCGAGGATCAGGTCGCGGGAGCGGTGGCCGAGGAGGTAGGGGTCGAAGCGGGGTAGGAGACGGTGGGGG